>JAJRRM010000125.1 GCA_024279475.1 Alphaproteobacteria bacterium | reverse complement strand
TAATCTTGGAAAAAATGATTTTATAACAAGTATACTTGAAAAAGTAGGTTTTTTAGGATTATGCCCACGGATTTGTACACAAGTTAATGAATGGGAAGCTTATAGAAAGTTTACAAAGTCTGAAGGCTTATCAGGAGTTAATTATAAACATTTTGTTCTTTATGAGGGAACTAGAATTGTTGCGGCTGGACTTGTAAATATGACAAATACAACAGCTTCTTTAGAAAAATTAGATTCTGACATTGAGTATTATAAATCTTATTTACTAAGATTTATGGAGAAATGGTCTAGAAGTCTTGAAGTTATATTTATTACATCTACTCTTCCTAAAGAGCAGTGCTAGCACCTAATACTCTAGTCCCTCTTGTACATAAGTTTAAACCCTTACTTCTTTCTTACAGATGTCCTGAACTTTAAAGTATTTCTTATCATAATTATTAAGAGGGTATACAGACCCTTTAATACTATATTTAAAGCGATACCTTATAACTCACTTGGATCTTTGGTTTAAAGTTGGTAGTCACTGCAAACAAACTCACCTTTTCCACAAGAAAAAGATACTATACTACGTAATGAGAAAACTACTGAGAAACAAAAATATTTAAAAGGAAAAATCAGTTCCATTTAAGTTTTCCTAAAAGACTAGGATCTGATATTCTCAAAGAAAAAAGACGAACCCAAGTAATGTGAGCTATAGAATTTCCTCTAAGATCTACTCTTTCTATATTATCTTGTTTAATCAAACCTAAAAGAGCTTTTTCAAATGGTAGTTCCTCATCAAAATCTCTATCTGATTCTTCTATCCTATTTAATGATAAATCTAAAACTTTTAATTTCGGTAAAAACTGTGCAAACTCTAGAACTTTTGTAGCCCCTCTATACTGCAAGACATTGTGACTAAAATCTAATTCTGTACATTCTTCATAATTAGGAGTTTTTTTCACACTTTCTTCAATACCCGCCGTAACAGATCTCCCTCCTAATTTTTTAGCCTCAGCACTCATCTCATCATCTGCTATAAACTTCTCGCATAAGTCTATTTTGTTTCCTAGTGCATAATTTTGGCCTAATAAAAACATACCCATAAAAAATAAAATATATTTCTTCACAATCACAGCTCCTATATAAAGTTTCTAATTTTAATATAACAATAAAAACACGAAATATTCTACAACCTATGTTTAAGAACTAAAAACTTTCTTATAGCTTTAAAAATATCCCCATTTCTGCCAGGTATTCCCTTTTTATCCAGAACCTTCATAATATGAGCATATCTATAAGCTTTTTCATTTCCATGCCAGGCAGCATAGAGCGCATATCGATTTTTAAGTTTAAATGGTTGCTTACTTTTTATTTTTAGAAAAGAAATGCTACTCATTAATTCATATGTTTTAAATCCAGCATCGAAATCTCCTTTATCAGCTGCAATTCTATACTGCTGAACAACTGGATCTATTATTTCTGGAGAGTAAGGAGAATAATCTTGAGCATTATCATATAAGAGATCTCCTAATAATACGTTATAGTGAAGTAGTCCTAGTTGAGTCTTCTCCTTTAACTTTTTAGGATTTTTCAAGTCTCTTTCATCTGTTAAATCAACAAAAACGTCAATACCAGAGACATCAATGAAATGACGAAGAGCCTCTTTGCCATCTTGTGATGATAAACTAACTTTAACCAAGAAATGGTTACTTTTAAAAAAACGAGAAGGTTTACCATCATAACATCTGAGAGCTTCTGTTAGAAAAAGACGAGCAAGAGGATGTTGAAGATGAGATGCTGCTGTTAAGGCATAAAGTGCAGTTCTCCGACGGATATAGGGGTGATTTTGTATAATTTCATGAATTGCGGCAGTAGCCTCAGCATAACCTTCTTCTATAGAAGAGCAGGAAAGAAGAGGTTTTAACCCGTTACGTAATAAATGCTGATGAGGAAGGTTAATAGCAGCGTCTAGAAATAACTGTGCTCCTACAGCGCCTTTCCAGCTCTGGAAAAGCCATCTTTCTACTCCCTGTTTATGTGCTACGCTTTCCCAAGTTGCTTCCTCTCCTTCTAGTTTCTTAAATTCCTCTAAAAGTTCTGGGAATGCATGTGCATCCTGTTTTTGAGTAAATTCTTTAACTTTCTGAGAAAAATCTTCCAAAGGTAGGAGTTTAAGAGAAGGTTTAGGAGCTCTTGTAGAGGCTGAAGAGCTTTCCTCTGTATCATCTACTGCCATCATTTTGCCAGCGTTACTCTCTTGCACATATAAACATAAAAACAATAAAAACATAAAATGACGCATATTTATAATCTCCTCGCCATATTATATATATTTCTGAGAAAAAATCTATTCCCGTTCCAATAGTAATTTTTAGGGGGGGGGGGGGGGGACTGCGGTAAAAAATAAATTCTATAGTGGAACACTATAAGCGTTTTTCTTTGTTAATTCTATATACCTATCCAAAAGGTTCTCGACGGTTTTTTCCTTTAGCTCATAAAATCTATATGAGTAATATTGTGCAAGATTATCATATATGTCACCAAGCATAATTGTTAAATTTTTATCATCAGAAGTTTCTGGTAGTTTTGATGATACGTCTATTATAGGAACATTTTTCTCTATTTCTTTCCCCACAGCTCTAACAACCTCTCTATATTCATCCAGCTCATCTTTAGTCAAAGCAATTGCTTTATCACACGAAAAAACTATCATAAAAAAAGAAAGCATAAAAATAATATTTAATTTCATAATTTACCTCCTTGAAAAAATGAAGTAGGAGTTTATTCTAACACCATATCCTATTAAAAAACACATAACATGTCTAATTATTTCGTTAAATTTTGTATATATAGTCCTTTGCAGTTACAGGATATTAAGATAAAAAAAAGAATAAACTCAATGAAAAGAAGGCTTAGTGAGTTTAAAATAATAAGGATGTTAACATTTCCCCCATAGAAATCTAATGATGAGTAAAGTTAAAGAGGATACCTATATATTTAATATCTTAAGTTTCAAATTTAATATATACCGTATCAGGGTTGCAACCATCTATACTCCCATCTTCCTCCACGGAGTTCTGCTGCCAATCGTTTGTGCATTCGATTGACGCTTCCACGCCAAAATTCTATACAGTCAATTTCTATAAAATATGCATGCCATGTGGGAGGTATTTTAATTTCATCCCTAGATTGTATTAAATTAGTAACCTTTCTAGTTAAAACGTTCTCATTAATAAGTTTTTCACTTTGAGAGCTAAGTGATGCAATAGCCTGTGCTTCTCGTGTTCTTTTTCTAAAAAAAATATCTGATATTTCTGCAGGATGCTTTTTTGTTACGCCAGAAAAACTGATTTGTTGGAGTATTTCCCTCCACCATAAATTGCCAGCGGCCATAGGTTGACTCGAAAGATCTTGACCTTTTTTACTATTTTCTCCAGTAGAAAAAGAAATGCCTTTAGAGTCTTCACTTTTTAATAAGAGTACCCTACTTGATGGTCTACTGTATGTATCAACGGTTGAAAGAACAAAACTTCTAGGCTCTTTTA
>JAJRRM010000124.1 GCA_024279475.1 Alphaproteobacteria bacterium | reverse complement strand
GCCAGGACCAAAGACGACTGTCTTCTCTCTCATACCCATTATATTAGTTAAGAAAGACATAGGAGATGCTATAGCTTCTCCAGGACTTTCTCCCCGCTTTAAGTACGCTGAAAGATACTCTTTTTCTGTTAAGTGAATAGCATCACGGTCGCCTCTAGACATTCCTGCTAGATGTGCTCTTTGAGAAGGTTCAAGAAAGCCCGCTACCTTTCCTTTAAGATCCGGAGCTAGTTTATTAAACTGAGGAAAAGTATCCGCTCTAGCTACCTTTTCACTACCACCACCTCCTGATGAATCTTCTTTACCACCGCCGCCTCTTGACGAATGCAGAGATTTACCGTTATTTCCACCGGCTTCTTCTTCCTCGCCAAACACAGCGTGACTTACTGAAGAGACAAGTATCATAAGTGCTGTAAGTAAAGAGAGATGTTTAAACATTATAAGATCCTAATAAACGTAGTTATGTAAAATATAGGTGTATCGTTCAGCCCTGCAATGTGCCTAAGAGAGTATAGAGGAGCTCCTTCTAAATTTTCAAGGGAAATATTTTAATAATAGATCTGAATCAGATCATTTTATTTTTGCAACAGAGCCCATAAGAAGGATCTGATGCTGCTTATTATAGAGACCTATATTAATTGATCTATAAAACCATTTTTTTATTAATCATAAATATGCTATAATGTGATTGATAAAAAGAAAGATATCAATCATGGAATGGAATTGGCAAAATCCTTTATGGCCTAAATTTGTTTGGGACGCAGATAGACTAAAAAAGGCTGAAGAACTTTTTATAGAAGGTCAAGGATTCTCTATAGGTCTTTCTAAGCATTTGAAGGAAGACGACAAGGATACGTTTTTAATAAGTTTAATGACTTCTGATGCTATAGAAACTTCCGCTATTGAGGGAGAAATTCTTGATAGAGACAGTGTTCAGTCCTCTATTTGTAAGCATCTTGGGCTTTCTACTCTTCCCCGTAAGATTGCTCCAGCTGAAGCAGGTATTTCAGAAATGATAGTAGATCTCTATAAAAATATACACACCCCGCTTTCTCACGAAACACTTTGTCTATGGAATAAAATGATACTTCTAGGGAGACATGACCTAACGAATATAGGTATGTATCGTAGTCTCAAAGAACCTATGCAGATAGTTTCAGGGCCAGACTATGCGAGGAAAGTACATTTCGAAGCACCTCCAGCTAACAGAATACCAGAAGAAATGAATAAATTCCTTAAATGGGTGGAAAAAACGGAACCTAAAGGAAAGAGTAAGCTTCCAACCTTAACTCGTGCAGGAATAGCACATATTTGGTTTGAAAGCACTCACCCGTTTGAAGATGGAAATGGTCGTATAGGAAGAGCCATTTCAGAAAAGATACTTGCCCATGCTTCCGTAACTCCAACTCTTATAACTCTTTCTGGAACGCTATTAAAACGTCGCAAAAAATATTACCAAGAGTTAAATCTTGCCAGTAGAAGTTTAAATATTACAGATTGGCTGCTCTGGTTTGCCTCTGCTGCTATTGAAGCTCAAAAAAGATGCCATTCACAAATAGAGTTCTTATTACATAAAGTGACTTTATTAGATAAAGTAAAAGGACAAATAAATGAACGGCAAGAAAAAGCTTTAATAAGAATGTTTAAAGAAGGTCCTGATGCTTTTCAAGGAGGACTTAGTGCAAAAAACTATGCAACTATCACTAGAGCTGGAGCTTCATCTGCGAGCATAACAAGAGACTTAAGAGATCTTGTTAATAAGGGAGCTCTTCGCAGAACAGGGGAAAAGAAGAGCACTCGTTATCATCTCAATACTCCTATACAGCCTATAAAAACTATTTCTATAGAAGATATTGTTTGCTAGCCATATTCAGAACCTAAACAAAAAACATAGAGTAATATCTTCAGTGAATAAAACATTTCTACCATTCTTTGATAGTTTAAGAAACACAGCTTTGAAAAATTTATGGTTATTTATTTTTTAAGTCAAATCCTATAATTTATACCTTTTATTAACAATTTCACTAAAGAAACATTATGCCATTACTTCATTTTTTAAGCACAAAAGTGTCAGGTTGAACTTTGCACCACAACCTATAAAAAGATGTTGTTATTCTATCTTAAGAGAATGTAGAAATCTCTACAAATTAGGAGTGATTTTATTTAATTATTCTACAAGACCTTAAAATATCTTGACGAGCACCCCTTAAATGTCTTATAGATTTGATATTAGCCTCTTAATTTAACTGGAAATGGAGTTTTCCATGAAGCGTACTTTTCAACCTAGCCGTATTATTCGTGCTCGTCGCCACGGATTTCGTTCTCGTATGAGCACAGTAGGCGGTCGTAATATTATTAGAGCCCGACGCGCTAAAAACCGTACTCGTCTTTCTGCTTAGAATTCTTGTGCTAAGTTATGGTAAACTTCCAAACACTAACGCAACGTTCCTCATTTATTAAAAATATGAAACAAGGTAATTTTTTGTACGCACCTTTTTTTTTGGTGCAAATTCGTTCCAAAAAATCTTCTAATAATATCTCAACATTTCGTTTTGGGGTAACCGCCTCTAAAAAAGTAGGAAAATCCGTTCAGCGAAATTTTGCCAAACGCCGAATGCGCTCTCTTTTCCGAGAAGCACTTCAACAAGAGAAAGCAGAAAACTTTCTAGAAGGTTATACCTATGATATTGTGTTAATTGCAAAAAAATCCTTACTACACAGCTCTTATAAAGTTCTCCTTAAAGATTTCAAAAAGTGTTTAGAAAAGTGGTTAAAAGAAAATATTAAACGTTAACAATAAGTCTCCTCTTTATTGTTCTAAACAACGATGTACCTTTGCAAAAATAGCACTAAAACAACTGTTCGTGCTTTCCAGAAATTTTACCTTACATTACTGTTTGATATAATGCCTCACATTTTACCTCCTAAATACCCTAAACTTGTCCTATAATTGAACGTATACGACTACGTATTTAATATATTAAAAATTTATATCTTTCTACATAGCCAAAATAGCTCTTTAAGACTATGGTGACGCGCATGACTAAAAAATCAAAACTCTATGTTTATCCTATCCTATGGCTGCTCCGAGGTTATCAATTAATCCTTTCCCCTTGGATGACAGTTTGTAGATTCAGGCCTACATGTTCTGAATATTCCATGGAAGCCTTCCAACGCCTTGGTTTTCTCAAAGGAACATTTCTAACCATGAAACGTCTGTTGAGATGCCATCCTTGGGGTGGGCATGGTTTCGATCCTGTTATTTGGGGGAAATCCTCAAAAAAATTGAAAGTTGCATCCTCTAAACGAAACGTGTACAAGTCTGAAGATAAATAAGGAAAAAAGATAAAATGAACGATACACGCAATTTAATCATAGCTTTAGGTCTTTCTGTGGCTGTCCTGTTTGGCTATAATTATTTTTTTTCTAATAAAAACACTAGCCCGCTGCCAATAGCTCAAATGCAGCCTCAACAACTCGCAACTGTTACTTCTCCTGTATTCACGTATGCCTCTAAAGAAGATTATCTTTCTGTTGAAAAAGAAACTCAAATTACCATTTCTGCCCCCAGTGTAACTGGATCTTTATCCTCTAAGGGAGGTTCTATAAACAATCTTGTTCTTAACAAGTATCATTTAACAACCAATCCTGCTAGCTCCTTGGTAGACTTTCTCTCCCCTCTAAACACAAAGTCTCCTTATTACGCTAACTTTGGCTGGCTAAGTACAAATCCAAATATTGAGACCCCTACACGTTCAACTCAATGGAAAGCATCTTCTTCTAAACTTACCTCTGAATCTCCTCTTACGCTTAGCTATAAAAACAATCAAGGTCTAATATTTGAGCGCGTTATCTCTCTTGATGACAACTATATGTTTACCATTGTTCAGCGCGTTAGAAATACCAGCAGCAAACCGGTAAATCTCTATCCTTATGCCTTCATTTCACAAGGTGGCAACCGTAAAGCCGCAGAACATATGGCTTATTATGTTGGTCCTATTGGTATCATTAATGATTCTCTTAAAGAAATTGGCTATGAAGATCTTCAATCTAAAGAAAAAATTGAAGAAGTTTCCACTGGTGGCTGGATTGGTTTTACAGACAAATACTGGCTTTCTGCTCTTATTCCAGACCAATCTCTCCAATATACTTATGAGTTTAAATCTAATAAAAATCTCTCAACAGATAACAAGCAGTTCTACCAAACCTCTATTAAAGGATCTAAAATTACTATTGCTAGCGGACAAACACACACATTAACAACACATTTTTTTGCTGGAGCAAAGGAAGTAAGTTTGCTAGATAGTTATGAGAAAACCTTAAATATACCAAGCTTTGACCGTTCTGTTGATTTTGGTTGGTTCTATGTCATTACAAAACCTTTATTTTATACCCTAAGCTTCTTGCACGAATATATTTCTAATATGGGACTATGTATTTTGCTCTTAACAGTTTTAATTAAGCTTATCTTCTTTCCTCTAGCAAATAAATCATACCGCTCTATGGCACGAATGAAAATACTGCAGCCTAAAATGAAAGCTTTGCAGGAACGCTATGCTACAGACAAAACAGAGTTAAACAAAGCAATGATGGAGCTTTATAAAAAAGAAAAAGTTAATCCTGTCTCTGGTTGTTTGCCTATGCTAATTCAAATTCCTTTTTTCTTTGGTTTATATAAAGTCCTCTTTATTTCCCTTGAAATGCGCCAAGCATCTTTCTTTGGCTGGATACACGATTTGTCTATACCAGATTCAACTACTCTCTTTAACCTATTTGGAGCTATTCCTTGGTCTCCACCAGAATTTCTAATGATTGGGGCATGGCCTCTTATGCTTGGTGCTTCTATGTTCTTGCAACAACGTATGAGCCCCCAGCCTGCAGATCCTGTTCAAGGAAAAGTAATGATGATGCTGCCTCTTCTATTCATCTTTATGTTTGCTAAATTCCCTTCTGGCCTTGTAATTTACTGGACATGGAATAACATTCTATCCATTGCTCAACAATGGTTCATTGCAAGGACAGCTAAAAAAAAGACTGTTTAAATGTTTAAACATCCTTGGAAGTACATAATAAGCGTCCATCATCTAAAGGATCTGCCTGATGCTGATAGACCGGAATATGCTTTTGTTGGACGTTCTAATGTTGGAAAATCTTCCCTGCTAAATGCTGTAACGAAACAAAAAGGTCTCGCAAAAACTTCCTCTACACCAGGACGCACACAGGCTCTTAATTTTTTTGAGCCTACAAGCTATAAATCAAAACTGTACCTGGTAGACTTGCCCGGATATGGCTTTGCAAAGGCACCAAAGAACGTCGTAAAAAACTGGCAAGCCCTCTTAAAAGACTATCTACGTGGACGCCCTACTCTTCATCGTTTATTTCTGCTTGTTGATAGCAGACATGGACTAAAAAAAGTTGATGAAGAAATCTTAATGATGCTTGATGAAGCTGCTGTTACATATCAAGTTGTCTTGACTAAAATAGATAAGATAAAAGAATCTTCCTTAAAATATCTTTGTGAAAAAACAACAGAAATACTTAAAAAACATCCCGCTGCTTTTCCTGAAATACTAGCTACTTCCAGCCAAAAAAACAAAGGCATAAATACAGTACAAAGAACATTGGAAGAGATGCAAAAATGCCTCACCTAGTTTTTTGTCTACTGTAAAGTTTGTACTTTCAATTACCCCCTCTTGGCAAAATACCGAAAACACGGTATCTATTTCGATAACTGCTGCCGGATTAGCTCAGTTGGTAGAGCAACTGATTTGTAATCAGTAGGTCGTTGGTTCGAATCCGACATCCGGCACCATGCTAAACTGAGGCAATTATAAAAATATAGAAAAAAAATAAGGGAAACTTATGTTCCAGTCTTTAAAAAAATACTCACTAGCACTACTTGTTTTTTTAGCAGGTTGCGCAAACATTGCTGATCAATATAAAAATGGTAAACTCCCACTACCTACAGAAGGTGATATTTATGCTGGATCTGTTCACGTTGGCATTTATGATGTTCCTCTTCCTGCTGGTGACTGGGTTGTTTCTCTCTCACAAGCAACAGCAACGCCAAAAGTTCCAATTGGAAAAGTGATTCTTGTCCAGGAATTTGAAAAAGCACTTTCTAATTCTGTACTTATCGAACTCCCTCTTGGTCTAGATATAGTCGAATACTCAACTACTTCTGAATCTAAACTTTTAGGCTCTCAATTCACAGCGACAGGTGAATCAGACATTCATCATGCTTTTTATACAAAATCATTTTACGTAGCTGCACCAAATACAAAAAAGAAGACTCGTGGATTTAGTGCTCCAAGCTTAACATACATTGCACCAACACTTATGAAAGCTTCTTATTATGGTAAACAATACCTCAAGAGAACGGGGCTTGATTTTCCTCCTAAAGAAATATTTTTCCGTGTAGGATATCAAATTGTTGGATCTAGCAACAAAATATTTATCTCTTATTTTCTTGACCCTCGTACTAGAAACATCTCTAACGCAGAAGGGAGCCTAAGAAACACGCCATGGGATCCAGATCGTCATTATCTTCTATCCAATTCTAATAAAGCCTTTCTTAAAGACTTAAAAGCATGGAACCAAGAAATGCTTGAGCGTATTTTAGATGCCTATGATAACCGTGACTAGTACCCTAGATCTTTTAGCATGAAGGCGTATGTTTAAGAAAAATCCCTGTTGGCATGAATGAAAGAGAGAGAGGTGTTGAAGTAGATCACACAACCCTCTATCGTTGGATACAACACTATGCCCCTGAAATGGAAAACGTCTCTGGTATTACTGGAAACCTGCCATGGATATAGCTGGAGAGTTGATGAAATCTATGTAAAGGTAAAGGGGAAATGGACCTATTTATATAGAGCAGTTGACTCTTAAAGGATGTACTATTGATTTCTATCTTTCAGCTACACGGAACTCCAAGGCTGCTAAGCGTTTCTTGGGTAAATCCCTTAAGAGTATGAAGTCAGGGACCCTCCTTCTTCTATTAACACAGATAAATCACCCACTTATGATATAGCTATCGATTAAAGAAAGAAGGAAAGTGTCCAGAATATATGAAGCATCATTCAGTGAAATATCTTAACAATATTGTTGAGTCAGATTATGGCAATCTTAAGCGTTTAATGAAACCTACGCTTGGTTTTAAGTCCATGAAAACAGCTTATGATACCCTTTTTGAAATAATGCGGATGTTTAAAAAAGGACAGCTATCTACAGGGATGAATGAAAAGAATGTTATGGAAGAAGTGCGGTTTATTAATCAAACTTTTGGTATTTATACCCGTTAAATAAAGCTAAATAACAACACCTCTTTTACCAATTTTATTTTTTGAAACAAGGCCAGAATTCTTATTATTTTATTTTTTGAAACAAAGACCTCTAAAAGAGGTCTACTTTACAAAAACACTGTATAGGCTACATTATATCTAATTATTTTTTAACAGCTTTTTCAATCCACAAAAAGGAAATATGGAAATGAGCATGGAAATTTTACGTAGAGATAATTTACCCCTTGGCGGATTTGCAGGATTGAAAGAGCACATCCTTGTAAAAGATAACCGTATTGGTGGCGGCAGCGATGTGTGGAATGGCTTGGGTAACTTTGTATATCTTGCAGATGCACGATTTTTACCAAAAGGTGAAACAACCCTACACTCTCACAAGGAAATGGATGTTATTTCTGTTGTCGTAGAAGGTCGGATTTCTCACGAAGGATCCTTGGAACATGGTCAGTCTATGATCGCCAATCAAGCACAGGCACAGCGTGCAGGAGGTGAAGGTTTTAGCCATAATGAGATAAACCCGGACGCTACTGAAAATCGTATGATTCAGCTTTGGGTATTGCCCGAAACACTGGGGGAAGCAGCGGACTATAAACATTATAATCTTAAGCATGGAAAATTGATTCGTATTTACGGCAGCACAAAAGATCAAAGAAAAACACTAGATAGCCACACTATAATAGAAGTCGGCAGGCTCTTTACTGAGCAAGAAATATCAAAAGACGGTAAATTTCTTGCCTATATAACTCGAGGTAGTGGTGATTTAAACGGAAAAATTGTAAAAGATGGTGATCTTGTGCGTGGGGGAAACCTCAATTTCAAAGCATCAGATGACAATACACAAATCATTATAATAACCACAGAATAACTTTAAAGATAATTTTACTGAAAACTTCAGTATTCGTTTTCTATGATCTTATTCAACAATATTATTAAGATATTTCACTTGATAATGCTTCCCTTTAAAATCATTCATTAAGATATCCTCTTACATTTATACTCTAAGAGAGATATCTCATCATCTCATTTTATTTTTTGCAACAGGGCCACTTATTTTGAGTTCAAGCCACTCCTCTAATGCAGCATCAACTCCTTGGAATTCATGACCTTTATCTTTGTTCTCCCAGTAGGTAACATTATGGCCAAGGGATTTTAGTTTTTTAAACATATTCTTTCCCAGAGCAGGATTTACCCGAATATCTTTTCCACCTTGTATGATTAAGATAGGCAAATCTTTACGAATTTTGTCAATGTTCTTCATAGGATTACGAGCTTTAAGCCAGGTTTCTTTATTATAGCGATTGAGGAGAAAGTTCCTTTTAAACTTGCTAAGAACACTTGGACGCGTTTTAATCCATTCTTCCAAATCCAACATCCCCACAACTGAAACAGCCTTTCTTACTTTTCCTTGCAGCCATTTTGAGCGGTTCAGTGCAAGGATCATTTCCATGGCTCCACGGCTCAAACCAATGAGATATATATCATTGGTTTGGAGGGTTCCCTCTATTTTGGACTGGAGTGTGGGTATAAATTTAACAAGGTTAATAACATCGTTAACATCCTTGCCCCCAAATTCATCTCGACCAAAGTTGATTCCTCCTCGGAGGGTTGTACCAATGTATGTATGGTCACCTTTGATATAATCTTCACGTCCGGGATGAAGGAGACTAAAACTGCGATTTCCACCACGTATTAGGAAAATAGATTTGGGAGATTGTGCTTTAGGGACATAGCTTAAAAAGCCAATAATACTTAAATCATCACTTGGGTATTTAAAAATAAAAAAGCGACGACCTGTAGATAAAATTTCTTGTTTGATTTTAGGATGCTTGAGGCAATAGTGACATGCCAAAATTCTATTGGTAATCTCAAGAAAATCAACACCTTTATCCATAGCATATAAACTGGCCTTACGTACGTCTTGCTTAGCTTGCTCCCTGGTTTCAAGGTATCTTAGGAAGCCTTCATGCTGTTCTCTGGTGAGATTATATGTTTGTTCAGCTATTGGAATATGTTGGATATCTCCTTGAGAACAATGAGCTATTGTAGAAAGCACCAAAGTCATTAGAACTATTCCTATCATTAGAGGAAAATTTAGGACACTGGATATTCTACTTTTAATAGAAGTAATAGTTTTCATGAGTTGTTTATTCCTTAATTATACGTATGTTTATACTAAAACATCATTCAATCAGCCCTGTTGCAAAAAATAAGATAATCTGATCAAAATGAAAACTACAAGTTTTTGCTCTAATCTTTTATTTTTGCAAGAAGACCCTTAGTGTCGTGCCCTACGCTCACGCTCACTTTTGGATTTTAGCTGCCCGCATGCTGCTAAAATATCATCTCCTCGTGCTCGACGAACAAACGTATAAATACCAGCTTTAGACAAAATATTCGAAAATTTATTCTGAGCATCTATAGAAGAGCATTCATATTTTGCACCTGGCCACGAGTTAAATGGAATTAAATTAATCTTAGCTGGTAGGCCTTCTAAAAGTTTTATAAGAGCCCGTGCTTGAGAAGGACTGTCATTAACACCTTTTAGCATAACGTACTCAAATGTTATTTTTCTATATTTATGAACGCCTGGATAAGCATGGCACGCATCTATAAGTTCTTCCAACGGATATTTCTTATTAAGAGGTACAATTTTGCTTCTTAGTTCATTTGTAGGAGCATGTAGTGAAATAGCTAAATTTACACCAAGCTCTTGTCCACATTTTTCAATAAATGGTACAACACCGGATGTAGATAAAGTAATTTTTCTGTTACTAAATCCTAAGCCTTTAGGATCAATAGCTATCTTCATAGCCTCTGATACAGAATTATAATTATATAAAGGCTCCCCCATGCCCATAAAAACAATATTAGTCACATAGCGGCTATTTTTAGACTGTTTCCAATCTTCAAAAAAATCTTGCGCCATCATAATTTGCGTTAGAATTTCCCCAGCCGTTAAATTACGTACCAATGTCTGTGTTCCTGTATGACAAAATTTACATGTGAGCGTACAACCTACTTGAGAAGATATACATAATGTCCCTCTTGTTTTTTCAGGAATATGTACTGTTTCAATCTCTTGCCCATCTGGCATTTTAAAAAGCCATTTCTGTGTGCCATCCATAGAAGATTGAACATCTGAAAGCTTAAAAGATCGTAAGGTATATTTTTTTTCTAAAAGCACTCTGAGATCTTTTGGGAAAATGGTAAGACTAGAGAAATCACGTACCCCTTGAACATAAAGAGCTTCATATAATTGCTTACATCTATAGGCTGGTAAACTTGAAAGTTCCTTTTCTAATGCAGGCAAGGACAAACCTACTAAACTCTCTTTAGAATCCTCTTTTTTTTCTTCAAGTTCTTTCTTGATCTCATTCATAGACCTTCTTTTACAGCCTCTCTTAATTTAAAAGATATCTCATTATTTTCTACCAAATTAAAGTGTTAATAACTTACCCTGACAAAGCCGATTTATTAATCACTAGAGGCCTTTTTTTAGATTTTTTTATAGGATTTTTTTTAGCTGCTGTCTTTTTTTCAGGCATTTGTCTCTTCGCAGAAACAGCTTTTTTTGCGAGAACTTTCTTAGCAGAAACAACCTTCTTTGCGGGAATTTTCCTAATTGTTGTTTTTTTCACAGATCTCTTTTTCTTTGCAAGGGCTTTCTTAACTGGTGTTTTTTTAGACTGCCTCCTAGATGCTTCATTTACTGCTTTAGCCACTCCCGACAAATTATAAGTATCTTTTGTCTTCGTACCACGGGAAGAGCTAGATTCAACAATCATATAATAGCCGTTCTTCATAAAAGAAATAATCTTTCCATCTAAATTTGCTGGAGCCCATATTTCCTCATTATGTGGAATAAATTTATACTTTTGGATAAGCTTCTTATTTTTATCCAAAATAGAAACTCTTATATTGCTATCTGGCTTTACCGTGTATCCCTGCTCAAAATGAATAGTTGACTCCCCCTTTTGCCAAAAAGTTATCATAGCATACGCTCTACCTCGCTTAGAGTACTTACCTTCTGATCTTTCTGGCGAAGATAAAACATAGACTGCCTTTTTAGGAACTTCTGCCACTGTCCACACACCATGTTGAGCAATTTTCCTATGGTTAGCCGCAAGTGCTAGACAATCAAAAAAAATAAAACTAACTATTACTAAAAATCCTGTGAATTTTATACACATAATCTATATCCTTTATACCCTACTCACTTTAACATGGACTGTATGAAAAATGAATAGCTCCTTTATTATATTTAACAAATAAACTAGAAACTTCAACAAGAAATATTTCTTGGGTATTTTTTATATCTTACAGCTTATAACATCTGTTGAAAGGAAAACTGATTTTTATATTGGATAAAATATATAGCATTTTTTTTTTTAATTGCTATTATGCATCCATGAGAAAATTAGACACTGCAAATATAATAGAAGAAATAAAGCCCCACCGCGAATTGGGTGTAATAACAGCAACCTGTCTCGTTATTGGCAACATGATAGGTTGTGGTATATATTTGCTTCCTCTCTCTCTTTCAAGACTTGGAAGCATTTCTATTTTTGGATGGGTAGCTGCCAGTGGAGGAGCCTTTTTAATAGGACTTATATTCGCACGCCTCTCTCAGCTGTTACCTAAACAAGGCGGGCTGTTTGCCTATACCCTTGATGGTTTAGGAGACTATCCTGCCTTCATTGTGGCTTGGCATTACTGGTTTGTGGCCTGGCTGGGGACCTCTGGTATGACAGTTGGCCTTTTGGCATATTTAACTATCTTTTTCCCTGATCTAGCTAGTAGTCCTTATACAAAATTTATCATCGCTATGATAGTTGTTTGGGGGCTTACTTTTATCAATTATCGAGGCATGAAGTTAGCTGGCATGATTCAGGTTGTAACAGTTATCTTAAAAATACTTCCTATTCTTTTTATAACAATTTTTGGGGCTTTCTATTTTTCTCCTGAATATTTTAAGCCATTTAATCTCACTGGAGAAACAGACTTCTCAGCAATTGGTACAGCTACTTCTATGGCTATGTGGGCGTTTATAGGTGTAGAGAGTGCCTCTATTCCTGCACGCTATGTAAAAAATCCTAAGAAAAACATACCCCGTGCTACTCTGTGGGGCGTGAGTATTTCTTGCTTACTTTATCTAGTAGCTTCTTTTGTTCTTATTGGTCTTGTTCCAAATCAAGAAATGCAAACCTCTTTAGCACCTTATGCAACAGTTGCTAATACTATTTCCCCCCCTAGTTATGCAAGCTATATGGTTGGTTTTGTTACTTTTGGCGCCATTGTATCCATCCTTGGAGGCATGAACGGTTGGGTTCTGTTGCAAGGACAAATGCCTTATTCTGCAGCTTGTTCCGGTCTGTTTCCTAAGTCCTTTGCTCGTTTATCTAAAAATGAAACCCCTCTTTTTGCTTTAGTTGTAACGGGATTTCTCATTTCTGCCTTACTGTTCTGGCACTGCTTTCTTGATAGTGAAAATTCTTTTGAAATAATTATAAAACTTGCTGGATTCTCTATCCTAGTTTGCTATATTTTTACTATTGCAGCTAGCATACTTCTTAAGAAAAACCATATAAAAAACTATAAGATCGGTGCTGTAGATATTTTTCTCACAACAGCAGCCACAACCTATATTATATGGGGTATTTACAACTTAGACAGCCTAATAAAAGACATTGCTCTCCCTCTTTTTTTATTAAGCACCCTTGTTTTTGTTTTTATTCGCTATAGAAAGTAAGCCTCTTTTTAATGAAAAAAATTTTTCTATTTTCACTTATAATTCTCTTTTTTTATACTCAACATACTTCCCTAAGTTTTGCTAAAAGTGGTATTAAGTTTTCTTCTCCTAAATGGGCAGCAAGTGCTAAAAAAGAAATTAATGGAAGAACTGGTCCTGGATTTCGTCACCCTATAAAATATGTTTATAAAACACCCTTCCTACCTTTTAAGCTTCTTGCTTCTAAAGATGGTTGGTATCAGGTTCAAGATTTTGAAGGAGAAAAGTCTTGGATTTTAGGCCTCCTACTTACTACAAAAGCAGATGTTTTCTTAGTTACAAATATTTGCCCTTTTTATAAAAAAGAAAACGATAAAAAACACTATGCTATGATTGATAGGGGCGCCTTACTACGTGTACGTAAATGTTCAGGAAAACGCTGCCTAGGATTTATTAGGTCCTACGAGGGATGGTTTGAACCAGCTTCTTGTGGCTGGGGAGCAACACCAGGACTTGGTTCCTAAAAACGGTTGAAATAAAAATGGAGCGGGCGAGGAGAATCGAACTCCCATCTTAAGCTTGGGAAGCTTCTACTCTACCATTGAGCTACGCCCGCAATTGACTTTTTCCTTATACTGAATTTATAGATTTCTTGCAATGGGCTTAATACATAGCGGTTGCAAGTTTACTTGCTATTGCTTATCATCAAGATGTTGTTTATCCTTAAATAAAAATAGAAGAGAAAGGATTTGCTCTCTATGTCTGCTGTTAATGATGGATCTATAATTAGCTGTTCCTGTGGAGATATTCCCATTCCCTTTGATATCTTGCCTATTCATGACCTCCTTATAGAGGACGTGCCTGGTGGTAATATTATGGATTTTATCCCCTTTGTAAATATTGTTGATTTTGGTATTTGCACAAGCATTGCAAATCCGGCAGTCCTTGCAATACTTATATTTACTGGTAATCAGGAGGGACCCTGCATTCCCATAATCACTACACCCTGGATGCCCGGTTCCTTTAAAGTTCAAGTGGGAGGTAGTCCAGCTATACTTACTAACTCTACAACTATATGCGTATGGGCTGGAGAAATAAGTTTCGATCTACCTCTTGCTTTTACTGTTACTATTAACTAGTTTGAAAATCTATACCTGGATAGGAAGAAAATGCCCTTTTCTAAATTTGAACGTACTCTTGCTTGGCGATATCTTCGTCCCCGTGGCGGCGAGGGGTTTGTCTCTATAATAGCTCTTTTTTCTTTCTTAGGCATTATGCTAGGTGTTGCTACACTCATCATTGTTATGTCTGTTATGAACGGTTTTAGAGCTGAGCTATTTGATAACATCCTTAAGTTCAATGGCCATATCCATGTTAGCTCCACCAACCGCTCTATAACAGATCTTACCGATTTAAAAAACTATTTAATCCTTAACCCTGAAGTAGTGCAAGCTAGCACTATTTTAGAAGGTCAAGCTATGATTGTATTTCCCAAAAATCAAGCTAGAGGGGTTGTTGTCAGAGGCATTTCTCAAGAAGACCTTCAAAAACAAAAACTCATTCGAGAAAATATTCTCAAGGGCTCCTTAGACAATTTAGGACTATCAAATAATCTGGTTATTGGTGAAGCTTTAGCTACCTACGGGCACTTGAAAGTTGGAGATACGGTAAAACTAATTGCCCCAAATATAGCCTCCACAGCTTTTGGTTTTGTACCAAGATTTAAAGAATTTAAAATAGGGGCTATTTTTTCTTCCGGTAATTGGACCTATGATATTGCTTATATCTTTATGCCTTATGCCACTGCTAATAAATTTTTTAACAAAGCTCAACCAGAATTAGAAGTGTTTTTGACCTCACCTCATCAAGTTGATAAAATTTCTCTTAACATTTTGAAAAAAACTCAATGGCAAGTACGTATAAAAGACTGGCGAGAAACAAACAAATCCTTCTTCGAAGCTATTATGGTTGAGCGTAATGTGATGTTTATTATACTTACTTTAATTATCTTAATCGCAACATTTAATATTATATCTGGCCTTACTATGTTGGTAAAAGATAAAACAAAAGCTATAGCAATTTTACGTACTATGGGAGCTACGCGCTCTTCTATCATGCGTGTTTTCTTCCTTACTGGTTCTACTATTGGCATAACAGGTACATTCCTGGGATTTATACTGGGTTCTATGTTCTGCTACAAAATTGAAGCAATTCGTCAAGGTCTACAAGCTCTCACTGGCTTGAAATTTTTTCAAGAAGAAATTTATTTTCTTTCAAAAATTCCCGCCATTGTAGAGACAAATGAGGTGATTACCATTGTATGTGTTGCCCTTAGTCTTACCTTCCTAGCCACACTCTACCCATCTTGGAAAGCGGCAAAACTTGATCCAATTGAGGCACTTCGTTATGAGTAATCCTATTTTAGAACTGCTGCACATTTCTCACCACTTTATTCAAGGTGGTAGAACTTTAAAAATTCTGAAAGACATAAATCTTTCTCTAAAAAATGGAGAAATGGTGGCTCTAGTAGGACCTAGCGGCTCTGGGAAATCAACAATTTTACATATTGCAGGGCTTCTAGAAAAAGCATCTCATGGAGATGTATTTATTCAAGGACACAACTGTACCATGCTAAAAGACAAACAAAAAACTGCTTTGCGAGCAAAAGAGATAGGATTTGTTTATCAGTATCATCATCTTTTGCCAGAATTCTCTGCTAAAGAAAATATTATGCTTCCTCAACTTATTAATGGGCTTGATAAAAAAGAAGCTGCAAAACGAGCAGATAAACTCTTAAAAATGATGGGCCTAAAAAATAGATCCTCCCATAACCCCTCTCAATTATCAGGCGGAGAACAGCAACGCGTAGCTATTGCTCGATCCCTCGCTAACGCTCCTAGCTTGCTTATAGCCGATGAGCCAACTGGTAATTTAGACCCCAAGACATCTGCACATGTTTTTGGGATTCTCCAGAATTTAGTGCATGAACTAGGTATTAGTACACTTTTTGCTACCCATAACTTAGACCTAGCCTATCAAGCTGATCGTTGCTTTACCTTGAACAACGGCTATTTAGAGGCATATTCAACAGCATAATAAAATACTGCCCTCCTCCTACTATTTTTTCTTGACCCCTTGTGTAGAAAATGTAGAATGCTCTGGTGTTTGCCCCTGTGGCGGAACTGGTAGACGCGGCAGACTCAAAATCTGCTATCTTTGGATGTGGGAGTTCGAGTCTCCCTGGGGGCACCATTTGTATTAATATTAATTGTTCTTAGCTCTATTTTAAGGAAATTTAATGAGAAAATCTTATCTATCTGGCTCCAAAGACCACAAAATCCCTGCCGGTGTTTGGGGTATAGGACTTTCAAACTTACTTATAAACCTCTCTACAACTATGGTGTACAGTATAAGTGCAGTCTTCTTGACTACAGTTTTAGGAGCTAGCATGGCTCTCTTTGGTTTTATAGACGGCTTTGTAGAAGCTATAGCGCTTTCTGTACGGGTAGGATCTGGCTGGACAAGTGACCATCTGCATAAAAGAAAACCTCTCTTATATGTTGGATATGTTCTTGCCCTAGTCTCCTCTGTTTTAATGGCACTTGCCACCACGGTGGGTATGTTTTTTTCAGCACGCATCGTTAACCGTCTAAGTAATGGTCTTCAAGCAGCGCCAAGAGATGCCCTTGTTGGAGATATTGCCC
Source organism: Alphaproteobacteria bacterium (assembly GCA_024279475.1). Classification (GTDB taxonomy): domain Bacteria; phylum Pseudomonadota; class Alphaproteobacteria; order 16-39-46; family JAJRRM01; genus JAJRRM01. Next base: position 51,420 of record JAJRRM010000124.1, on the reverse strand, counting down.
CTAAAGAAATAAAAGGCGCTGCTTTTGGCTTGAGGCATACTCTAGCTGTTATTGGTTCTTTGATTGGACCGTTAATTGTTTTGTGGCTAATGTATGTTTCTTCAGATGATTTCCGCTTTGTATTTTATCTCTCAGCTATCCCTGCTGTCTTGGGTGTTGTTTTTCTTTTTTTATTGGTAAGAGAACCTCTATCTAAAAATATGCAAAAAGCGCAAAAGAAAGAGAGATTTTCTTTTAAGTTATTGAAAGAACTTTGGAAAAGCTCTCATGGTTATTGGGGCCTTGTTTTTCTAGGTGGCATCTTTATGATGAGTCGTTTTTCTGAAGGGTTTATGATTTTACGCATGAAGGACCTCGGTCTTGAGACAACTTGGGTAGCTGGTGTAATGCTTGTTATGAACCTTTTCAATGCCTTAAGTGCCTACCCAATGGGCCGACTATCTGATAAATATGACCGCCGTCTGCTTATGCGCTATGCTTTACTATTCCTTGTTGCAGCCAACTTTTTCCTTGCTTTTTCCCCTTCATGGTTAATAGGATATATTGGTGTTGCCCTGTGGGGTATACAAATGGGTGCTATTCAAAGCCTTCTCATGGGCATGATTATAGACTATGCTCAGGAAAAGAAATACCGTGCACTAGCCTTTGGTGTCTTTTATTGCGTTAGTGGTATTGTGCATTTGTTTACAAATCTTATAGCAGGTTACCTATGGGACAGTTTCACACCTGCAGCACCCTTTGTCTACAGTGCCGCTTTTGCTGTCTTGACTTTCTTTGGTACTTTTTTCTTGAAAAAAGTTAAGCAATTTCAGCATTAATATACTTGTACACCTGTATTATTACATTGTATACTTGAAGGTAGAGGGGTAAATATGTATTCTAAAATAACGCATGATATACGTGTCACTGTAGAGCCTTACTACATAGAAGAAGAGTCTATACCGGCTGACAACCACCATTTTTGGGCATACCATGTGCGCATTGAAAACCTAGGAAAGAAAAAGGTGCAACTGAAAACGCGCAGCTGGGAAATAACAGATTCAGAAGGCCTGAAGCATACAGTTCAGGGGGATGGAGTTGTTGGGCAACAACCTGAAATAGAACCTGGAAAAATGTATGAGTATACCTCTGGTGTACCTCTTAATACACAATCAGCTATTATGGAAGGAAAATATTCCATGAATGATGAAGAGGGGCTTTCTTTTGATATAGAGATTCCTGCTTTCTCTCTAGATAGTCCTTATTACTATAAAAAGCTACATTAAATCTAATTCACCTATTCATTATAGCTAAGGAACTTTTGTGGCATACAATAAACCATTTAAAAACAATAAATTATCAGCTTCTTCTAAACTGTGGCTTAAGCGTCAGTTTAATGACCCTTACGTAGAAAAGTCAAAAAAATATGGCTATAAATCTCGTGCTGCTTTTAAGTTGCTTGAAATTAATAGCAAATATAATTTTCTTAAAAAAGGGCAGGTTGTCATAGATTTAGGCGCTGCACCAGGTGGATGGTCACAAGTTATTGCCAAAAAAGTTCAATCTCCTGAAAGAGGAAAAGTTATCGCTATTGATATACTAGAAATGGAAGCTATTTCTGGTGTAGAAATACTGCATGGAGATTTCCTTGATCAAGAAATATATAAAAAACTTTGTGCCCTTATTGGAGATAGAAAAGTAGATGGTATTGTATCAGACATAGCTCCCAATACCATTGGCCATAAAAAAACAGACCATCTACGTCTTATGCATTTGGTAAGCTATGCTTATGATTTTACCACAAAATTTCTTAAAAAAGATGGTTATTTTATCACGAAACTTTTTGAAGGTGGCGCACAGAAAGACCTTCTGATAGAAATAAAAAAAGCTTTTAAAAGTGTCCGCCATATAAAACCACCTGCTAGCCGAAAGGACTCTTCTGAAATGTATCTATTAGCGACAGGATATAAATTATAATGCAATTTGGATCTCAATGTAAAGCTGTAGAAGAAGTACTCAACTTCTTTCTAGATGATATAAATAAACCTGCAGATTTTGTTTTGCGTGGATATTTGAAAGAGCGTAGTTATATTGGCAGCCACGATCGCCAGATGCTTACTTCTCTTTTTTATGGGGTCCTTAGAAATTATTTTCGCCTCCGTTTTATTCTAAAACAAGATAATATTCCCCCTTTACCCCGATGGCTTATTTTAAGTTATCTAATAGATACAGAGGACGCATCCCCTCTGGACCTAGAGCAGAAATTAAAAATACCTTCAAAATATGGCTGGGAACCTCTCTCTGAACGACACATGGAAATCCTTAAAACAATTTCTAAAAATTTTCGCAAGTTCAAAGATCGCCAACAGCTTCCTCCAGAAATAAAATATGGCTTACCTCCTAGAATTATAGAATTATTTCAAAAAAATATACCAATTGAAAACCTGGAAAGTCTTTTGGAGGTTTTACAAGAAGAAGCTCCCACAGATATACGCGTGAACCCTCTAAAGCAAGACCGTGAAACGATGCTTGAAATTCTCCGCTCAAAAAATTGGGAGGCAACACCCACAAGTATAAGCCCTTATGGTATACGTCTGAAAAAGCGCTACCCTATTATTAGTACAGAATGGTTCAAAAAAGGACTTATTGAAATTCAAGATGAAGGGGCTCAGATATTATCTTTTCTAAGTGCACCCAAGTCCCCTAAAAAAGTCCTAGATTATTGCGCGGGTGCTGGTGGAAAATCTATTCTTATTGGTGCTCTTATGAAAAATAAAGGACAATTAGCCTTAACAGATGTGCATAAGAATCGTCTTAAAGAAGCCTCTAAACGTTGTAAGCGAGCAGGTTTATCCAATCACGTCATCAAGCACCTTGAGACAGATAAAACATGGGTAAAGCGCCAAAAAGGTACTTTTGATATAGTCTTGGTAGATACTCCTTGCTCCGGTACTGGAACCTGGCGCAGACATGTGGATGCTAAGCTCAAATTCACCCAAGAACTCTTGGATGAAGTAGTAGAAAAACAGACAGAAATTCTTCAAAAAGCATCCGCTATGGTAAAGCCTGGAGGACAGCTTATCTATGCAACTTGCTCTATTTTAAAGAAAGAAAACGAAGAACAAATTGAGCTATTTCTAGAAAGAAACCCCTCCTTTATACTCGTACCGGCTAAAAATAATTTAGAAATAGATGTTCCTGATACCTATTTATCTAGCTCCTATTTAAAAATTCTTCCTTCATCTAACGGTTCGGATGGGTTTTTTGCTGCTATTTTAGAAAAAAATTAATACAAGCTATAGAAATCTGCTTTATTTATCTAGGCTACAATCTTTGTCCTCAGAAAGATTTCTCAGTTCTTGTAGACAATGCTTCCCTTTAAAATCATTCATTAAGATATCCTCTTTAGCTTACTCTCTCAGAAAGACATCTCACCCTATCATTTTATTTTTTGCAACAGGACCCTTTATTCTTCCTTTTGACCAAATCTCTTTGTTTGTGTATAAAGAGCTTATAGATTGAATATGCTAGCAACATCTAAGGGAAAAATATGATTATTATAACAGGTGCAGCGGGATTTATAGGCTCTAACTTAACCGCTGAACTGGAAAATCGCTTTCCGCACAAAAAACTAATACTATGTGATTGGTTTGGAGAAGGCGATAAGTGGCGCAACTTAGCTGCACGAAAACCCTATGACATGGTTCCACCAGAAGACCTATTTGACTATATTCAAGAACACAACAACGATATTGAAATTATTTTTCACATGGGGGCAAGCTCTTCTACCATGGAAAAAAATGTAGACTATATTATGGATGTAAATTATTACTTCTCTTTAAATCTATGGAATCTCTGCTCTACCTATAGCATTCGCTTTATATACGCTTCTTCTGCTGCTACTTATGGTGATGGATCTCTTGGATTTGATGATGACACTTCTTTAACTTATTTAAATAAACTGCGACCCTTAAATCCCTATGGGTGGAGTAAACATCTTTTTGACCTCGCTGTAATACAACGAGTTGAACGCAAGGAAGCTATGCCACCTCAATGGGTAGGACTCAAGTTTTTTAATGTATATGGCCCAAATGAAAATCATAAAGCTAATCAGAAGAGCGTAATCTCCACTATGTATCCAAAAGTAAAAGAAGGTAAACCAGCGCGCCTCTTTAAATCCTATAACTGCACTTATCCAGATGGTGAGCAAAAGCGCGATTTTATCTGGGTGGATGACTGTATTGAAGTGATGATTTGGCTTTATAAAAATAAAACTGTATCGAACATTTTTAACGTCGGCACAGGAAAAGCACGCTCTTTTTTAGACTTAGCTAAAGCTGTTTTTGCCGCTAGTAAGAAGAAAGAAGTTATAGAATACTATGATATGCCAGAAAACTTGCGTGATAAATACCAATACTTTACAGAAGCTAACATGAAAAAGCTAAAAAGCTATGGTTATAAAATACCTTTCACCTCTTTAGAAGATGCCTCAAAAATATATATAGAAAAATACTTAAACAATGAAAAAAATCCCTATAGGTAACCCCTAGGTAGAAAAGATATACCTCATGACTTATTTTTTTGCTAACTTTAACCCTATTGCCTTTTCTTTGGGCCCTCTATCCATTAAATGGTATGGTCTTGCCTATGTGGCAAGCTTTCTCATCTGTTGGCAATATGCAAAGTTATATCTTAAACGCCAAGATTCTCCTGTTTTGAATAAAGAGTCCATGGATACTCTTCTTTTTTGGCTTGTATTGAGCGTTCTTTTGGGCGGACGTTTAGGCTATATTTTCTTTTATAAGCCTGGTTTTTATCTATCAGCTCCTTGGAAAATATTCTATGTATGGGAAGGCGGAATGGCCTTTCATGGTGCTTTGATAGGTACAGCTATTTCCATATATCTCTTTGCTAAAAAGTATAAAAAATCTTTCTGGCGTATATCCGACATGCTAAGCTTCTGTGCTCCTATAGGTTTGTTTCTAGGGCGTATTGCCAATTTTATTAATGGGGAATTATGGGGTCAACCAAGCACTGTTCCTTGGGCCGTTATCTTTCCTGGATCTTATGTTCCTCGACATCCAAGTCAATTATATGAAGCAGCCTCAGAGGGCATTGTTTTATTTATTTTTCTATGGTTTTTCTTTTTTATAAAACGACTAGATCTCTATCCTGGAAAACTCACTGGTATTTTTATAACAGGTTATGCCTCTGCTCGCTTTGGCGTAGAGTTTTTTCGCGAACCTGATGCTCACCTTGGTTACTTATGGTTTAATCTATCTATGGGGCAATACTTAACACTGCCACTCTTTATACTCGGCACTTACTTGCTATTAAGACATGTTACCAATGGCCCTCCTGCAAAAAATTAAAAACCTTTGCTTAGAAGAAGCATCCCATGGCTTTCTGCCGTTAGAGAGCTATATGTCTTTATGCCTTGATCACTATTATACTCAAAAGCAACCTCTGGGACCCTTGGGAGATTTTATCACTGCTCCAGAAATTAGCCAATTGTTTGGAGAACTCTTGGGTCTTTGGTTTTTAGAACAATATCAGAAACTTGGATCACCAAGAAAGTTCTACTTAGTAGAACTTGGCCCAGGTCGTGGTACCCTAATGGCAGATTTTCTACGCTTTCTCCCCAGCTCTTTCATAGAAGCTATGCAGTTGTATTTTATAGATATTAATCCTTATTTAAGGTCCTCTCAAGAAAGGGCGATAGCTCCTTTTAAAGCTGTCTGGCTTAAAAGTTTTAGGGATTTTATCGCCTCAACATCTAACCAACCTCTTCCTATTTTTCTAGTGGCAAATGAATTTTTTGATGCACTACCAACACGGCAATTTAAAGTAAAAAACTCTACCTGGCACGAAGCTGGTATAATATATAATAAAAAAGAACAACAGCTAGAAATTTCCTACAAAGCTTCTAACCCTCCTCCCCTCTATGCCCCGCCTCTTCAAGAAGGCCTTATATGGGAATATAGCCCTAAAAGCCTTTCTATTATTAAAGATATAGTCCTATATATAGAAAAAAATAAGGGATCTGCATTGATCATTGATTATGGTGATGATGGGTATGGTAACACTTTGCAAGCTGTAAAAGACCATAAAAAAGTCTCTCCCCTTTCCTCCTGTGGTGATATAGACATCACAACTCATGTAAATTTTACAGCACTTAAGAAATCTCTTTCTAAATCTTCTATATCTATTTTTGGCCCCAAAGATCAAGGGATTTTTTTGAAAAACATAGGTATTTATACAAGAGCACAAAATCTTACCCGCATAGCAAAAACTGCAGAAGAACGCTCATCTCTCTTCTCTGGGCTTTATCGCTTGACAGCTCCCTCTCAAATGGGAAAATTATTTAAAGTATTAGCTCTTGTAGATACTAATAGAAAAGGAAAAATAAGTGGTTTCTAGTCTCCCTTCTAAAATAAAAAGCTCACCGACATATTTTAAATCTATGCTTTTAAAAGACCTTGATCAGGTTGTCCATGGCTTTTTCACGCGTATAGGCGGTGTTAGTAAATCTCCTTTTGGTACTCTTAATGCAAGTTATAAAAGAGATACATACGAAAATGTAAAAGAGAACCGTACACGAATCTTCAATATACTCAAAAAAAATGATCATCAAGATCTCATTGGGCTAGAACAACTCCATAGTAATATTTGCCATACAGTTACAGAGCCTCCTAAAAAAACACTGAAAGGAGATGCACTAGTAACAAATATACCTAACCTTTTTATAAGTGTTTTAACAGCTGACTGTGTACCTATCTTGCTAGCAGACCCTATACATAAAATCATTGGAGCGGCACATGCAGGATGGAAAGGCGCTATAAATGGCATCGTTTCCTCTACCGTACAATCCATGATAGACTTAGGAGCACAACCTGAAAATATACAAGCTACTCTCGGCCCTTGCATCCATCAGGATTCTTACGAAATTGGACCTGATTTATACAACCAACTCATGCAACAAGAGAATATTGATCCTTACCCTTTCTTGCAAAAACATACAGCTAAAAACTGGTTATTTAATTTACCTAGCTTCGTGAAAGAACTCCTGTATCAAGAAAATATTACGGCTGTTACTAACATAGACCTAGATACCTATAAGAATGATGCATTATTCTTTTCATGCAGACGGTCTGCTCATAAAAATGAAAAAGGGTTTGGGGTTCAGATGTCTCTTATTGCTCTTTGCTAGTTCTCTAAATAAAATGTAGAAGCTCCCTTAATAAGAGCTTTATTTTTTTTAGCTTTCTATATAGCCTTTTAAGCCCTGTAAAATAAATAGAAAAAAAGGGCCCTATCGAAAAAAATAATAATGGATAAAAAGATGTTGCTATTCTGCCTTGTTTAATTTGTATAAATACCGAAAATTTGATTAATAAGACGTACTTCTCCCATGACATTCTTTTCATGCATCCATTGGCAATAATTGGCCTTTCTTAACCATACGCATTATCTCAAAGCCTTTAAGGGATGCATAAGCTGTTTTCATAGACTTAAAACCCAGGGTTGGCTTCATTAAACTTTTAGCTTGCCGTGATATGATTCAACAAGGGTATTAAGGTATTTCACTTGATAATGCCTCCCTTTAAAATCATTCATAGACATATCCTCCTCAATTTTCCTGTCCACAAACTCATCTCATCAGATTCTACTATTTTTTGCAACAGGGCCCTTTAAATGGTGATCAGACTAAAGAGGTCCTTATTGTTACGTAGGAAGCGCATAATTCTTATACCAAACTCCCTGCTTTCATTTTAAGACTTTTTCTTTTTATGGTATTAATCAGAAACTTTTATACAAGTAGATTGAATAGTTCCGACCTCCTCATTTTCTTTATTATAGTAAGTGATTTTAAAACGTTTACCATCTTTTGCATCTTTTACAATTATTGCTTTCATTGAGCCAGGGGAATAGTGCTTAGATTTAGATGACGAGTAAAGGATAGTATAAACAGCTTTCCTACTATCTACTTTTTTTACAGTTCCAATAGAGTACCTCTTTTTACCATGTTTTCTTGAATGCACCTGGAAATAACCACCTGGTAAATATAATACCTTGTACTCCACCCCCTTACCAGTAGTACATAACTTTATACCTTCAGTAATATCAATATCCGATGATTTTCCCCCACAACCCTGTAGGGTAACAAGGCAAAAAAGGCCCATACAGAACACTTTAAATATGCCAGTTTTCTTATGGAAAGTAAGAGTATGCCTGTTCATTTTATCTGTCCATTTTTTTAAGGATAATTAGACCATAAAAATTTATATATAGTCAACTAACTTGAAGAAGATTTTTTGCAACAGTTCACTCTAGAACCCTTCCTTCAAGATCTCGATATCTGATTCCATATTTGAAAAATGTAATGCTGTTGAGGCTTTTAAATTGAAAACCATGGCTTTATTTTATCAAATTCCAAGAACTATTTGGTATCCAACTTTATTGCCAGGGTATGTTGGTAGATTTGTGACTAATCCTGCAACTTTGTTAGGAGGAGCTGTTATAGTAGGAAAATTATTACTAGAAAATAGTGTATAGTTTTTTTATTATATATAATATTCTCATAGAAAAATAAAGTGGTATTTCTATTATCATTTTTTATAAAAGGTTTTTGAAATGCTTTTACTTTTTGCGCTTGCATGGCGTTCTTTAAGCTCAATATCAATATATTTATCTGTAATGGCGCTGGAACTGTGACCTGCGTCATCTCTAACATGCTCTTTTGCTCTATGCTTAACATCATCAGAAATTCCTGTATGACGGAGCCAATGCACAGTTGCTTCCATAAGGGACTCTGCTTCTTCAGTTAAGGTATCTTTTTTTAGATTTTCAATGGTTTCATCAAAGCATGTTTGTACTATTTCTACGGATATAAGATGTATCTGTAATAGGCCCTGTTCCTATGAGCTTAGGAAGCAGAGGATTCTTATCTGCTTGGGTAGGAAGAAGAGGGGTTGACTTTAAGTGCTTTCTCCATGTTTTAAGAGCTTCCAACATGGTATTACTTACAGCTATTTGTCTCTGCTTGTTTCCTTTACCGACAGTTGTAAACCACCAGTTTTCATCTGTATCTTTATGAAAATGTTTCATCCTTGGGCACCAACGATCACTGGAGGAAAGTTCTGATATTCTAAGATACATAGAATAAAGAGAGGACATGATGAACAAAGTTCTTTTATGCTTATCAGGATTTATCTCTGCCATTTCTTTTGCTGTAGATATAACATAATTCCATTGAATTTCTGAGAGTCTTCTAATTTTCTGTTGACCTTGATGTTGTCTTATAAACTTACTTTTTTGACGTATAAGAGCTATAGGATTTGTAGATACATAGTCTTCTTGTATCAAATAATTAAAAAAAGAGCTTAGAATAGAAAATAGTTCTTTTATAGATGATTGAGAAAACTCAAAATCCCTTAAGTCAGGTTTTTCACCATTTCTGTGAGCAGATTTAGAAACCGAGACAACAAAGGGTTTCCATTCCAAATTAGGTTCTTTTTCTCCATTTTTATGTATAAATCTGGAAACCGTCTTAGTCCCAATCCAATGTTTGTGGGGTTTGATACAAAACTGAATAAATTGCTCTATATCTTCTCGCTGCAGTGTTTTTAAAGTTTTTTTGGATACAAGGCTTAGCCATTGTAATAAACGTTCTAGTTCACGCCTATATGCGTTAAAAGTAGCTTGGCTACCATTGTATGACTTTAAGAAGGATAATGCTTTCTCTAAATCCTCAGAATTTACAAGTTTATCCTTATAGAGAGAAGGATCCATCTCATTAATATTCTTTAAAGTGTCAAAGAATGGAAAAAAAGATTTAGTCATAGAATACAGCATACTTAATAGTATGAGCTTTAAAATAGGAAAGATCTTTTGTAAGGATTTCATTATATTTTTCTACTTCAGAATTAATATCATTGGATACAATCAGTTGAATTTCTGGATGAAATTGTCCTACCTTTAATTCTAAAATTTTTAATGATTTTATTTATTGAAACAGGGGGAAATCACACTCTTGTGATTTATACCAGTTAAACAAAATTATGAATTTCTTATAATCTGTTCAGCTTGCAATCTATGCAGATCACTTTCTGCAGGATTATAAAGCCTTACAAAATGGTTACCTTCAATTAGCAAGTTAATTGGTGGACTACCATCATTTGGACCTACAGACTTTAAAAAACCTAGAGAATATCTAGCTATCTTATCAAGACCAGTATTTATTAAAACAGTAAAAATGTTTAATTTTTTTCCTTGTCTTTCTGCAATGATAGCAGCAGGGCACATCATGCCCGGTCTAACTGGAATATACGTTTCTGCTCCTCCACATTCTCTTAAGGTTTCCATATACTGTTTTGTCTTACCTTCAGATATGGCAGCTCTTATATCATCTTCACTATGAGGTTGTTGAACATCAACCCCCTGTGCGTCTAAATAAGGTCTAAGGGCATCATAGCTATTATTAAGATCAAACATCTGAAGAATATTATCCGGAACATCCCCCCTATTTCCCCTCACATATTCTTTCAAATACTCTTCATAAAGTAATGATTTACACTCCCCTAAATAATTACCACCTTGTATTGCATCGCACAGTTGCCCTCTTATAACCCCTGCTCTCCCAATAATTGTATCTGCATCTTCTCCATCTTCAGTGAAAACGGCATGAAAAAAACAATCTCCATCAGCTTTAGTTGGACAGACAAGATATTCCCCATATTTTCCTTGAGCAAGATCTGGAACACCCTTATATCTTAATTTTTGATATCGATATAAATTAGGTTTTTTCTTCTCAGAGAGTAAAGAAGTTTTTCCAAAAATACTCTTAAGATCGGTTTTCTTTTTTGACTTTCTAGGTTTCTTTTTCTTAGGTTTTTCTTCCTCAGAATCCTCCGAATCACTATCACTACCCTCCTCCAAAGAAGAGATATCATTTATGATTCCAAAAGCATCCCATTCATCACTGCTATGCTCATTTAGAACTATTATATTGAATTTAAATCCATTTTTCTGTACTAAAACACGCGTTCTATCTAATCCCCATAAATCCTGATCTTTAAATAGAGGGCTTTTTTCATCTTTTTTTATAAAATCAGAGAGCTTAATCTTTCCTTCCACAGATTTAAGGTCTTTTTGTATTTTTTCTAGATCTTTCTTCTTACACTTTTTATCTTTTTCTAAAGCCTTTATTTTATCTCTTAGTACCTTAGGATCTTTTTTAAGTTCTTCGATGCGTCTATCATCTATTACAACTAAGGCTATAGTTATTTTTTTGCGGTGGTTTTCTTTCAAAACTCCTTTTGGAAGTAGAAGCTCTCGAGCTTCTATAGCTTGTTTTACAGATTCAACGAAATTCCTAATAATGGTGTTGGCTTCCTCTTTGTGGTTTAGATTAAGTTTATTTTGAGCTACACAATCCCAAAGAGCATTCATTATTACAAAAAACTCCTCACGATGCATTTGGAAAAACTTACAGTCAATCTCCTCAGAAACCATCTTTCTAAGTTTTTCTTCTTGAAACTTTTTCTTCTTTTTAGTAGATTTTTTCAAAAATTTACTAAGTGCTCGGGGCTTTCCTTTCTTTGTAACTTCATCATCTAAAAACTTTGTACCATAGGTAAATTGTCCCGTTGGTATACCTATATCTTTTCCAAGATGCTTATAATACAAACTTTTCACTGCAGCTTCCAAAAAAAGTTTTTGAGCCTTATTAGTGTTTAACTCTGTACCCAGAAAGTCTGCCGAACGCTCCACCTGTTCTCGGTGATGGCTTAATGAAGCTGCCTTTTCTCGTTTAACATGCAATAAATAAAACTCTCCCTTTCTTTTTAACAAAATATCGGCAAGTTCAAATTTATGAGAACTTCCTCTTTCTAGAGTAACATTCAGTCTATCAAGAAGAACTGCCTCACAATCAGGAAGACCATTTAAAACGTCCACTGCTCGTCTATTGTAATTGTTTTCCGGATAGCTAGGCGTATATTGGGCGTCTTTGTAAGTATAATGGGGCAATCCTAAAGATTTTCCTAAAACACGTGTTTTCCTTAATACTTCTCTTATGCTTCTAAAACGACTGCCATCAACCAGAAACCACCTACCTCTTTCAAACCTATAGAAATTATTTTCATGGGGTATTGGTAGGGAGTACAAAAGCCTACCGATATTTGGTTGATACTGAGTTTTACTTCTAGGGCCTGACTTTACTGAGATTATCGTATCTACCGTAGGCTTCTTGATTTTTTTCAAGACTGGAAATATATCACGATCATCTTTTAAACCAAAAATCAGATTTTTACCTCCAAATTCACTCCATACTTTATGATGCAAAAAAATAAGGTCCCTTATATCAGAATTTGCCAATATACCTGCAAATTCTTCGTTTAATTCGACAATTAGTTTTTTATCTGTTATTTCTGTATCTATAAAAGGGCGAAATGATTCATGTACTTCAAAATCTTTTCCTGTCGTAATATCAGAGAAATGATCGGCAACCTGAATCAAAGATTCTAAAGTCTTTTTAGCGTCCACATCTTCTGAGAGTTCAACCTCAAACTTGAAAAACTCTTGGCCTTCCACACAATGAGTACTTCCATAAACTGCCTTTGGTTTTACTTTTATTTTTTCTAAACCTTCAGAACCTACTTCCATTTCAAAATCAGCAATAGATCCAAACCGGGAAGATGTCTCTGTTCGTGTGGAGGGGGTCGCTTTTCTAAAATGATGTGCTTTAATGCTCCTTACACGCTTGGAAGAGAGGACGTCAATGGAGGCTGCTAATCTCAATCCCCAATCAGGAATAATGATTTCAGGATTTAAAAGAGACTTCCAGCCCTTTCCAAAACCATATACCATGGATTTTGAACTTTTATCTCTTGGCATAACAATTAAAGCTCCGTTAAATTTAAAACCCTCTTCTTCTCGAGCTAGCTCACCAGTGAGAGATCCTATAAAACTTTCAACTCCACCAGTATGAGCGTTTTTAAGAAGTTTTATAATGAGAGGGCTTCCAGGATATACTTTTACCCATTTATCTTCTTCCGGATGTTTCTTTTTTTTTCCTGTAGAAAAAAAAACATCTTTAGAAGTTATAAGTTTTGGATGCAAGTAACTTATCATACCCGATAAAAATCTTTCCTGATGAGTGTGAGACCTTTCCAAGGCAAGAGAGGTATCCACCATAAACAAAGTATATGTTTTTGGATGCCCTTCACCAAATTCTAAGTCTCTCAAATCAAGACCGGCTACAGATAAATTAATCTTAAAAAGGAAAAATATCCCAAAAATATAAAGAAACTTGTGAAACTTTATTTTTATCATTATTTCCCTATAAAATATATTTGTTGTTTATCATTAAGATAAACAAATATTACTATAGTTCAAGATATTTATTTATAAAGTATACTTTAAATTACTTTTTGAACCTCTTTTTTCTTTTGTAGGTCTGAAATACTCTTATTTTCCTCAAACTTAATTTTAATTTGATTTTTTTCCTCTTTATCTTTTTTTTTCTCAAGTTTTATAACAATAGAATCTTCCTGTAGAAACAGGAAATATAAAAAGTATTGCTGTAGCTAAACGTTTAAAATTTAAAAATCAGGGCACGAATCCAAGTGTTTCAAGAGAAGGTGCTGAAGATTATTTTTTACATGCTCTACACTAAAAAACTTGCCTCCTCTGGAAATATCTTGGGATACGTAATAAGTATCCATAAAAGTTTCCTTCCTCAAAGCTATTAAGAGTTATTGTATCTATTTTGCTCCTCCCCCTCCTTTCATTGCTTGTAGTTTAACACTAAGAACATGATGCAGTGCCACACATATTTTGCTAGATTCTTCAGTTAATACTTCTAAATAACCTTCTCCACGATCTGGACGTAGTCTTATAGTTCTACCATCCCAACCTTTATTTAAAACTACTGTCTCCCAAATAACTAGAGGAGTACGGCGTGTGGAATCTGGATGATCATAATAGTTTCTAACTTTCATGTTATGAAGGAAATGAGACTTAAATTCTGGAAAATAAAATATAGGTTTCATAGATTCATAAACTAAAGCAACAAAGAACTCCAAAACAGCCTCTCCATCCCTGTTTTCTTCTAAAAAAGCACGTGTTTTCTCTGTAGTTAGCAAGCAAGGCGCACTATTAAAATGCACCTCTACTTCACTAACTGTTTCTAATATATCTTCTCTACAAATTTCTGATAAACCACTATTTGGCGCTTGAGCTTCTTTAGCCAAGTCTATAGATGAAACCCCTATAGCTTCCCGAAACCATTCTACAGTATCTACGGCTTCTTCCATAAGAAGTATTCTATACTGTAGCTTATTGGCTGGAGAAGGCAAAGATTTGCTTTGCAGCCTATAAAACATTACCTCTGGATAGCTAGGAATATCTTGCCAAAAAAACTCTTCTGATAATCTCACGACTGCTTTTTTATGCAGTACATTAGTTACAAAATTCATATATTCTTGAAGACTCAATTGAGCCCGAGGATCAATTGAGACTTTACTCAGGCTTTTTCCTACAGTATGTCTTCTCTCTATAACCTGCTTTGCTTCTTCTGAAAGCTCTTTTTTTTCAAAGGGTATTACTTCTCCTATAAGGGTATCTATTTTTTTTATATCTCTTTTATCTTGATCTATGTCTGCTAGTAATTGTCCTATTTTTGTATGATGGCTTTCTGTTATTTCTTCTAACTCTTTAACTAAAGCTTCTACCCTATCTTTCCTTTCCTGATTTTTATCCTGTTTTAAAACTTCTACTTCATCAGGAGTCTTGCCTTTTTTATCCTTTTTAGAAACGCTTAAGAAAAATGCTGATTTTAACGCTTTTCTTTTTTCTGTCAGCAAATTTTGTTCATCAAAAGCAACTAGCTCTCTTTCTTCATCTCTGGAATAGGGTGCTAAATTAGGAACAATTTGTCTCATGTCTTTAGAAGAGAAACTAAAAATCTTTCCTGCTTTTTTTCCTTGGATTTCTGATAACTCTGCTCTTAATTGTTTTATAGATTCAAAAGCAAGCGTACCCATATTTGTTTTTTCTGCCCTAAACGTTTTAATATTTTCCCATACAACCTTTGCCATGGGCATATCTTCTGCTTCTTCTAATTTTATTAAATCCCATTTTTGTTTATATAAAATTAACTGTGTTCTTAATTTATCAAGATCTTTTAACAACCCAGCCCATTTAAAACTTTTAGCTTGGAGTGCTTCGAAAGTACTTTTAGGGTGACTTAAGTGTGATAGAACATTACGAAAACCACTACAATCTAACCTTTGTGAGAGTTGAAAGAAAAAATCTATAGATTCAAGTTTTTTAAAATATTCTCCTGTGCACTGCATAAATCTTAAAACTGCTAACTGGTTTACTAAAGGAAAATCTACTACTTCCAAGTCTTCTGGTAAAATACCATTTAACCGACGAGTAGTATCTTCAAGCACAGCTTTTATATAACCTGTCTCCCAGTAAGGTGTTAATATTGTAACTCCCATTAGGTCCGCTTTATCTAGCGGTTCTTGAGTCTGAATCTTCTTAAACATTGTAGATATTGATTCAAGACCACTGCGTCCATCTTGGATTTCAGAAAACTCTTTAAAAATAACTTCTTTAATAGGTTGGGGACAAGCGGACTGCCACCAATGTAACTGGAGCAAATGCCATGGAACTTGCTTATATTTAAGTTGGAGAGCAAAGCCTAAAGGCGACGAGGATGATCCATCAATATCACTTAAAAGTCCTGAAAAATTACCATAAATATCTCTTTCTCTTGAAATACCTATAGAACATTTTCCTGGTAGTTTCATTATGCTGGATCCAGCTAGTAAAGCTTTATTGGCTGCTTCCATACTTCTTAATTTCTCAAAAGTGGCAGTGATTTTATCTATATCTTCTTTAGCTATACATTGATTAAAAGGTAAAACACAAGTTCTACTTTTTCCTTTAAGTCCATCAATTTCCCAATCATAAGAAAAAGTAGGCCAACCCAAGTACTGTCGTTCACAAAAATTAAGATTTCCAAAGTTTTGCATTGTCTCTAAGTGACTGTTTCTAAGAAATCTTGAATCTGTAATAAAGCCCGGAGCAACAAGTCCTGAATGAGCGTTCATTAGGTTTTCTATTGTAAGAACTCCCGAATCTTCTTCACAATGTTGCTGAAGTCCCTTAACTACTTGTATACCGTCCTGATTAAAATATTTTTCAACAAATTGATCAACTTTACTGTGAATAAGTAATCCTTCAGGATCTATATAAAAAAGAGCTACATTTTTTCCTCTTTTAATACGGCGCGCATAAATACCAACCCATTGAACTCCAACAGTGTTACAAGCAATTAAAAGATCTTTTGTAAGAATTCCATTTTCCAAATATTTTTCTACTTCAGTACTAATATCACTGGATATAATCAGTTGAACTTCTGGATGAAATTCTCCCACCTTTAATTCTAAAATTTTTCTTATATCATCCGGCTCATACACATAGTCTGGATTAACTTCAAATTTAGGGGAAAAAGGAACTGGATTTAGGTCATCTGAGAAAGGCATCAATTGACCATTACCTGAAGCCATAGAGTTACTAATAAAGAAAATATTTAATAAGAAAAATACTATTGCTAATCTATACATACTTCTCATGAAAACTCCTTTGTTTTTATAAAAATAGGTTCAATAAAAATTGAAGAACAAATATTACTATTAATCAAGATATTTATTTATAAAAGATAGTTTAAATTACTTTTTGATGCTCCTTTTTCTTAGGAGCTATAAATATATTGCCTTCCTGAAGAAACTGAAGAGGATCTTGAACAAAACGCTGTGCTGTATTCTGAAAAACTTCTTTATATATAATTTTTTTCTTCGTAACAGGCCAAAATCCTGGTAGCCCAATATAGGCTATTAAGTTCTTGAGAGCCCCTACTTCTTCTTGTATAGCTCTATATTTTATTTTTTTTAAGTAAAAATTTCAAACTATCTTGGGCACTTACATATCCTTGCACTGCTGCTTTTTCATACCATTTTCCAGCCTCTGTATAGTCTTGATCAACTCCATATCCATTAGAGTATATAACTCCCATATTATACTGCGCGTTTGCATCTCCTTTCTTTGCTGCTTTTTCAAACCACTTTCTAGCCTCTGTGTAGTCTTGATCAACTCCTTTCCCATAAAAATAAAGATGCCCTAGATTGGTCTGTGCGTTTATTTGTCCTTGCACTTCTGCCTTTTTCCACCATTTTCTGGCCTCTGTGTAGCTTTGAATAACTCCTTTCCCATAAAAATAGAGCTCTCCTATACCAGACTGTGCTCTTGCATGACCTTGTATTGCTGCTTTCTCCAACCACCTTCTAGCCTCTGTGTAGTCTTGAATAACTTCTAGTCCCTCATAATATATAGATCCCATATTGAACTGTGATTTTTCATGACCTTGTATTGCTGCTTTCTCCAACCACCTTCTAGCCTCTGTATAGTCTTGAATTACCCCATATCCATTAGAGTATATAACTCCCATATTATACTGTGCGTTTGCATCTCCTTGATCTGCAAATTTCTCAAACAATTTCTTAGCCTTTGTGTAGTATTGAGTATGCTCTTGCTCATCAGAGTATACAACTCCCCTACTAAACTGATCTTCTTCACCCATAACTATTGAATAATCTATATTGTTACTATTCCACCACCAACCCTCTACATCCAATGGTCTTAATAATATACTCACAAAAAAAAGGAGCTTTTTATATAAGCTACTGCCCGTTCTTGCTTTTCTTATTACATTATGTTTTTTCTCTGCTTCAAAAGTTTTACCTAAATATACTTCTTGCTGTTTTTTTTTCATATTTTCAGCATTATTTCTATCTGCTCTGACAGCTGAAATTGAGAATCTTTTTTTTATAGCAATCTCTTCTGCACAATAAGTAGCTAAAGAAGATCCAGAGTATGATAAGTTCCACAATAAAATTATCAAAAAATATACAATATATTTTTTCATTAATAACATCCTCATATAAGGTAAAAACCTAATTACAGCTATTAAACAGCAAATATTACTATTAAACAATATTATATTGTTAAATCTAGATTGACATTATATGTTTCCTAAAGGGGGGAATTCCTGAGTTAACAGAGTAAAAAATGTTAATATACCTCTACAGATTTTTGCTGTAAATCACTTATGTCTTTCTAGAATAAATAAAAATCATCCCATAATTTATTTCGACATACATATCGTATCTTTTTTATGATTCTATTATATTTTTTACAGTAGGATTCTTTACTTTTATATCTAACCCCTGTATTGATTTTTTTAAATTCAATACAGTTTTTGCAACTTCCGAATGGTGCTTTCCATAGTAGTTTTTTTGAATTTTTAAAGCAATTTCTAACGATTTTTTTGCTTTTTCAAATTTTCCTATATTTACATATGCATTACCAAGGCTTGCTAAAGCTTTTGCTGTAGAGAAATGATTTTCTCCATAGTATTTTTGTTTTATTGTTAAAGTGCGTTTTAATATATTTATAGCTTTTTCAAATTCTCCTAAGTATATATATGCATCTCCCAAATAATTCAGTGTTCTTGCTACATATGCATGATCTTTCCCATAATAATTTTCTAAAATCAAAACTGCACGCTTTAGTATCATTTCAGCTCTTTTTGGATATCCTAAATCCATATAAGTATTACTAAGATTACCTAAAGTTTCACCTACTTCAACATGATTTTTACCATAGTATTTTTCTTGAATTAACAACGATGACTCTAATAATTCTCGACTTTTTTCTAGGTTTTTTAAAGAATTGTGTGCAATACCAAGACATCCTAAAATAAACGAGCTTTGGATATGTCCTTTTCCATAGTGTTTATCAGTAATTTTTAAAGAATTTTCTAAAAATTTCTTTTGTGCTTCAATTTCACCTAAATTCCCACACACATTTCCTAAATAATATAAAGTTTTTGCTATTTTTATACTTTTATTTCCATAATAATTTTCCCCTAACTTTAAACCTCTTTTTAGAATTATTTTACTTTTTTTTTCATTTCCCAACGCCCAATAAGCAGCTCCTAGGCTTTCCAAAATTCTAACTAGACTACTGTGTGATTTTCCATAATATTGTTCGGTAACTTTTAAAGCATGTTCTAGAAATTCTTTTTGTTTATTAGGATTTCCCAAAGAACCATAAGCATCACCAAATGTAGTTAGAATATTAGCTGTTTCTATACTATTATATCCATAATATTTTTTTTTAATTGTAAGGGCACGTTGATAATATGTCTTTGCTTCCTGTGGATTACCCATTTGCTTATGAAGAACTAAAGCAACATTTTCAAGTATAGAACTTAAGGAAAGTATAGATTTTTGATTCACCCAAGATTTATTATTATAATAAATTATTAATGATTGCAGGTGAGGAAGCAGCTCCCGTTTTATTTTTTCTTCTTCTAGGGTAGTTGCTTTTTTATTAAATGCAAAATTTATTGCTTGCAGTAAAGTTGTGTACCACTCTGATGTTAAGAAGGGTTTTCCAGAATTTTTCTTTTGCGACTTATGTTGATTTCTAATAACAGTTTGTACTAAACGATGGATAGAAATAAAATTATCTCCATCATAATTGATTATAGAATACTTCCAAAATAGACGAAGGATTTTATTTAATATAAGTTCAGGAGAATCTATATTAGGGTGTTTTATTATCAACCAAGTAAGAAGCATTTGGCGCGGTATCTTTTCAGGAGATAAATAGGAAAAAACTGAAAGAATTTCTTTAATTAATAGCAACTCACACTTGTTTTTAGATTCTTTAGCTATTGCCTTAAAGCTTATATTCCATGTCGTAGAAATAGAATTGCTATTAGTTCCTTCGCTCAACGTAGTGTCTGCTAGTAATTCTTTCTCGTATTTATTATAAAGTTTTAGATATTCAGAAATTTTTATTTTATTTTGTTGAATATAAGCTCCTGCTTGAGCAAGAGCCAACGGTAGGTATCCTAAGGCTTTAACTAATTTTTTTGTTTCAATCTTTTCATTTATATATATATTTCTTTTTGTTAAGGTTTTTATTAATATTAGAGCTTCTTTCTCTGTCATAATGTTAACAGGTATCATCTTAAATTTATCTGGCCACTGTTGTTTACGTGTTGTTAAAATAATATGACCGCCTTTAGAAGGAAGGAACGGGACTATTTCTTCATAATTTTTTACATTATCATACACTAAAACCCAACCGGGATTATTCTCCAACCAATTTTTAACATAGGAAATTGCTATTTTGCTTTTAGGGTTATTATCTCTATAACCTAGTTTTTTAGAAAACTCTATATAGGTTTGATATAATTGATCTATGTTTTCTCCAGGAAACCATGCACGTAGTGTATAGGGATATTTAGAATGATGTATGTACTCAAGAGCTATTTGTGTTTTTCCAACGCCTCCAAGCCCTGATATAGCGTTAATAACTAAAGGATATATAACATCAGATTTTTCAGGATAGTTTTGATAAATGGGAACAGTTGAAAGAGTATTGTTCAATTTATCATAGATATCTCTTAATATTTTTTCCCTTCCTACAAAAGTATAATCTTGCCTGGGTATATTCCATAAAATGGGTTTAAATAAATGTCCTTTTTTTAAATTTTTAGTTTTTTGAATAGTATGAGAGGAGTGTAAATTAAATAATTCTAAAACTTTTGTTTTTAAAAAAAAGGGGATAGATAAAAATAGTAAAAAAATTGTTAATTTTCTGAGTTTATTATCTATTTTAATATATTTTTCAAATAAGTAATTTAATGTATATAGTATTTTCTTCTTTTTAATATATTTTTGAGTACTGTGTATATTACTATAAGTGGTGGTTTTTCCAAAATCTTGAGAAGAAGACAGTGTTTTTATAGAGTAAGTGTTAAATGTTAAAAACATTTCTTCTATGCCCGAGTCAGGAAATAACAATTTTAATATTTCAAATAAAATTTGATAATAATTTTTATCATAAGTAAGCTCTAACAATTCTATATTTTTATTTTCGTTAATATTATTTAATTTAATTTTATTCCCTATAAAAATAAATGTAGTCTTTTCTTGAAACTTATTATATTTTTCATATAATTCTTTTATATTTGTATTAGGGTTATTAACAATATATATAATGTACTTCTTGTCTTCCTTTGAAGAAAAATCATAGCTATCAATATTTTTATCTATTAATTTAAATTTGTTTAAAACACTTTTTAACTGTTTTAATTTTTCTTTTCTAATATCTCCTTTCCATTTTCTTCCATAGATTTTATATAACCAATTTGAGAAATTTAAATACTCTTTTAGAAAAGTTTTTAAAGTATCTTTGTTTGTTTCTTGTTCTTCATCAATAAAAAGGTAAATTTGAAAATGAAAGAGTTTTTTTTCTAATAACTTCTTAATGAGTAAATTTAATTGATTTTCAAAAAAAATTCTAATTTGTAAATTATGATAATAGCCATTTTTTAATAAAGAAAATTGTTTAGATTTTTGTATGAAAGATATAAGGCTCTTTTTATTAGATATGTTTCCAGCTTTTTTTCGAATGTTTCTACTATGGCTTTCTAGCCCTCTTGGATCAATTGATAAGAAAGATGGAATATGATGCATATCTAGATTTAAAAGAGAAGATATAATATCTATTTCCCTATAACTAAAATCTATTCCATTTATATACATAAAATGTTTTTTGTAGATGTCTAAAGAATAAAAAATATTATGGTTCATCAGAAAATTTACTCTTTTTCCTTTGTTGATATCTTTTGAAAGATAGCAATATATTAATATTATTCAACTATATTCTATAGTAAACTTACCTTTTTTATTTTCCCATATGTATATTTTATTTCTCCCATATGTATATAAACCTCCTATACATTAATTTTGATCTGATTATTCTTTTATAAGAACGTTATTGATCTAGTTTTTCAAAAACTAGAAAATTTTTAATTACTTTGAAAGAAAGGATATATAAAATGAAAATTATTAGGCAACTTCATGGAGGAGGTAGCAGTGCGGGAACATTTTTAGCTGAAGATAAAAAGGGTAGAGAAGTTGTTATGAAATTTTCAAATTGGTCTGGAATTGGATCAAATGGAGTACCATGGTTAAAAGCTCAATTTGATAGACTAAAAGAGTTAAAAAAACAGCTTCCTACTATTGGAGCAAGTACAATACCTGAAGTTTATAATTATTCTGAAAATAGTGATGGTGTTTTTTATACTCTTCAATATTATAAAGAAGGAACACCGTTATCCCTTTATCATTTAGATAGTACAGAAGAGGAATCAGAATCATTTATTAATGATTTAAATAACTTGTTAACTTTAATGTCTGATCAGTTTTATTCTCAAGGAAAATTAGAAGTTCCTAATAATTATCTAGAAAGAACGCATATATCAAGACTAAATTATAGACTAGAATTGTTATATAAAAAGGAAGGAGAAGTTTATGAGAAACTTATTAAAGGTATATTTGTTGAAATTAATGATAATGACTATTGTGAAATAGAAAATTTGTTTGATGAAATCTGGAGATTAGATAATATACTAATTAATAATAAGAGCTACTTAAATGCTCGAGTGCTGTTAGAAAAGTTTGAAAAAACTCCTCATTTATTAGATAAACTAAAACCCCAATTTTTACCAAAATTTGCACATGGTGATGCTTTATTACGAAATTTTATGAAAATGCCAGATGGTACTTTAAATATCTTTGATGTAAGGGGGGTAGAACTCCCCGATAACTCTCCAGCAAGAATTGATATTACTTATGAATTAGGAAAGTTTTTACATGGAATACTATTAGAAATAGTTCGCAATGATTTATTTTCATTAGATATAAAAAAGGAAAAAGGGTTAATAAAATTCCAATTGCAATATGATTTAAACCATAAAGGTGTTGTTAAATTTCTAGAAGTAAGAAAAAAAATGCCAAAATTATTTAAAAACAACCCATCTTTAAATAAGGTGCTTCTGGATGAACCTGATTGGCTTCAGAAAGCTTTCTTTTCAGAAGCATCACATTTTCTTGCAGATGCAGTTAATCGTCTTGAAAATGATTCCAGTGGTAAACATGCGATAGCTTACTATTTAATAGGAACTATTTTGTTAAATGAGTATCTACAAGAATGTGGAGAAATCATTTAAAACTTATTAGCAGCTATCTAATAGAAAAATTCAATACCGTAGATCAATAAAGGTTACAAGGGAAATAGATATGAAGAAGGAAGAATCTTTAAGTGCTGAAGCTCTAAAAAATGAAAAAAAATATTATCAATATTGGAGACGTAATATATTTTTATCTATTTTTGTTAGTTGGGCCTCATTTCATTTTGTCAGAAAATCTTTCTCTTCAATTATACCTTGGTTAAAATCTGATCTTGATTTCTCAATAACGCAAATTGGATTATTAAGTACAATTTTCTATATTACATACTCTGTTAGCAAACTATTATGTGGATACGTATCTGATACTTATAATGCGAGGTATGTTCTTTCTATAAGTTTAGTAATTTCTGGTATTACTAATATTGCTTTTGGTGCTTCAAGTTCTATTGAGATTATGGCCTGTTGTTTAGTTGTAAGCTCTTTTTCTCAGGCTTTTGCCTGGCCTACATGTACTAAATTATTAACATTTTGGTGCGATAAGAAGGAACGTGGAAAATGGTGGGGATTATGTGGCGTTGGTCAAAATTTAGGAGCTGGGTTAATTCCTATTTTTGCGGGTTTTATTTCTGTTTATTTAAGCTGGCGTTGGGCTATGTATTTCTCTGGGGGGTTTGGTATCATTATTGGAGTGTTAATGACGTTAACTGTACGTGATGTTCCTACTTCTTTAGGGTTGCCTCCTATTGAAAAATACTTTTCTCGAGAAACAAGTATAAATATACTCCTACAGAAAAGAGAAACTCTCATAGAGGTTATAAAAAAACATATATTAACTAATATTCCTTTGATTGTTTTTTCCGTAGCAGGATTATTTTTATATATAGTTAGAAGTGCTATAAATGATTGGATCCCTCTATATTTAATAGAAGCAAAACAATATAAAAGTATGATAGCAGCTAATGGGACAGTTTCATGGTTTGAGCTAGGTGGTTTATTGGGTGGAGTCGTGGCTTGTTGGGCATCTGACACTATTTTTAAAGGCAATAGATTTTCAGCAACTTTTTGTTTATCACTGATGCTTCTTGTTAGTACATTTATTTTTTATAACATCCCTGGTGGTTATGTAATGCTCGATAATTTTTTTATGGGAACTATAGGATTTCTATTATTTGGATTTCAAAGTGTTTTTGGCCTTGCTACATCAGAAATGATTAGAAAATCGTATGCAGCAACAGCTAATAGCTTTGGAGGTTTTGTTTGTAATATTGGAGCTGCAATTTCTGGATACCCACTAGCTTTAATAGTAAAAAATTGGGGATGGGATAATTTTTTTTCCAGTATTATTTTTTGCTGCATATTAATAATACTTTTAGTGCTTCTTACACAATCTCTTATAAAAAAATCAAAAAACAAGGCTCTTAGGAGTACATCATGGTAGAACAAAAATCATATTTTAAAATATTTTTATTATTATTGAATATACTGGCTGTTAATATATCATTAGCATCTAACGATAGTGGTAAAATTCCTGATGATTTAGGAGAAAAAGAACCTATATTATCATTAACAATCTTTGGAGAAGATAGAGAAAGCGAAATTGCAGATAGAAATCTTTCTACAGCGTCTTCTATTGTACAATTAAAAGATACTGATAAACAAGATACGGCCAAAAAACTTTGGGCATATATTTTAAGAAATATTTTTCCTCAATATTCTGATGAGAATATAGACACTATGACGGCACATATTATTAATGATGATGGGGAAACCCTTGGTTATAAGTTAAGAAATTTAATAGATTTATATGATGCTACTAAGGAAAGAAACAGCTGGACAGCTTCGTTTTATTTTTTAATTTGTTCTTTAAAAAATGTTCATATGGTAGAAACACTTGTATCTCATTGCCCCTTAGATGTGATCTCTTCAACTTTCTCCAGAAAAATAACAGGTTTTGAACTTGCAGGTTTGAGTTGTAGAAGCAAACCTGTAGAGCAGCGGAAATCTATCTGCCAATGGAGAGATCAACCAGATATCCTTGATTGTTGGTATGATACTGACGCCCCAGATGCTATTTGCTCAGCTCGACAGAAAGGACAAATCTGCCCGCTTACCTTAAAACATGTATTTTCAGATAAGGGTGTTCATGTCAGACCAAGAATTTTAAAAATAGAAATTGATAGAGAGAGTAGTTTAGTTCAAAATCTTAACAAACCATTTAACCCTAATAAATTTGGAGAAGGACCATTCCCTCCAATTTCAATTGGTACTATTATGGATGAAGATTTGTTTTCCAAATGGGGGCCTTTTCCTCAATCACAAAATATGCCTATAAAAATGCCCTTTACTGACTATAGGCTCCCTTTAGAATTATCTCAGTTCGAAGAAGCTGTACAAAAGTTGCTAACTATTGGCATTCTCTTAATCCAGAAGCAGATTATTACTTCTGCTATTTAAGCTCCTCTCAATCAAATGTTCCTCCAGGAAAGTATCAAAGGAGAGGTCACTTACATTCAGATGGTTTCCAAAGTCCTTGGATTATACCACGAGTATATTCCGATTTTAGCTTTATTGTAAGCAACATTGCCCCAACGGAATTTTATATGCAATCAGTTGATGTTTCCCACTTAGACCCCTTCAAGCATAATTACTATAATTACATATCAAAGAAAGTGACCGTGGAAGCAGAAAGATTACAAAAACCCTTTGAAATTATGATGATGGATTCTTACACTCTTCATAAAGCAATTAGTAATGAAACAGAAAACAATATTCAAAGAACTTTTCTACGTTTTATTTAATCTCCCATACGTTGGGATAGAAAGGGAAATGGTCATAATCCGATGTTTGACTATAATTGGTCAATGGTTGAAAGAAATATGATGGATCAATTGACTTAGAACCAGGATTAATCAGTGAATAAAGCAACAAATAGTTCTTTTCTATCCCAACGTATGGGAGATTAAATATGAATTTAAGTAAGAAAACTTTAATACTCATTGGACTTTTAATAATAAGTTTATCCTGTTTTCTTATAATAGAGGAAACAAACAAAAGAGAAAATTCATCTATTAAAGAAAAACTATGTAATAATAGCATTGATTTGACAGATGAAGTTTTAGGGGAAGAAATCCTTAAAAGAGCCCAGGTTATATTTAAAGAAAAACTTGGAAAAGAAAGTATAAAAATTCAGGACATAAATGCTCTGAATTTTTATGCGGAAACATTAGCTAAGAAACTTGCCGAATCCAAGTCTTTTTTATATAGCTTGGATAAAAAAGTACATGTGACAGTAGTTATTCCTATTTATAAAGAAATAAATCGTATGAAATCTAGAAATGAACATCCGAATGGAGAGGATTTTATTCGTCAAAAAATAAAACAGCTTCATTGGTTTTCTGATTGTCCCAACTTTTCTTGGGATTTGAAAATCATAGATGATGGCTGCCCCTTGAAAAGCGGAGAATATGCTAAAAAAATTATAAAACTATATTCAGAGTATACAAATAAAATCTGGCCAGTATCCGTACAATTTTTAGAAGATTGTATAAAGCTAAATAAAATGAATACTTCTATCTGTCCAGCAAATAAAACAATCTCCTCTACAAAAGACAGTAAAAAGGGCGGGGCCGTATATTTTGGTTTATGGAAGGCTATAAAATATAATATATTCAAACCAAAAGGTAGTGAACATATCGTTTTATACACTGATGCAGACCTTTCTGCACATCTAGGAAATGTGGGGTTTTCTGTGAATCAGATAATCAATAAGGGTTTTCAAGTAAGTATTGGAAGTCGAAAATTGAACCCTTCTCTCACTCAAAAGTCCAATTCTAATGCTGGAAAGCTTTGGTATTATTTCTGGAAGAATTTTTTCCCTAGTTTAAGTGTAACGGATACTCAGGTTGGTTTCAAGGCATTCAAATCCAGCTTTCTAGAAAAAATTATAAACAAACCAATGATTGAACATGGTTTATGTTTCGATATGGAAATCCTAGTGCTTGCAAATTTGAAAAATCCTAATTCCATTGTAGAATTTCCTCTATTATGGGTTGATAGTGTTTCAGAATCCACCATCAGAAAAAATAAAGATAAAAATTTTTTAGAAATGCTTCATTCATTAAGTCGTTTATATCAGAAATATGGTAAAAAAAATGTGTGGAAAGATTCTTTTAAAAATCTAATAGCTTCATTATGCGTTAATGATTTAAATTCAATTTTAGATCACTGCCCCCAAGATATATGCTCTAAAACTCTTCCAGAACTTCTAAAATACCGTGAAATAACTGCTGAACAACTATATAAAAGGATACCAGAGAAATTTTAACACCATAGTTCTCTATAAATCTAATTTTTATAGACCTTAAAAAAACTCCTTAGTAAACTTTATCAGTCGTTCTATCTAAATTAAATCACTTTTTGTGCCTCCTTTTTTTAGGTTGATCTAAAACAGATTTTCTTTCCTCTCCTACTTTTTCCATAATTTTTCTACCATATGATTAAATTTTGATAAATTTCATATGTCGATCTATCTGTTTTTTATGTGAGTCTATCATTGGAAACTCTTTTTTTTCTTTATTCCAAACACCTCTTATTTCTTCGCTCGATTTTAGAACAATGGCTTTCATCCTTTTAATAGGAAAATTCGCCCGGTTAGCCAGTTCAATAAAATGTTCAACCGTTATTTTTGTCATATCCTTTTCACCAGATAAAGTTAAAGCGAGCTTCTTGTCATCTATATAAGCTATCGTTGAGACAAGATCATAAGCCGGCGAAAGAAGTGCATCTTTTCTGTTTGGGTAAATAAGAGAGAGATTCTTTAGATGTAAATCGGCATTTCCTATGCAAATAGATAAAATAAGCTGTTTAATAAACCTTATAAAAGAAGATTCCTCTGCCACCTCATAAATCATCTTACCTATGTTTCCATAACTTACTTTTTTATACTTATTAGCTGGATACACACCAAATACTTGTGCAAAATCTTCTATGTGTATTTTTTTACCATCTTCACGATCAAAACGCTTAATAACTAAGGAGTCTTCCTGATTTTTTTTTCGCGATATAGGCAGATTGAAAATTGAAGAAGTTGGCGAAAGTTTTATTTTAGGAACATCCAACCCTATTTTCTGGGCCAATTGCATCATAGACCACTCATTTTCTGGAACACCGTCAAAAGTATAAGAAGGCATCTTTACAATCCAGTCTCCTCCTATTCCTTTTGAAGGAAAGGTGATCCTTCCTGAAGGCTCCATCAGTGTTGAAAATTTCAGCTGCATCCCTGCTAGTGAAAACTTTAGATTTTCTTCTTCTCTACTATTATCACTATGAACAAAGCTAGAAGGAGTTTCACCTTCATTATTTATCTGAGCCGTAACGGCACCGGGCATGTCTCCACCAAGAGATCTCATTAGCCAAAATTCTCGTTTTAAATTAATATCATTTTTTCTGGCAACAAGCTCTCTTAAAGACCCTTCTGGCAATAAGTTTGAAAAAAAAGAGGAAAGCTGCACATGTGTTGGCTTTGTATTCGTTATAAGTTCTCCATGCACATTATAAAATGACTGACTGAGGGTGTTTCTATCTTTGTCTTTAATATAGTCGTCATCAAAAACAAAAATAGACCTTTCACCACCGAGTGAATTAATAGACCCTATTTTTTCCTCATACAAAAAAATATCTAATACAGATTTCATTTTTTAAGCCTCTTCATCAGGCACCCATGCCGGCTTATCCATACGAGCATAAGAGTCTTCCATTAGAGCCCTTACAACTCTTATCTTATTATTAGGCACTAAAGTCATTTCTAACTCTAAAACACGGCAAATATCCACAATAGTTGACATTCTTGTGTCAGACAGGCCTGATTCTATTTTAGAGAAATGGCTTTGGGGTATAGAAAGTTTTTCACTAACGACTTTCTGCGTTAAGCCGAGTGTTTTTCTTCTCTCTTTTATAATTCCATATATTTTAGACATACTTATATGTTATTATATATATGTATGAATGTATATATGTTTTTATATATAATTTAAACTTTTGCGCCTCTTATTTTTTGAGACAATGCGTATGTTTAAGAAAAGTCAGTTACTGGCATGAATGCATGAAAAAAATGTCATGGGAGAAGCACGTCTTATTAATCAAACTTTCGGTATTTACACGAGTTAAACTGCTCTAAATAACGAGACCTTTTTATCTAATTTTATTTTTGCAACAGGACCAATACTATGGGATAACCGTATAAGAATTTTGTTCCTTTAATTTTATATAAAGATCCAAAAGTTTTTCAAGACCTTCTTCTTCTAATTCATTTACTCTATGTGAATAATACGATGCAAGATCATCATATATATTACCAAGCATAATCGTTAAATTTCTATCCTCAGAAGTTAGAGGTAATGTTGAAGGTACTTCTATTATAGAAACATTTTTCTGTATTTGTGTTTCTATATTACGAACATCCTTTCTATACTCATCAAGTTCATCTTCAGTCAAAATAACTGCTGTAGCATTACACGAGAAAGCTACCATAGAAATAGATAGCAGAAAAATAATATTAATATTTAATTTCATAAATTACCTCCTTGAAAAAATGAAATAGGGATTATCCCCTAAAGAAATTGAATCTTTAACAATATAATCGACTGATACATATACAACATGTACAGGTATATTGTCAAGATAAACATCTATATCCATTGCTGTTTTTCTTTTCTCATTTGGCCCCTGGTTAAAAACGCCAAAATATTTTCTTAAGAATGCTTTTTTAAGGGATGTATTCTCAAATAACCGACTAAGAAAGTTGTAACAGCTATCACATGGTGGGTGATAGGATACAAATACTAGAATAACCATTTTTGGAACTCCCCATTTGTATGGAAAAATAGGGGTTTTTAAGTTTAAAATATTAGAAAAATAAGCTTGCTCACTATGTGAGTACGATTGAGCAGCATATTCAACATCTTCATCTAGAGATTTACCTCTAATAGTTAAAAAATCTTTATTAAATTTTTGTGTAGACTTTTGAAGTTTTCCTTGTGGCTTTGGATACACCGCATTAAGACGAGATCGTTGCATTCCTGGATAATAATCTCCTGTGGAACAGAAATTATACTTTTGTGCAGTAGAGGTTGATGAGGTTGAGCTTGAAGACCCGCTGCTACTGCTACTGCCACCATTATCCTCATCTTTTTTTTGTGGAATTTTTTCATCATATTTATTTGTAAGTCTGTCCCACTTACTTAAATAGATACAGCTTGAAGCTTTTAATACATCTTCACCGTTACTTTTAACAGCAATTACAGCAGCACGTGCAACATTTGTTGTATCTCCTTTATTATACTTTGGGAACTTCTTTATGAATTTAATCTGTTTTGCACTCATATTTGCAAAACCAGATATTTTTTGAGTAATACCTTTCATATTTACAGTAGAAGCTGCGCTTGAAGACCCGCTGGAGCTTTTTTTTCCACCGCCACCGCCACCGCCACTGCCACCGTCCTCTTCTTCCTCTTCTTCCTCGAGTACAAAGTTCAAACCTTGATTCCAATAACTATTAATGTCTACACCAAAAGAGATATATGGATTAGATAACAGTAAAAGAGAGATAATAATTCTAAATATAATAATACACCACCATTATATAGTTGTAATATATTCTATCATTAATATTATTTAATACCTATAATAAAATTTGAGGATAATACCTAATGAAGAGCCCTATTCTTTTATGTCCTTAAAAATGTTTTAGGGACAAAATATGTTAGCAGGTTATACAAAAAGCTCTTATAAACTCATGCAGATATGCTTCTAAAGCCTTCTTGATAACAAGGTTGAGAGATTTATCATTTTTTTTTCAACAGAGCCCTTTTGGAGAACAGATAGCTGCTCACAAGAAAAGAGGTGCTTCCCTTAAAATGCAACTTGCGAACCTAGAGAAATCTTTAGAACATGATTTTGCTTTTAAGGAAGAAATTGATCTCAAAGAGAAAGAATCCTCTCTTTTTCAAGAAAATTCACTCCCTTATAAAACTTATAGAAGGGAGCTAAAGGTTCTTAGAGAAGAAAGCAGTAGAGAAAGAGAGTCTCATGGAAGAGCATTAACTGCTAGTTATAAAGTTTTTCAAGATCATCCATCAAGGGTAGGTGAAAATAGAGTGCCTATATTATAAGAAGTTGGCTGGGAGACCTGGATTCGAACCAGAGTTGCCCGGTCCAGAGCCGAGAGTTCTACCGCTAAACTATCTCCCAATAGTTTTGTCAATCTAGCGGAAAGTCAAAATCAGGTCAATGAGGAATTTCTAGCCCCATAGCCAGAAATAAGATTTTCCCTTATTTAAAAAAGGGTGTATAATGCAGTTTAATAAAAGGGTAATTTTTTTGTTGTGAAAACAGATATCGTTATTATCGTGCATACTTATGCCTCTTCATTTCTAAAAGTCGTTATGGAGAAAAAATCTGCTGTTGCTGTTAAAAAACAACTCCTAAAGATTATGGATAAGTCTTGCAACAATGAATCTCTTAAAATATCTCTAAATAACCCAACTTTAGGACCTTTAGAGAAAATTTCTCTTTTAGAAAAAGAGCTGTCAAAAGATCTTCATCCTCTTGTTTTAAACTTGTTGAAAACCCTAGAAAAATATAATCGCATGGGGTTTCTGTTAGCTATTATTCGTGCTTACTTAGTCTTAGAGGCTATACAAAGTGGATTAATTCCTATAAAATTTATTACTTGCGAACCTATTAACCAAACTAAACAAAAAGACTTGATTGAGCACTTTTCAAACGCATTTGATGCAAAGATTATGCCCAATTTTTCTATCGACTCTGCCCTACTGGGGGGTCTAAAAATTTATGCTGGTGATTTCTTGATTGATAATTCCTGGTCTCACAAACTATCACTCTTAACTCAACATATTGAAGGAACTACTGCATGAAACTTAATGCCTCTGAAGTTTCCTCTATCTTAGAACAACAAATTAAAGATTTTACTTTTAAAACAAACCTAGAAGAAGTTGGTCAAGTTTTATCCGTAGGCGACGGTATTGCTCGTATCTATGGACTGGATAAAGTTCAATTTGGAGAGCTTGTTCAATTTGAATCTGGTGTTAAAGGAATTGCCCTAAATCTAGAAACTGATAATGTTGGTATAGTTGTTCTGGGAAGAGATCGTCTCATCGTAGAGGGTGAGACTGTACGCCGCACTGGACACCTCGTAGATGTACCTGTTGGAAAAGGCCTCTTAGGTCGTGTCGTGGATGCTTTGGGAAATCCTATAGATGGAAAAGGCCCTCTTAAAAATGTTAAAAGAGCTCTTGTTGATATGAAAGCTCCTGGTATTATTCCTCGTCAATCTGTTTCAGAGCCCATGTCCACAGGCATAAAGGCCATTGATGCGCTCGTACCAATTGGACGCGGACAACGCGAACTTATTATTGGTGACAGACAAACAGGTAAAACAGCTATTTTAGTAGATACTATCCTTAATCAAAAAAAAATAAATGACAAAGCTCCCGATAATGAAAAACTTTTTTGTATTTATGTGGCTATCGGGCAAAAACGCTCTTCTGTAGCACAACTTATTAAAACTTTAGAAGATTTTGGCGCTATGGAATATAGTATTATAGTAGCCGCTACAGCATCAGAACCTGCTCCTTTACAGTTCTTAGCTCCCTATTCTGGTTGTGCCATGGGAGAATATTTCCGAGATAATGGTATGCATGCTCTCATCATGTACGATGATCTATCTAAGCAAGCTGTCGCTTATCGCCAGATGTCTCTCTTGTTGCGACGTCCGCCAGGGCGTGAAGCTTATCCTGGAGATGTTTTTTATATTCACTCGCGCCTTCTTGAACGCGCAGCGAAATTAAGTGACAAAGAAGGAGGGGGTTCTCTCACTGCTCTCCCCGTTATTGAAACACAAGATGGGGACGTATCGGCATATATTCCTACAAATGTTATTTCCATTACTGATGGACAAATTTTTTTGGAAACAGACTTGTTTTATAAAGGTATTCGACCCGCTATCAATGTTGGTTTATCTGTAAGCCGTGTAGGCTCTGCTGCGCAAACAAAAGCTATGAAGCAAGTAGCTGGCCAAATTAAGCTAGACCTTGCACAATATCGCGAGATAGCTGCCTTCTCTCAGTTTTCTTCAGATTTGGATGCTTCTACAAAACAATTACTAGAGCGGGGAGCTCGCCTTACAGAAATTCTCAAACAACCACAATATTCTCCTATGTCTTTAGAAGATGAAGTCCTTTCTATTTTTTCCGGTGCTCGAGGATACTTAGACACAATTTCTATTAAAGATATTACTCGCTTTGAAATAGAATATCTGCAGAAAATTAAATCAGATCATCCTGATATTATAAAATCCATACAAAAAGAAAAAAAAATAACGAAAGAAATTGAAAAAAAATTAGAATGTTTTTTAGAAACTTTTATAAAAGAGTTTGTTTAATCATGGCAACATTAAAAGAATTGCGTAAACGTTTAATGAGCACG
Source organism: Alphaproteobacteria bacterium (assembly GCA_024279475.1). Lineage (GTDB taxonomy): Bacteria > Pseudomonadota > Alphaproteobacteria > 16-39-46 > JAJRRM01 > JAJRRM01. Next base: position 17,813 of record JAJRRM010000124.1, on the reverse strand, counting down.
AACGATACGAAAAAAATAACAACAGCTATGACCCTTGTTGCTGCGGCTAAATTCCGCCGATCTCAAAAGTCTTTTAAAAATTCAAATAGTTATGCCAAAGGCCTTTTATCTATTTTTCAACAGTTTTTTATCTACGCAAAATCAGAAGCTATTTCTTTGCCCGGCTTTGATCTTAAAAAAACAAAAAAAAAAATTTATATCGTCCTTTCTGGAGATAAAGGATTATGTGGCAGCTTTAATAATCAACTCGGAAAGGCTGCAGCTACCTTAGCTAGAAAAGATATACAAGGAGGAATTGAACCTTATTTTATTTGCTTTGGCAATAAAGGCTTTTCTTTTCTCCAGAAAATCTTTCCTCAAAATATTCTTATGGCCGAAAATAATAATCCAAAAAATTTAACTCTATACTTAGACAAACTGCTAGACCTCATAACTAAGTCAGGAGCTATGCACTCCTATATAGTTTATAATAAATTCACCTCTCCCATAAAACAAACCCCCATTTGTGAACCTTTATTTGAACTGGATAAATCTAACTCTTCTTCCTCTCCTTTGTTTGGTGCTGAACCCCTTTCTAAAACATATATTCATCAGCTAATGAAAGATGTTCTTCAAAGTCGCTTGTATAGCAAACTCCTTGAAAGTAATGTTGGTGAAGAAGGATCTCGCATGTTTTCTATGGATAATGCCACTAGAAATGCCGATAAACTGATTGACCGACTCACTGTTCAATGTAACAGAACACGCCAAGCTATTATTACAACAGAATTAACAGAAATAATCTCAGGAGCAGAGGCTTTAGAATGACCAATAAAAAAAAAGAAAAGACAGACGTAAAAGAAAATAAGGGGGTTATCACCCAAATTATTGGCGCCGTCGTAGATATTCACTTTTTAGCTGCCGTGCCAAAAATTCTTAATGCTCTGCATTTGAATCACAACGGAAAACGGATAGTTTTAGAAGTTGCTCAACATTTGGGAGAAAACACTGTACGTGCCATTTCTATGGATGCCACAGAAGGTCTTGTACGTGGGCACGAAGTGATAGATACAGGAAAACCTATAACTATTCCCGTTGGTCGAGCTACCTTGGGACGTATTTTAAATGTTGTGGGGGATCCTATTGATGAAAAACCTCCTATAAAATCAAAAAGTCAGGCTTGTATTTATCAAGAAGCTCCCCCTCTAATAGAACAGTCCACAGATACAGAAATTCTTGTAACTGGTATTAAAGTTGTAGATCTTTTAGCGCCTTATATGAAAGGTGGGAAAATAGGTCTATTTGGTGGTGCTGGTGTAGGGAAAACCGTTATAATTATGGAACTCATAAATAATATTGCAAAAGCGCATGGTGGATTTTCTGTCTTTGCTGGTGTGGGAGAAAGAACCCGTGAAGGAAATGATCTTTATCATGAGATGATTGAATCTGGCGTTATTAATTTAGAAGTGCCTGAAAATTCTAAGGTATCTCTTGTTTATGGTCAAATGAATGAACCGCCTGGTGCCCGTGCTCGTGTGGCTCTAACTGGCCTTACAATAGCAGAATACTTTAGAGATACAGAATGCCAAGATGTTCTTTTCTTTGTAGATAATATCTTCCGCTTTACTCAAGCAGGATCTGAAATATCAGCTTTGCTAGGACGTATTCCTTCAGCTGTGGGCTACCAACCTACTCTTTCCTCGGAAATGGGCCGCCTACAAGAACGCATTACATCTACAACAAAAGGCTCTATAACCAGTGTGCAAGCTATCTATGTGCCAGCTGATGATTTAACTGATCCAGCGCCAGCAGCCTCTTTCACTCATTTGGATGCAACCTCTGTTCTTAGTCGTCATATTGCTGAGATGGGAATTTATCCTGCTATAGACCCTCTTGACTCAACATCGCGTATTCTCGATCCACGTATCGTCGGAACAGAACACTATACCGTAGCCAGACGCGTACAAGAAACCTTGCAAAAATATAAATCTCTGCAAGATATTATAGCGATCCTAGGTATGGATGAACTCTCTGATGAAGATAAACTCACTGTAGCACGCGCGCGTAAGGTTCAACGTTTTTTGTCGCAGCCTTTTCACGTAGCTGAAGTATTTACAGGCTTGCCAGGAGTATTTGTAAAGATTGAAGATACAATCACAGCCTTCAAAGGTATTATAAACGGTGACTATGATAATTTACCTGAAGCCGCATTTTATATGGTTGGAACTATTGAACAAGCCATTGAAAAAGCAAAAAAATTAGAGAAAAATACAAAAGAAGAGATAATAACTTAATGCCCTCCTTTACTTTTATAATTTCCCAGGAAGATAAAATGCTTTATGAGGGTAGTGCTTTCCTTATAACTGTACCTGGTATTTTAGGAAATTTAGGGTTTATGCCTCATTATGCATCCTATATAACGGGTCTAAAAAAAGGGGAAATTAAAATATATACAAAAAAAGACGATTCTACCCCTTTTAAAATTTTTTCTATTAAAAGGGGTCATGCCTATTTCAATAATAATCATTGCCTTTTATGTATACATCCCTATAGTTAGTAAAATCTATATTTTATAAACACAAATAAGCAATCTTTATGAAAAAACAAAGCCCTTTATACACTCTTAAAGAGCGTTTTTCTTTTTTGAAAAGTTGGGTTAAAAATCCGCGCGCCATGGGGTCTATTATACCCAGTTCGCCGGCTATTGGAAAACTCATGGGGAAACATATTAAGCTTCAAGATAGCTATGTTATTGAAATAGGAGCAGGAACAGGAACTCTCACACAAGGGCTTTTAAAAACCGGCATTCCTGCTAAAAATCTTATTCTAGTAGAAATAAATAAAAGTCTTATAAAACATCTTCGTAGAAAATTTCCTCAGCTTACTATCATTCAAGGTGATGCTCAAAACCTTCAAGAAATATTACCCGACTATACAAAGGGAAAAATCTCTACTATCGTCTCTGGCTTGCCTTTTGTCTCTCTTCCAAAAAAAGTAAGTTATAATATCTTGAAATCTATTGAAATAATTCTACCAGAAAATGGTAAGTTTCTTCAGTTTAGTTATCTTCTTTGGAAAAGCCCTATTAAAGTAGAAAAGTTTGGGTTTCATGCTCAACTCTTAGGTAGAGAACTCTTTAATTTCCCTCCGGCTACTGTTTGGGAATACAGTAAAAAACCTGCCTCTTCTTGCAATCTGGCAGCTTAAGAAAATTGCAATTTTTGCGTCTTTTTTCTAAAAAATTCATAATAAATGAAAATTCCCATTGAAAAAAATCCTATTCCTATAGCCACATAAAAAGCTAAATAACGATTATCAAAATAACGATACATACTACCTATTGCCGTTGGGACAAAACCAGCAACCATAACTGCAAAATTATATACAATTCCCGTACTCATTACCCTAATTTCCACAGGTAAACGCCTTAATGTATAATACATACTCCAAACCAAACTAGAGGTTAATATTACTTGCCAAAAAATAAAAAAGCTCCCTAAAGATAAATAAGATGCCTCTAAGCTAAAGTTTAACATTAATGGCATTAGAGTAATAAAGAAAATAAAAACACCACTAAGCAACGTTTTTGGCGCAATACGATAGGTTAACCAACCTGCTAAAGGGGCAACAAAAATAGCTGCTATCAAACCTACTGTCTGCGCTGAATAAATAAGCTTAATAGGAATATTAAAATATGTGGAAAGATAAAAGCTAAAATAGATGTTTAACATAATAAGCGAGAGGGGAAAAAGAAGTAAGGTAAAAATAAAAAAAAGATCCGGGATATAGCGCTTCAAAATAAGAAATTTTTTATGCGGGATTTTTTCAGTTTTAAGAAAATCTTTTGTTTCATATAAGGATTTTCTCAAAAAGAAAACAGTAAAACCTAAAACCCCTCCAACAAGAAATGGTATACGCCATCCCCCATTTATTACCTGTGAAGAAGAAACCTCAAATGTTAAGAAAGACAGCGTTGCTGTAGCTAAGAGCGCACCAATAGAAGCTCCAGAGAAGACAAATCCTATGGAAGTTCCCTTGCCAGATCCTCTGCCTGATTCATATGCAAAGGTAGAAGCACCTGATATTTCTCCACCAAAAGAGAGTGACTGCACACATCTTAAAATAAATAAGCAAGAGAAACCAATAGTATAATTGTCTATAGCTGGAAAAATACCTATACAGAACGTTGCTATAGCCATAAAAATGGTCATATATAGAAAAGTCGTCCGACGCCCAAACTTATCTCCAATACTCCCAAATAGTATCCCTCCTATTAGCCGAAGAACCCCTCCTAAAGAGAAAAAAAGGAAATGTAGAGACACACTCTCTGTTCCTAAATCAGGAAATAAAGCCTCCATCATAAATTTTGCTAACATAGCAAATATTATAAAGTCATAATACTCTAGCAAAGCACCTAAGTTAATTGCTATTTGTAGCTTGTTTAATTTTATTCTAATTCTCCTAAAAATTTAGTAAATAGCTCTAGCCTCCTATATATTATCGGTATATATACCAGCCTATTAAAAAAAAAGAGAGCAACGCCCCCCTTTTTTTTATATCTAATAAATGTATTAACGCGAATAGTATTCAATAACAAGGTTTGGTTCCATACGAACTGGGTAAGGAACATCACTTAACTCCGGCATACGTTTGTAAGTCCCTTTATATCCTTTGCTATCCAATTCAATGTAATCTGGTGTTTCTCGCTCAGATGATTTCATAGAAGTAAGAATCATAGGGATTTCCTGAGATCTCTCACGTACTTCTACCGTATCACCAACTTTAAGCATATAAGAAGGAATATCTACTTTTTTACCATTCACAAGCACATGGCCGTGATTTACAAACTGACGTGCCGCAAAAGGCGTAGGAACTACTCTCATACGATATACAACAGCATCAAGACGAGACTCTAGTAAACCTATTAAATGTTGAGCCGTATCACCTTTACGGCGAACAGCTTCTTTATATAAACGCTGGAATTGCTTTTCAGAAATATTAGCATAATAGCCTTTTAGCTTTTGCTTAGCCATTAACTGCAGACCATAATCAGATAACTTTCGACGACGCTGGCCATGCTGGCCCGGTGCGTATTCACGGCTGTTAAATGGACTGCCTGGACGACCCCAAAGATTTACGCCTAAGCGGCGATTGATTTTATATTTTGCGTTTAAGCGTTTTGTCATATAAATTGCCCGATTTTTACGTGGTCCTTACAAGAACGATACATTTGTAGATAGGTAAACACTTTTCCAAGAAATGTCAATTTTTTTATCTAATTAAAATGTCTTTTTCCACATTCCTTTAAAATCTACAGCTTTAGAAAGAAGTATCGTAGAAAAAAAGGCAACTAGTCCACCGCCTATAATTATACAAAAACTTAAAAATTTCCATAATATTGAATTAGTAATCCATGATTCTGTTAGAATGGTTATCCAAAAAACAATCGCTCCCATGATAATTGTCGCTAAAAAACAACGTGGGAAAAAATGATATATTTTTTTATCAAATTTTAAGAAACCTTGTTTTTTAAGCACAATACCAAGAGTAAGAGCATTAATCCAAGCTGCTACTGCCGTAGCCAAAGCAATACCTACATAAGCAAGAGACGACAGCAAAAGAACACTTAAAATAATATCTATAACAACGCCTATACCTGCAATAATAACGGGTGTTTTCATATTACCTCTAGCAAAAAATGTCGTTGAAAATATTTTAATCATAATATATGCCGGCAAACCAATTGCAAAAGCTTGAAGAGTATGGGCTGTTTGCACAGATTCGTTAAAATCAAATTTATCGCTTTCAAAAACAATACGTACAAAAGGAAGAGCTGCTATAAAAAGAGCTACAGCAGCTGGAAGAACTAGGAGAAAAGCATACTCTAAAGAACGGTTCTGATTGTGCATAGCAGAGCTAATTTTACCCGCTTTAATCTGTCGAGACATTACTGGCAATAGTGCTGTGCTCACAGCCGTTCCTATAACACTTAAAGGAAGCTGGTTGAGTCTATCGGCAAAGTATAAATATGAGATACCACCTACAGGCAAAAAAGAAGCAATTAATGTACCTATAAATAAATTGATTTGCACAACGCCAGAGCCAATAGCCCCTGGAATCATTTTTTGAAAAAATTTCCGTACTTGAGGCGTTAATCGCGGTAGCATAAATCTTAAAGACATCCCTTCATGCCGAGCCGGAAAAAAAACCCAAAAAAATTGTACGACCCCAGAAATTAAAATGATCCAAGCAATATAGCCCCCTTCGCCCAAGTAATCTCTAGCTAAAAGAAGGGCAAACACCAAAAAAAGATTTCCTGCAGCTGGAGAAGATGCAGCTGAAATAAATTTATCTAAAGAATTTAAAATACCACCATATAAAGCTGTTAAAGAAATCACCAAAAGATAGGGCATTGTAATGCGTGTTAACGTAATAGCTATCTCCATTCGATCCGGTGTATTACGAAATCCATAAACTAGATAATGCATAATTGTAGGCATAAAAATTTCAAAAATAATAATAACACCCACAATCAAAAATATAAGCCAGGCCATTATTTCTTCAGCATACGTCCGCGCTTCTTTTTTTCCTTCAGTTGTTATAATACCAGAAAATAAAGGAATAAAAGCCGCATTAAAAGCACCTTCAGCAAATAATCTTCTAAAAAAACTTGGTATTTTTATAGCTATGGATAAGGCATCCATAACAGGTCCAGGACCAATATACATTGCCATAATCTTATCTCGGAGAAACCCCACTATACGGCTTAGAATTGTATAGTTGCCAACAGTTGCTATAGATTTTATAAGCTTCATTATCTACCTAAGTCTATTTAATATAAAAATTAATCCCTCAAAATTACTTATAATCATTGTTACAAAATGTCGCAACTCTAAACTTGGTCTTGTTAAAATAGCCTGCCATGATAGAACTATATTTAAAATAGTAGATAGTAATGAAAAAAAAGAGAGCTTTAAAAGCAGTTATTTTAGCTGGTGGTCGTAGTATGCGCATGAAAAGTATCGTGCCCAAACCCCTCATAGATTTGTGTGGTCAACCTATGATGGGCTATGTGTTAGATGCTCTGAAAGCCGCGGGTATACAAGAGATAGCTGTTGTTACTAATGCTTCACCCCAAGGAGAAAAAATTAAAGCCTATGCCAAAGAAAAGGGAGCGAAAATCTTTGTACAAACAAAATCTCTTGGGACCGCTCACGCTGTTCTTGCTGCAGAAGATTTTTTAACAGATACAGCTAATATTCTTATCTTATGTGCAGATACACCCCTTATTAAAGCCTCAGACTTGCAACTCTTAATAAAAGAAAAAAATAACGTCTCAGATACTTGGTCAGGTTCTTTTTTAGCTATGAGCCTTCCTGCTAACCAGCATAGTTTTGGTATTCTAAACACTGCTCTTGATGATGAAATTCTTTCCATTACTGAAGCCTCTGAGCGTCCCTTGAATACAACTGCTAAACCCCAAGATTTATGCAATAGTGGTATTTGCTTATTAAATGGAAAGTACGCTCTGACCCTTTTAAAAAAAATTAAAAATCAAAACAGAAAAAAAGAATACTTCCTAACAGATTACCCTCTTGTCTCTACCCTTGCTGGACTCAAATGCACAGCTGTTGTAGCACAAGATAATGAGGCTTGTTTAGGCGTTAATACAGCTACAGAATTTGCTCATGTTTCTTGTGTTTTGCAACAACGTTGGCGCTATCATTTTATGAGCCAAGGCGTGCATTTACTAGCTCCAGATACCCTGTTTTTTAGCTATGATACCTCTATTGCCCCAGGGGCAATTATAGAGCCAAATGTTATTCTTGGGCCTAAAACAATTATAGAAAAAGAGGTCCGCATTAAAGCTTTTTCCTATATTGAAGGAGCTCATATTAAGAGTAAATCTGTAGTAGGTCCCTATGCTCGCCTTCGTCCAGATACAATTCTTGAGGAAAAAACTAAAATTGGAAACTTTGTTGAAATTAAAAAAAGTCACCTTAAAGAAAACGTTAAAGTCTCTCATCTTTCCTACATAGGAGATACCCTTATTGAATCTAATGCAAACATTGGTGCTGGTGTGATAACTTGCAACTATGATGGTACAAAAAAACATAAAACATACATTGACAAAGGGGCTTTTATTGGCTCAAACACAGCTCTTATTGCCCCTGTTAAAATTGGAAAAAATGCTGTTATAGGCGCTGGTAGCACTATCACAGAAGACGTTCAAGATAATGCATTATCCTTAACACGTGCCCCTCAAAAATTTACAAAAGATTTTAACCAAAAGAAAAAAGGACGAAAATAATATGTGTGGCATAGTTGGCATTATTGACCAAAAACCTGTAGCCAAAAACATTGTCTCTGCTCTAAAGTGCCTAGAATACAGAGGCTACGACTCTGCTGGTATAGCCACATTAGACAAGGGTCATTTAGAATGTATTCGTGCTACAGGAAAGCTCATAAACCTGGAAAAAAAACTAAAAAAATATTCCCTGCCAGGTACTATCGGTATTGGACACACACGCTGGGCTACACATGGAGAACCATCAGAACAAAATGCTCACCCTCATACTACAGAAAAAGTAGCCGTCGTACATAATGGTATTATTGAGAATTTTAAAGAGTTACGTGAAATGCTTAATAAGAAGGGCTATACGACAACAACACAAACAGATACAGAAGTAATAGCTAAGCTCCTTACTCTTTATCTTGATAACAATCTTTCCATGAAAGAAGCCCTTGAGACCACCTTAAAATCCCTACAAGGAGCTTTTGCTTTAGCTATTATTTCACCTATGGATTTAGATAAAATTTACTTTGCCCGAAAAGGGAGCCCCCTTGTTATTGGCATTGGTGAAAATAGTAATTATATTGCTTCAGATGCTATTGCTTTAGCGTCCTATACACATCAAGTAATTTATCCTGAAGAAGGCGATTGGGGCTATATTACACAAAAAAATTATCAGATTTTTAATAAAGATAATAAGGTTACAAAACATCCTATTCATACGCTAAATTTAAGCACGCAAACTGCTAGTAAAGGGGCTTATCGCCATTTTATGGAAAAGGAAATTTTTGAACAGTCTACTGTGCTAAATGAAACCTTATCCTCTTACTTAACGCCTGAAAAAAATGAGCTCTCTCTTCCCAAATTTATTTTTGATAAAAATAAGCTAAATCGCTTAACAATCATTGCCTGTGGTACTTCCTATTATGCTGCCTGCATTGCAAAATATTGGATAGAAAAATATGCCAAAATCCCTGTAGAAGTAGATATTGCTTCAGAATTTCGCTATCGACAGCCTGCCCTTGGCTCTGCTGAAAACCATGCCTGTCTTTTCATTTCTCAATCAGGAGAAACAATAGATACTCTAGAAGCTCTGCGCTATGTGAAAGCAAAAGGATTACCTACTATTAGTATTGTAAATGTAACTCATAGTTCTATTTCTAGAGAAACAGATAGTATGTGGCCAACTTTTGCAGGACCAGAGATTGGTGTAGCCTCCACAAAAGCTTTTTCCTGCCAACTTATGACGCTTGCTTGCTTCACTCTGGGGCTTGCAAAAACAAAAATAAATCAGAAAGAATTTTCTGATTTGTTGGAAAGCTTAAAGAGCATTTCCATGTGGTTAGAAAAAATGCCAAACCTTCGACAGGAATGTCTAACTGCAGCACGTACTTTAGCCAAAGCAACCGATGTTTTATATTTAGGCCGTGGTACAAATTTCCCCATGGCTCTAGAAGGCGCTTTAAAGCTTAAAGAAATTTCTTATATCCATGCTGAAGCTTATGCTGCTGGTGAAATGAAGCATGGACCTATAGCCTTGATTGATGCGCTTACGCCTATCGTTGCCCTCGCTCCAAATGACAACTTGATTGAAAAAACAATATCAAACCTGCAAGAAGCATCCGCTCGTGGAGGTAAAATTATTTCTCTAGGTGATGCTGAAAGCCTGAAAAAATTAGAGACTATTTCCATACATACGATAGAAATACCAACTGTTCCTACTTTTATTCAGCCTTTCATTCTAACCTTGCCTATGCAATTACTTGCTTATGAAACAGCTCTGCTAAAAGGTACAGATGTAGATCAACCTAGAAATTTAGCTAAATCAGTTACAGTGGAGTAAGTCTAGATATTTATTTAAAAGCTATGAGAGACTCTCTTGAAAAAATAGATAAAAATGTAGGGCATTGGTATGCTATCTCAAACAAAATTAATAATAATAAAATAAGATTTATTCGATGGAGTGGGAAGATAAAGGCTATATCCTAGCGCAGAAAACTTTCTCTGAAAGATCCCTTATTTTAGATGTTTTTACAGAAAAACACGGCCGAATCAGAGGACTTGTAAAAGGCTCTAAACAAAAACCTTTACATAGTATGCAAATAGGTGTCGGCGGCAGTATCTACTGGAAAGCTCGCTTGGAAACACATCTTGGCAATCTTACTATAGAGCCACAGATTAACTTGTTACCTTTTCTTTTTCTACACCCCTCAAAACTCGTTCTTCTGAAATCTTTAACAACTATGCTAACTTTTATCTTGCCAGAGAATCATGCTTACGTTTCTCTTTTTTACGACTTTGAAAACTTTTTGAAAGATAGTCTCCCTAAAACCAATATGATACTATTGGGAGAAGATTACGTACATCTGGAAAAAAAACTATTAGATACGCTGGGATTTGGCCTTGATATAAATAGATGCGCTCTTACTGGCAGACAAGAAAATCTTGCGTATGTATCGCCAAAAACAGGCAGGGCTGCCACCTTAGAAGCAGGCGCCCCTTATAAAGACAATTTATTGAAACTGCCTGATTTTTTAACAAAAAAAGAAGCTTCCTCAACATTTGAAGATGTACGAAATGGACTTACTCTTACCAGTTATTTTCTAGAAAAACACTTTTTTTCAGAAAAACAAAAAATCTTTATACACTTGCGCAAAAGCATTATCCAATCTTTAAATTTGGAAATACTCTTGCACCTGTCATAAGAAATCTAAGTTTACCTTCTTGAAATCCACCTCTCTTCTTCAAGTAAATCTCCTATAAATTTCCTGCGATTTACTTGTTGAGCTGCTTCTGCATCAGCTTCATCTCTATAAGCACCACCACCGATACCAGCTGCATCAGCACCACCGCCGCCGCCAGCTTCATCATCTCTATAAGCACCACCAGCTACTACTGCTTCATTAGTAGTATTCAAAATAGCTGACAACTCTTCTGCAGAGCAATTGCAATAGTCTCGACTACGAGCATGCGCCCATTCGATAAGTTCCTCATAGTAAATACTATCTGTAGAAGCTCCCTTACCACGTGTTACCATACTCATAATATTATCAGTTACTAACGCTATAGAATAAGCGTCTAGAACCTTTTTAAAAGTATCGGTAAATGCTTGTTTACTCCTTCCAAATTGGACCATGTGATGATATTTCTGACTGTCTTCTCCACAAACTGTTGAAAAATCATGTCTACATGCCAATACCATATATAGTCCATACTCCGGCTGAATACGATTATTGCCTGCATTCGCAGCATATTTAACCCCTTCCTCCTGTAGTAACTCTGATCTAAGCGTTGATAATCTAGCAGCTATCTTTTGAAGCATTGTAGGGTTTTGGATAACCAGACCTTTTTCCCACGATACCATGGCCTGAAACGCAGCATCTACACACTGTACACCTTGAATAGCACATTGACCTAATCTCAGGTTAGTATCCTGTACATTACCTTCAAGCTTATCTGGTGTAAAGTGCTGCATCATTACACGTTTAATTCTTTTGCGCCAAATGCTCTTTTTAGCTTCTGTAAATGGATAATCAATGAACGCTACCCCACTAAAAATACCTCTGATGCCAGTTTGTTCATTAAAGGCCGCGCGCGCAAAAAACCTTTTAATGCCTCCTATTGCTACTGCCATATTCCTTATACCTCCTTCGCCTACGATGCAAAGTTCCTCTAAGGTTCTAGCTCTCATATAATCTAATAGCCTTCTATACATATCTCCGTATTCTGCCGCACTTACAGGATTTGGAATCTGTGCATGAAGCTCTGGCTCCACAAAATGAATGTCTGATCTTATCATTGGACTGCTTATCCTAAGATTTCCTGCAGGAAAAGAGCCGTAATGAGCATCCCATACTTCAACTAACCACGCTCTACGAGTAGGATGCCTTGCGTCACTACTCCAATAAGGAAAAGGATCCGGGCCAAACCTAGCTTGCTCTATCCTTTGAGGTACTCTATCAGTAAAAACCTTCAATTCTCTGACTTTATTATTATAATCCACCCACCCTTGAGCCATGAGAGTCCCTGTAGTAGCGCGCATACCTATTATAGCATCTGGTATGAGATTGTTTGCCCTGCGATAAGATAAAACTAAGTCTTTTACTGGAGAATCAAGAAAGGCCCTTTCATCAAATTCCTTCTCTAAAAGATATCTAGCATATCTTTTAAGAGCATTTGGACCAAAAGCATGATCTGCACACCCAATTTCTAAAGGTCTCTGCCTTATTACTCCTTCTATAACTTTAAATAGGTTTCTAACCCCAAAGTGTTCATAAGCCTCTTTACTCGTAATTTCTAACAATTCAGCTCTTAATGCTGTTTGAAAAAGTATATCAAGATCTTCTTCACACATAAGCTCACTATAGGTTTCTCCGTATTCCACAGCCTTTCCTGAAGCTCTCACAGCTTTTACAAAATTATCACCCTCTAATAGCACTTGTCTGTCATCAAACATATGAGAATAACGTAAAATATTCTTTACAATTTCTTTATCTTTTCCTTCATAACCCGCTCCATCACCATATGTCTTTCTTGCTTGCTCAAAAGCCATTACAAAGGGAAGGCTTTGACCCTCTATCAATTTCTCAGCCCATCCAACAAAACCAGAGGCATCCTCTGGATAAGTGGCTCTTAGATAGTCCTCTACAGCCTCTTCTTCTGTTTTTCCTTCATTAACCATAGCTGTAGCTATAGCTAGTCTATTATCTTTTGGCAGCTGTAATGTTGATCTTAAAAAGATAGCACCAATTCTTCTTTTATTATTAGCTCTCTCAAAATCTAATCTCTCCTGTACCATAAAGATAGCCACATTCCTTAAGTCCAATGGACCTATATCTGCATAAGCTGCATCCCCCGAAAGTTGACGTGAACGAAGTACTTCCCTATAAAAAGCATCCACCTCATCTCTTCCCTCCAAAAGGACAGCGTAAGCCACTTTTCCACCTTCTTCAGGCGTAAGACCATAAGGTGCCTCATCCTCTATATATTTGTCTCTTCTTTGTGCAAAATCTATAATTAACTGCTCTTGAGCCTCTATAACATTTTTATCCAAGTTTTCCATAATACAGGCTGTTTTCCAGATAACAGGATTTACGCGCTCATCGTTCCGGTCTACAATCGGATCTCCTGGAATTATTTCTATAGCTCCAGGTAACAAGTTTTCTCTGTAAGAGCTTAGATAAGAACTAAAAGCATCTTCGAGAGAAAGGCTATTATAATATAGCTCTTTTCCAACAAATTCAGGACCCTCTTCACCTCCTGGCACGCCATTGAAATAAAATCTTACTTCCGCTATTTTATTAATCAACTTTTGCTGTGATACTTCTTCTGCTTCCCCCCATGTTCTTTTAATTTTTAGGTCATCTCCCTTCTCTTCATCATCTTCAGGAAACATTTCTTCAACCACACGCCTGTTTTCATTCTCAGTTGTGCCGGGTCTTAAAATAGTACAAGCGCGTACAAGCGCTTCTATGCCATCAAACCCCACAGCGCACAATCGTATAGCATGCGAAAGAACATCTAGACCGCCTGTTCCCATAAATTTTTCAAGAAGAATAGGTTTTGGATCATAAATATCACCTCTAATATACCTCCAATTATGGAAATAGTCCCCTTCAGCTTCGCCAGTCTTTAGACGTATAGCATGCTCTGCTTCTTCTGCTGATATTCCCTCTAACATTCCTTTTGCCATAGCATTTTTCAAAATATCTTGAAACTCTAAAGTCAGTGGCCAAAATTTATCCGCTCTAATTGCCCCCTCTACAAGTATATGCTCTTCTATATACCTACCAAATATTCCAACCATATGCTCTGCCTCGTCGCCAACTCCATTTTGTAAATATAACTCTTCTGCCATAGAAATAGCTTGAGCCTCTGGAATTTTATTATTCTCTACAAGAGCCATAAATTTGAACTCTACAACCTCTGCTTTTTTGAAAGCCTCCTCAAAAGTTAAAGCAGCCTCTCCCTCGCTTTGCAGATATTTTATAGCCAAAGTTACACCCTGTGGACTTATCTGTTGGTCAGGAAATATTTCTGAGAAATATCCTTGTATGGCCTGCTCTTCACTCACATCAGGGTTTATTTTACCTCCAATAGCTCTTATTTCCTCTTCTGTTAAAGCAGCATATTTACGCTTTAAATCTGGGTAATTCAGTTGTCTTACAGCATTAGTATACGAAGTTTTATCTACAATCACAGCTTGTACAAAACTCTCCACTATATCGTGATCATACCCCATAACTTCTATATATTTCTTAAAAGCAGTTCTAATATCTATTCGATTTCTTGCCATTTTATTAGCAAGTGTATCCACCATATCCTCTGAAAAAACATCCCTATATTCTTCAGCCAAGTACGTTTTACTTCTACCAAACATTATTTGGTAAGTAGCCTCTTTCACTGAGGGATAATCCTCTCCTAATAAAAGAGAAGCTACATCGCGAATAAGATCTGCGGGCATGCCTCTTGTGCGTAATCGAGATCTTAGAGCATCCTCTGGTGATGATCTATGCCTAATTATTTGAACTGCCATATGCCTAAGCTCATGTTCCTCCAGCTGTATATTTTGTAACAAGGCAAATTTTCTCTCTATAAGTAAATCTATCCTCTCGTTTCGAATATCGTTCAGAGATTTACCATTTAAGGCTGCAATAGCTTCATCTACCTCTACAATATGATCACTAAAGTCTTCTGTATCAAATATAACTTCTAAAGCACCAGCAGCAGTCATAGGCGTCTTCTCCTGCAAACAGTGCACCATATACATAGCAATTTTATCAAAAACGTCTTCGCTAATACCCTTAGCATCCGGATTGTCCTCTTTTATTTCCCCAACCATCCTCTGTGTTGCTATTGTAAACTGAACATCTTCAAGGGTTTGATCTCCTAAGCCCACCTTCTCTATGATTAAAAGTATGTCAGCAGCAGAAATACCTTCTAGAGCAAGATAGCCCCTCAGTACATCCTTACTATCTGCTTCTAAACCTATCGCCTGGTCTAGCATATAACTTGCTATATTTTTTTGTTCAAGTTCAGAAAATGCTGTAAAATCAACAGCTAACTTCTGCATACGATACCCAGTTTTAATCTTTCTAACAGCTTCCTCATAAGAAACACCCGGGATAACAAGTTCTTTAATAACCTCATCTGTTATAACATTATCACCATCCTTTATTTCTGGCATGCTTCGACTAAGAGCCTCTTGTGTAGTTCTACCCTCTATAATCCCTTGTGCCGCAGTCCTGCTAACATCCCGGCTCAACCCCTTAGCCTCTTGCAAGAATCTTCTTAATATGTCTTGTTTTATTATGGCTACAGCTTCCCTCGCTGTTATATTTTTTCCAGTCATTTCTGAAAAAACACTAGCTGCTAAGGGGCCAACATGCGTATCTCCTAATAAATCATGCTGCCAAGTATACTCAGGGTTAGCAACAGATTCTAAAACGTTTTTAAGAGGTTGTTGTGTTCTTACTATCGTTTCAGAAACTTTTCGAAGGGAGTCTCCTGAAAACAAATTTCCTTCTTCTTCAAATCTATATTTTTTTAAAAAGGTATCCCACACATTTACTGAGGCTTCTTCAACGGCTCGTTGATAGGAGTGCCTTTTATTTATAATACCCTTAGCTATAGCTTCTGACATATCTGTTCCTTGGCACATATGTACACCCAATACATATGTTACCTCTTTAATAAGAGAAGCTTCCTCTATTTCTGTAGGTTTTCTGTTAAAGAGTCTTTCTGCAAGCTCTCTATCTTTCTGTTCATTCTTAAGTTTCCATCCTTTTTCTAGCAGTTCTTGTACAAATGCATTAATAAAAACTTCTTTTCTAGTATCTAAAAAATTTCCACGCCTATTTTTAATCATTTCCTGTGCTATCTCAAGGCGCTGATCTTTTCCTATGCATTTAAAAGGAATATATCCCCCTATCTCGCCTACTATATTATCCATATCACCTGCTAAATATCCACTAATAGTATCCTTATCTGTTAAAAAATCTGTCGCTTGCAAATGTTTACCATCTTCAATCATGCGAATAGCCATCCGTTCATAAATCGAGTCCATACCCCAACCAAAATATTGTCTAGATAAAGCACGTTTTACAGCTTCTAAATAAACTCTCTTCATCGCTTCTTTATAAGGCAAACCTTCTGTTACTATAGCAACAGCAACTTCCCTATCTAATGGCACTGCTTTTCTTCCTATGCTCCCGTCGTGCCTGGGATCACCCAATGACGCTATCAAAACAACTGGACGTCCTGCTTCATGCTCTAATACGCCATCTTGCAAATTTTCTACGACTACATATTGACCAAAAGATTCTTGCTCCACAGATTTTTCTGCCAACATCTCATAAGAACTAACAGATAATTTTTTAGCATGACCTTCTAAAGCTACTCGCACTATTGGATAAGCAGCCTCTTGACGAGCTTCAACAGAGCTTTTGTTCTCCATCATCATTTTATTAATAATATCATCTGTAATATCTCTACCCCAGCAATCGATCTGTCCAAACTCAGTTTTTAACAACGTTGCTAGATCTCCACCATTCACAATAGCCTCAGCAAACTCTCCAACTTTATTTGCATCTATTCCGCGAGTTTGATTTGCTATAACGTTGCTTTGATAGTGAATCTTAACTCTACGAAAAGCATCAACTTTAGGAATTCTATCTAACATAAGAGTCACAACCTCGTTAGATAAGTCAGTATCTAAATAAAGATGTGGACCTATATGCTCCTGCAATGCCCTTTGACGTGTCCTATTGTTATCTGTCATGCTTATTGCGATTTCCTGGATATTGTCTAGAGAAACTCTCGTAAGTTGCTGCGTAAGGCTTTTTATTCGCTCTGCTATAAAAACCTCTCGAATAGCTTGAGCATAACTCCTATCCTGGTCACGAATATTGGCTGCCACTTGGCCTTTCATATCTACACCATCGCACATAATATCAGGTAGATTGGCAAGCAATGAGGTCTTAAAATCAATTTTTCTATCATACATGCTAGATGCTATGATAGAAATTCTTGCCGCATCTAAGCCTGTTTCTGCTCCTATTTGTGCAATATTTTCTTCAATAGCTTGCCCGCGAATCCGACTAACTTCTTCTCTAGATTCCCGGCGAGCTACATCGAAACATTTTCCCTGCACTATCATTCTATTAACGATGTCATCTGTAATGTTTTTATCCCAGCAATCGATCTGTCCAATTTCAGTTTTTAACAACGTTGCTAGATCTCCCCCATCTACAATAGCTTCAGCAAAACCCCTAACTTTATCTGTGTTTATTCCTCGAGTTTGGTTTTCTATAGCCTCTTTTCTTGCTTGAATGGCTTGATTGCGAATGCGTGTAGCTTCTATTTTAGATTCATGACAAGCTCCATGAAAACTTTTGTTCTGCGTCATCATTCGCATAACTACATCATCTCTAGAATCTATATATTTTGGGCCAAAAAAATAAATAACCCCTAACTCAGCTTTCAATAAAGTCGCTAAATCTCCTCCATCTACAATAGCTTCAGCAAACCCCCTAACTTTATT
>JAJRRM010000123.1 GCA_024279475.1 Alphaproteobacteria bacterium | reverse complement strand
TTCCACGAGTTTGATGTCCTATAGCTTTTCTTTTATTTTCTATAGCCGTTTTTCTTGCTTGAATAGCTTGAATAGCTTGATTGCGAATGCGTGTAGCTTCTACTTTAGATTCATGACAAGCTTCATGGAAACTTTTGTTCTGCGTCATCATTCGTATAACTACATCATCTCTAGAGTCTCCAGCTTCTGGACCAAAAAAATAAATAGATTCTAACTCAGCTTTCAATAAAGTCGCTAAATCTCCTCCATCTACAATAGCTTCAGCAAACTTTCTAACTTTGCTTGCCTCTATGCCACGAGTTTGATGTCCTATAGCTTTTCTTTGATTTTCAATCTGAATTTCACGAACAGCAACAACATCAGAATTATAACTCAGACAAATCACTAAGCACAGCACAGCATATATAAATCTTTTCATATTTCTCTCTAAAATTTAGTACGTTATAATAAATTATGGACAGTTTCTACTTGAAAGCGTCCCTCCTCAATATTATCAAAAATATCATTTATTCAGAGATACTCTATATTCTCTTCCTTAACTTTCTATATAGTGACTCTGTCCTATATATTCAAGTCTAAAGTAAATAAAAATATTAAAATAACATCTCTAAAGTTTATAAAAACGGCCCTGTTGCAAAAAATAAAACCAGAGTTGGCTTCATTAAACGTTTGATCTTTCCGTGATCTGATTCAATAATATTGTTAAGATATTTCACTTGATAATGCTCCATAGAGTGTAGCCTTTTTCCTTCTTTCTTTAACCTCTCTATAGCTATACCATAAGTTGGTGATTTATCTGTGTTAATAGAAGAAGGATAAGCCCCTGCTTTCATGCTCTTAAGAGCTTTATCTAAAAGCGCTTAGAAGTTCTAACATTGCGTGTGGGAGATAAATAGAAATCAAGGCTCTCTCCTTGAGAGTCAACAGCTCTCTATAATCTCTCTAGATTTTACTCCTTCTCCTTTTCTCTGTACTTTACAAAAAAAATTCCCTAAAGATCACGGATAGAAGGCTATTAAACTCTGGACACCCTCACCTGATAGCATGAGCGGCCGCTCTTTTGTATCCATCTCACCCTCCTTCGATCCCAAAGATTTTTCTGCACTCAGTGAGCTCAAAACTAAAAAAGTCCTATAAAAAGATTTTTGTATCCACTCATTGCTACCTCTTTTTTAACTAAAAATAGAGTAACTTAAATATTAATAAACTTTATAAGTAGTTCTCTCCTATAGTAAAATAAGATAAAATGTAATTAAAAATTTGACTTGTATAACATTTTTTCAACTCGATTTAACAAGGTATAGATCCTGCTTTTAAAACAAAATAAGATGGCATCCCCTAGGGGATTCGAACCCCTGTTGCCGCCTTGAGAAGGCGGAGTCCTAGGCCTCTAGACGAAGGGGACTCAAAGCATTCTTAGTGTTACCTAATTTCATAAAAACACGCAAGAAAAATATTTTAATCCCTATCACCTCGCCGTATTAGAGACAATAGAAAATTGTAAGGAAAATGTTAGAAGGCTCTCCAAGCTAAATCGTGGAGACTTATCACAGAGACAAGTCTTTCCCGTAGTTATAGATGCCAAAGAGTTTGTGAATGCCTGTATTTTGTTCTGTTACTTTATACCCTATGTGGTAATTTCTAGCTTTTAAAACCCTGGATATAGCCTCGATTCCTTGGCGTATTCTACGGCCATAAAACTTGTGAAAGCCCATCATCCGGCCTGTCTCGTTGCTTTATTCGCCTGTGATCTGACTCAATGCTGTTGTTAAGGTATTTAACCTTGTCGATGCCTGACTATATTCTTTCTTTATTTAAGCTCTCTTTAACTATTCCATAAGTTAGTGATTTATCTGTATTGATAGAAGAAGGATGATCCCATGGTAGGATTCCCTTTAAAATCATTCATAAAGATATCCCCTTCTTTAAAAGTCAGAGAGACAGTCCATCAGATTCTTCTCGTTTTTGCAACAGGGCCTTCTTCTATCAATTTATCCTTTATAGGTAAATCTAAGCGGATATGCAATTCTTTCAAACGCGCATCATCTACTACAGGGGCTGGAGCTTGCATGAGTAAATCCTGGGCCTTCTGATTCATAGGGAAAGCAATTACTTCACGAATGTTTGGCTCGTTAGCTAAAAGCATAACTATACGATCAATTCCTGGAGCTGATCCTCCATGTGGTGGTGCCCCATATTTAAAAGCACTCAAAAGACCTCCAAAACGATCTTCCACATCTTTATTAGAATATCCTGCTATACCAAAAGCTTTATACATAACCTCTGGCAAATGGTTCCTAATAGCTCCACTAGATAACTCTATTCCATTGCAAACTATATCATATTGGTATGCTTTTATATCTAAAGGATCTTTAGTTTCTAGAGCTTCCAGGCCACCTTGTGGCATAGAAAATGGATTGTGACTAAAATCAATTTTCCCTGTATCTTCATCTATTTCAAACATAGGATAATCAATAACCCAACAAAAACGGAAAGCATCTTTTTCAATAAGCTCTAACAAATTTCCCACGCGTTCACGAACTTTCCCTGCAAGTTTCGTAGCAAAACCTTCTTTTGCACACGTAAAGAAAACCGCATCTCCTTCCTTCAAATTAAGCTGATTTTTAAGAGCTTCTAGCTTTTCTGGTTCTAGAACTTTTGCTATAGGGCCTTTTGCTCCCTCAGCTGCAAAAATAATATAACCTAAGCCGCCAGCACCCTCTTCTCGCGCCCAATCATTGAGCTTGTCATAAAAACTACGCGGTTTATTAGCTGCTCCTAGCGCAGGAATAGCTCTTACCACAGAATTTTTCTCTGCTATAGCTTTTGAAAAAAGTCCAAACCCTGAACCCTTAAAAATAGATGTAACGTCTTGAATAATTAAGGGGTTACGCAAATCAGGTTTATCAGAGCCATATTTTAGCATAGACTCTTCGTAAGGAATCCTTGGAAAAGAAGGAGCAGTAATTTTCTTATCTTTTGAAAACTCTTCAAAAATACCATGGATAACTGGCTCTATAGCCTCAAAAACATCCTCTTGTGTAACAAAAGACATCTCAAAATCTAGTTGATAAAATTCGCCAGGTGAACGATCTGCTCTAGCATCTTCATCACGAAAACATGGCGCAATCTGGAAATACTTATCAAAACCAGAAACCATTAGCAACTGCTTGAACTGCTGAGGAGCTTGTGGCAATGCATAAAATTGACCTGGATGACAGCGGCTTGGTACTAAATAATCACGAGCACCCTCTGGTGATGTAGCTGTTAAAATAGGTGTTTGAAACTCTGTAAATCCTTGGTCTACCATACGACGCCGAATAGAATTAATTACTTTAGAACGAAGCTTAATATTTTCATGCAACTTCTTACGACGCAAATCTAAATAACGATACTTTAAACGCGTATCTTCTGGAAAAGCTTTATCCGTATTTACCTGCATTGGTAGCTGCTCAGCCTGAGATAAAATCTCAATTTTCTCTGCAGCAACCTCTATATACCCCGTTGATAATTTATTGTTTTCTGTCTCTTTACTGCGAGTAACAACTCTACCCGTTACAGATATAACAGACTCATATCTCAACGCCTCTGCTAATTTGAAAACAGCGCTTTCAGCATTTACAAAAACTTGCGTAATACCCTTTGTATCACGCAAATCTATAAACAATAAGTGTCCATGATCTCTCTTACGATGCACCCATCCAGCAAGCTTTACTTCTTCCCCAACATGCTCTTTGCGCAAATCACCACACATATGTGTTCTATATCTTGTCATCTTCTTCCTATACTCTCCAGGGCTACCTATTGGGTAGATATATCCCATAGTAGTTCATTAGTTGTCAATAACAGAGTCTATATCCTTGCCTACCTCATAATCCACGGATCTATAATAGTCCCTTCTTTTTTAGAAGATGCTACTTTTTCTTTTAATATTAAATCCTTTGGCGCTAAATCTACCTCCTTTTCTTTTTTATCAAAACTTTCCTCTAATATATCTATACTTTTATCAGATCCTATAGGCTCTTCTTCAAAAACAACTTCCCCTTTTTCATTGGGAATTAAACCTTCCACACGAATAGGATCTCCGGGCTTTGCTAGCAAGCCCGTAATAGCATTTACCTTTTTAAAAACAAGACCTGAGGGTGTTCTAAAAGGGGCTGGTGGCGATTTTTTCAAAGCCTTTGACATAAAATTCTTAAAAATAGGCGCTGCTGCTCTTGCTCCTGTCTCCCAGTTTCCTAAACCTTTTGGGCTATCAAATCCAACATACACCCCCACTGCCAAATCTGGTGAATACCCTAAAAACCAAGCGTCTCTAAAGCCATTTGTAGATCCTGTTTTTCCAGCTAATGCATAGGGCTTCACAGAAGCATTACGTCCTGTTCCACGCTCCATAGCTCCTTGTAAAATTGAAGTCATCTGATAGGCATGGCGGGGATCAATAAGCTGCTCTCGATTATCATTCAAAATAGGTAACCTGAAAGAAAAATTATTTTCTTTCATACATCCATAACACTCCATAAGAGTGTTTTTCTGCAAAGTACGGCCTCGTCTATCTTGTACACGATCAATAAATATTGGCTCAATTTTTTTACCACCATTAGCAATCTGAGAAAAACCAGTAACCATTTTCAATAAACTTGTTTCATTAGCCCCTAAAACCATAGACCATTGTGGCTCCAAAATAGTATCTACACCGAAATTCTTCACCATTTCTACAATTTTTTCTAATCCTATTTTCTTAGCCAACTGTACCGTACTCACATTGTACGATTTTTCTAAAGCCAAACGAAGCGTTACAGGACCATAAAACTTCATAGACATATTATTTGGTGCCCATGTTCCCAAATTTGGCCCTAAATCAATTTCTATAGGTTTATCTAAAATACGTGTAGTTGGATTATACCCCTCTTCTAAACCTGCTAAAAATACAAAAGTTTTAAAAGCAGATCCCGTCTGACGATTAGCTTGAATAGCCCGATTATACTTGCTGCGAGAAAAACTATACCCTCCACTTAAAGCCAAGATACGACCCGTGTGTGGATCCATAACCACAATAGCCCCTTCTACTGAAGGGATCTGCGCTAACTTATATTCATCTACCTTTTTGGTAGATTCTACAGCTATAACTTGTCCTATTTTAAAAACTTCTTTCGGATCCTTAGGAGACTTACCCACAGTAGGTTGCCCCTTACTCGATTTATATTGCTTGCGTGCCCAAACCATAAGCTTCAAGGGAATTATACCCCTTGTCCCATCACGTAAACCTATTACTGTTTTTTTAGGGGCCATGTGTAAAACTACTGCAAGTTTATAAGATCCTAATGCAGCTGGCGTTTTAAAAGCTTTCAAGTTTTTCTGCCAAACAATCTCCCCTTCTTTTTCTAAAGGAATGCTTCCATATGCCCCTCGATAACCATGACGGCGATCATATGCTACGAGACCCTCTCTCAATGCCTGATCTGCCCAAGCATGGTATTGTGGGTTAAGTGTTGTTTTCACCACAAGCCCTCCTTTATAAAGAGCCTCCTCTCCATATTTTTTCACCAGATTTTGACGTACATATTCACTAAAATAACCCGCTTGAAAGACTTTTTTTTGCTTATGCCTCTGCGCTATTAGTGGAGAGCTTTTAGCTATATCATAAGCTTTCTGCTCAGTAAAACCATTGGTAAGCATACGTTTTAAAACCCAGTCTCTCCGTATTTTTGCTTTTTCAGGTGCCCGGTGAAGATTGTAAGAGTTCGGCGCTTTTGGCAAGCCTGCTAGATATGCCATTTCACTTAATGATAACTTCTGTAAAGATTTATTAAAATAATGTAGCGCTGCAGCTGCAATACCATAGGCTCCCGCACCTAGATAAATTTCATTTAGATATAACTCTAAAATCTTTTTCTTAGAGAAAGTATTTTCTAGTTTTCGAGCCAATATAGCTTCTTTTAATTTTCGCTTTATAGATACTTCTCCACTTAATAAAAAATTCTTAGCCACCTGTTGTGTAATAGAAGAGGCTCCCATAGGCCGTTTTTTTTGACCAAAATACCTTAAATTCCTCAAAGAAGCGCGCATAATACCCAAGTAATCAATACCCTTGTGAGAATAAAAATTCTTGTCTTCCGCTGACAGAAAAGCCTGAATTAATTGTTGTGGGATATACTCAACCGGCACAAAAGCTCTATGCTCCTGAGCATATTCCTCTAACAGTTGTCCATCCTCAGCATATAAACGTGTTACTAAAGGTGGATCATAGTTTTTTAAATGCTGATAGTCTGGAAGCTCCTCATTTAAATATAGATAAACAGACCATAAAATAAAGGCGCCTAACAATAGCGCTGCTAATCCACCTATTATGAGATATTTAATCAATTTATTTAAGATGCCCATGGCGCTTATTTTGGTGCTTTTTTCTCAACAAATCAAGAAACAATGTTTTATTGAGCTATTTGATTTTATATGTATAAAAGATATACTGTATCGTAAGTGAAAATTAAATTCTTAAGCATTAAATACTCTCTTCTCTTGCTAATAACGGCTGTTTTTTTCCAGCTCTACCTTCTTCTCCATCAGAATCCTCCGAGCTAGTACACCAATTACGCCCCATACCCTCCGGCTCTATTTCTCCATATTCGCCTTCCTCTTCGTCTTGGTTTTTGTCTTCATTTAAAACGTACGTAACAGCTTGTCTAGAAGCAATTCTACCATTAAAACTCCCATAACCATCCAATCTCCCCACATCACCTGTAAAAGTTTGAGACCAGTTTCCAGCATCTGTTTTTAAACAATCACCAAGAGGTATAATAATACCTCTGTCTAAAGCAGTTACCCATTTTATTACATCCTTTAATATATCAACCACTCTTTGCTGCGCAGTCGCTTGAGAATTCCTAGGAGCGCGACTCTTCATTTTAGTTATAATTTTTTGAATCTGGGACATACTATTATAATCCATCGCTCCAAAAGCTATCATACTCGGTATAAGTGTTATAAGCTGCCATTCAAATGGAACTTCAGGCGCCCATGGACCTATTCCGTACCCCATCCCTTCTCCACCTATAACGGAATAGGGCCACATAGTTGGAATGCTTTTTATAAGCCATAGGAAAGCAAAACTACCGCGAAGAACCTGATAATTAATATCTGTCATGCGAGGAGTGTTTTCTCCTTGTATAGGATTATAACCTGCTATTATAGCAGAAACATGAGAAAAAGCCTTTCCTGTTTGCTGCATCATATAAGGTATATAAAAAAAACTAACTAAGGTTCCTAAGGTGTAGGATACATAGTCCTCAGAGGAAGGCATACTATCTTCTACAGGGAAAAATGTAGTAGCATTTCCAACAGGAGCAGGAGGAGCACTCGACCCAAACAAAGTATTATCAAACATCTTCACCCACCCATACCAAAGAGACACACTAGCCACACCTCCCACTACTAAACCTAGTATGTGCATTCCCCTATACCACCCCGGATGGTTTTCTTTATATATTGTTTGAAATAATCTTTTACATTTGTTTTTGTGAAAAACATGTTTTAGATAGTACTTATCATCTACTGTTCCATGATTATAAAGCTGTTGTAATATAAACAAAACACCCATCCGTTTTAAGGTAATTTTTGTTCTTAATAAATCATCCGATTGTCTCTCTTCATCCCCTTCTTGATCCATATCCCGATCAATTGCTTGTAATTCTACTTGCTTACGAAGAACATCCATATTCTCCGTATTTTCTTTAATAAATTCCCGAATATTAGCAATTCCACCCCAAAGGATCTGTGCTTCTACCGGATCATCTAATACTCTTCTAAAGCTAGAAGCAAAGCGACTAATAATATGGCGCCTCTTTCTTTCATGGAGGGTGGGTTTTTTTCTAAGTGACGTACAACAAGAGTCCGCCTGATCAAAAACTTCCGTATAAGCTGCGGCTATTTGATTTATAACCCATGGAATCCCTGCAGCAACTGAAAAAATAATGAAAAATAGTGACATATCTATTGAGTTAATTTGAACATAGGTATAGATAGAAAAAGCTGTAAGCACTATTACAGAAGGTAACATTAC
This sequence comes from Alphaproteobacteria bacterium, assembly GCA_024279475.1. GTDB lineage: Bacteria > Pseudomonadota > Alphaproteobacteria > 16-39-46 > JAJRRM01 > JAJRRM01. The sequence continues at coordinate 2,790 of JAJRRM010000123.1, read as the reverse complement.
CATATATGTCTGCGCTGTTCTTGAAATACGATCTCTGTCTTGAGAAACTTCATCATAAGGAGATTTTGATCGTGTCATCCAACCTAACACCCCTTTTGATAGATTAAAAAATTTTGGAAGAGTCCAAGCACCAAAAACAGTCCCTGAAACTATTGTCTGCCAGGGGGGAGTCTCTCCTTCATATGAGGGATCTACCCCCAAAAGATCCCCTATTGAAGGGTTAAACATAATCATTTCTGCATATGCAGCACTAGTAAGAAAAGCCAATATAGCCGCTATACTGTTTGTTGTTCTAGAGCTCATAGAAGAGGCTCGTCTCTCCTCATCACAACCTAAAACGCTTAAGCTTGTGGATAACTTAGGAGGTATAACAACCTCTTTGCTAACTCCTTTGAACTCTTTTAATAACTTTTCAGCTGCGCTTTCTAAATCCTCTGGGGAAATTTTTTGTCTGGCACTCTTAAAATTAGTATCCTCTTCTTCTTCTGATGATAAACCACCTACAGAAAAACCAACAGGCATAGTACCTATAAAAATGAAAAAGGATACTACAATAATGCTTAAATATCTCATTAGCCCCTCTGCCTTATAGCTCTTAGAATATACTCTCTCTTTCGCTCCTGTGATTGTAATGTGTGTTAATCTAAAAGTCTATAGACCCCTAAAACTACTTTCCTTCTTGTTAAGAAGATTTATCTTCACGATCAATGCTTCTTGTATACAAAGACCGGTGAATAATGACTTAAAATGTAAAAACTTGTCTTTTTCTAGTTTTTAAAGATATTATTCAGCAATCTCTACATGAAAAAATAATTTATATTCCCTATGAGAGCCGTCTTTTTTCTTATTCTACAGAGCCCGTATTAACCCATGAGAATCTATCGGTGTAGCTCCTCTATATCCAAAGAGAAAAACATAACAATAAATTATATTATCTTTTGATTTTCCTTTCTTTTTTGTTGATTTAAAATAATCTTGTTTTCCTCAAATTTAATTTTATGCTGTGTTTTCTCTTCTTTATTATTAAACCTTCTTTTTTTCAGGTTTTATAATAAGAGAATCTTCCTGAAGAAACTGAAGAGGATCTTGAACAAAGCGTTGAGCAAGGTTTTGAGGATCTTTTTTGTAGATCATTTCTTTCCTAGTCACAGGCCAAAAACCTGGTAGTTTAATATAAGCATTTAAATCTCCTAGAGATCCTATTTCTTCAGGCATAACCAATGGTTTTGTACATGTAGACTCATTAAGGGAGACCCCATCTCGCATAGCATAAGCACCATAGGAAATGTTTTCTGATACTTTTGTCTCTTCCATACGTCCAAGTGTTCTTGAGGTCCATTCTTGGGTTTTAATATCGTTATTTCTAAAAAATACCTTTGTGTTTAGAAGATCTAATATAGTCTCAGCTCCGTGATTGCCATAGATTGTCTGTAATTGAGCCATACTCTGAACCCCCCCTAAGAAGCAAAGGCCATACTTTCGTCCCTCCGCAAGACCAGCTTCTAGAGCAGGAACTTTTTGTAAGGCTGGAAGTTCATCTAAAGTTAACCATATTCTTCTTTTTTCGTCTGGCTCTAAAGACAATATTCTAATGACTACTAGATTAAGCCAAGCGGTAAATAATGGGCGTAGAGTCTCTCTTTGGTCTGCCCGGCATGTTAAAAACACCCACCTCTTATCTTGATCGTTTTGAACCCAGTCCTTAAAGAAAAAGGATTCCTTTCTCTTTGTGTTTAGGTGTCTTAGAAATGCTACATGAGAAGAGATTGTTGCTCTTACAGACAGCGTTGTTTTTTCATTATCATCATCTGTAAAGGCCGCTGCTTCTGTTCCTTGAAAGTACTTTGAGAACTCTTTTAAAGAAACTCTGCTAAGAATCTTGTACAACTCTATAAGATCAGGCTTCTCACTTCTAGACATCTTTTTAAGGCCTGCTGATAGGGTTCTAAATCCTGCCATATCCCAAAATGTATCATGACTAAAGGATTGCTTTGGCATACATGCTTTTGCAAAGGTATCATAATCATATTCCTGAGAGAGCTCTTTCCACAAATCCCACTTGGCAGATCTCTTATCAAAAGGATTTAGGAGGATGTCTTTTCCTTCTCTATAGTAACGAGAAACATAGTCTCCCGTAAAATCAATGATAAGAGCTTTATCGTCTCTTTCTCTAATTTGAGGCATCAATGTCTGAAAACAATTAGTTTTTCCAGCTCCTGTTGTTCCTGTGACGAGCATGTGCTGTATTTCAGCATCTTTAAGAAGAGGAACACCATCTAAATTTAAATCAGAACCTTTTTTCTTCTTTTTAAGGAGCTTTATTAGCTCTGAAGACTCTAAAAAACGAGCTCCTCTTTTGTTCTTCTTCTTAAATTTTTTTTTACCTCTCATAATGAAGAAAGTGAGAATAAGACAGCATATAGATATGAAGACCAAAACACTCTGCCAAGCTTTTTGAATAAGATGATCTACAATGACATCTTGGGCTTTAGAAGCTAAAGGATCCCGAGAAACTTCTATGCTTCTTCTCTCTATATATCTGCCCTGTTGCGTTTTAAAACGCTGAACCATATTCTTGGAAGATGGCAAAGACAAGTAAATTTCTGCTTGGACTTTTTCAACCATCATTTGCCAAGCATAAGGATGAACGTCTGAATATATTCTCCATACAAAGAAAGCCGAAGCCAATAAAAATGATATAGATAGGGTTACCTTTATGTTTTGCATCCGCATCCTAAATCGGTGCATAGAGATTTGTCCTCCTCTGTCAAAATGCTCAAACATACTCAT
>JAJRRM010000006.1 GCA_024279475.1 Alphaproteobacteria bacterium | reverse complement strand
ATGCGTCCTTTTGATGTACAGCTCGTTGGTGCTATGGCCCTTCATGAAGGTAGGATATCTGAAATGCGCACTGGTGAAGGTAAGACACTTGTAACAACTCTCCCCTGCTATCTTAATGCGTTAAGTGGTAAGGGTGTACACATTGTAACTGTGAATGACTATTTGGTTGAACGTGATTCTACTTGGATGGGTGCTATTCATGAATTTCTAGGCATTCAAGTTTCTTGTATTTTACATAACATGGGAGATGAAGACCGTCAAAAAGCCTATGCAGCAGATATTACTTATGCCACAAATCATGAGCTTGGCTTTGACTATCTTCGCGATAATATGAAATTCCGTCTAGAAGACCGCGTCTTAAGAAAGCTCAATTATGCTATTGTAGATGAAGTAGATAGTATTCTTGTAGATGAAGCCCGTACGCCCTTAATTATTTCAGGACCTGCTGAGGACTCCTCTGATTTATATGGTTCTGTAGATAAAGTGATGGCTAATATAAAGCCGGAAGACTATGAAAAAGATGAAAAACGTAAAAGCGTTACTCTTACAGAGACAGGCATAGAAAATTTAGAAAAACATCTTAAAAAAGCTGGCCTTATAAAAGAGGGAACTTTATATGATTTACAAAATATTCTACTTGTTCATCACTCTGACCAAGCTCTTAAAGCCAATACCCTCTTTCAATTAGACACAGATTATATTGTTCAAGACGGTGAACTCAAGCTTATTGATGAATTTACAGGCCGCGTAATGGAAGGTCGCCGCTTATCTGATGGTCTTCATCAGGCACTGGAAGCCAAAGAAGGCGTTGAAGTGCAAGTTGAAAACCAAACGCTTGCCTCTATTACATATCAAAATTTTTTTCGCCTCTACAGCAAGCTATCCGGTATGACTGGTACAGCAGCTACAGAAGCAGCAGAGTTTGAAGAAATTTACAATTTACAGACAATCATAATCCCAACAAACATGCCTATTGTTAGGAAAGACCATGAAGATGAAATTTATCGCACATTAGAAGAAAAAGACCAGGCTATTTTAGACCTTATAAGAGAATGTCATGCTAAAAAACAGCCAATTCTAGTTGGTACAACAAGTATCGAAAAATCAGAACTGTTAGCTGAAAAACTTAAAAAAAGTAAAATACCTCATGAAGTTCTTAATGCACGCTTCCATGAAAAAGAAGCTCAAATTATTGCAGAAGCAGGTAGTCCAGGTGCTATAACTATTTCTACTAATATGGCTGGTCGTGGTACAGATATAAAGCTTGGAGGGAATTTTGATCGCCGCCTAAACATAGCTCTAGAAAGTATAGATGATAAAAAAAAACAAGAAGACATTACAAAAAAATTAACAGATCAACATAAAAAAGATGAAGAAGCTGTTCGTCAATCTGGTGGATTATATGTGATTGGTACAGAACGCCATGAAAGTCGCCGTATTGACAACCAGCTTCGTGGTCGATCAGGGCGTCAAGGGGATCCTGGTGCTTCAAAGTTCTTTCTTTCTTTGGAAGATGATCTTATGCGTATATTTGGCTCCGATAAATTAGATTCTATGCTACAACGCCTTGGTCTTAAAAAAGGGGAGGCTATTACACATCCTTGGATTTCAAAAGCTTTGGAAAAAGCGCAGAAGCGTGTTGAAGCGCGAAATTTTGATATCCGCAAGCATTTGCTTAAGTATGATGATGTAATGAACAGCCAGCGTAAAGCAATCTATAATCAACGCCTAGATGTTATGCAGGAAAATGATATTTCAGAGACTATCAATGATCTTATAGACTCTACAATTGAAACTATTGTTCTTAATGCAATCCCCCAGGGTTCATATGCTGATGGCTGGGATGTTGATGGCCTTCATAAAGACTGTCGACAAAATTTTGGTATAGATTTTCCTATAAAAGACTGGGCTAAAGAAGAAGGCATTGCTGAAGAAGAGATTAAATCTCGTATTGAAAAAGCTGTATATTCACTTATAAAACAAAAAGAAGACAAGTATGGCATTGAAATTATTCGTACAGCAGAAAGAACACTTTTTTTACGTATATTAGACCAAGTATGGAAAGATCATCTACTTGCTATGGACAATATGCGTGAAGGCATTAATTTGCGCGCCTATGCACAACGTGATCCATTGAATGAGTATAAACATGAATCCTTCAACTTATTTGAACAGATGCTAAAAAGCCTTCGTACTGATTTAACGCGTACCTTGTGCCACCTAGAATTGAAAGATCCTACAGAAGAAGCTGTTTCTATTACAAAAGGAGAAGGATCTCTAAAAGAATATGATACAAGAGATTTTGAAGGTTTTGAGCATATGCATACTAAAAAAGCACAAAAAATTCCCTCTATAGACCCTGAAAATCCTGAAAGTTGGGGGAAAATACGACGAAATGATCCTTGCCCTTGTGGTTCT
>JAJRRM010000122.1 GCA_024279475.1 Alphaproteobacteria bacterium | reverse complement strand
CGCGTGCCAAGACCATAGCCAGCATGTGCTCCCTCAATAAGACCAGGAATGTCCGCTATAACAAAACTATGTTCATAATATTTTACGACGCCTAGATTTGGATATAACGTCGTAAAAGGATAATCTGCAATTTTTGGTTTAGCTTTAGATACAGCACTTAAAAAGGTAGATTTACCCGCATTGGGCAAACCAATAAGACCTGCATCAGCAATAAGCTTCAAACGCAACCAAATCCACATTTCCTCACCAGGCCATCCTGGGTCAGCCCGACGTGGAGCCCTATTAGTAGAAGATTTGAAGCTTGCATTACCAAGGCCTCCATCCCCCCCTTTTAATAAGGTTATTTTTTGTCCAACTGCCATCAAATCATACAAAACAGTTTCCTTATCTTCAGCTAGCACTTGTGTTCCAACAGGCACCTTTAATGTGATAGTATCACCCTTAACCCCACTACGATCACGACCCATACCATGCATACCATTTTTAGCCTTAAAATGTTGTTGATAGCGAAAATCAATAAGGGTATTTAAGTTATCAAAAGCTTCTATAATAACGTCTCCTCCTCGACCTCCCTTGCCTCCATCCGGGCCCCCAAACTCAATATATTTTTCTCGACGGAAACTTACAGATCCAGGTCCACCGTTGCCACTTTTTACAAACACTCTTACTTCATCTAGAAATTTCATTTTTTTTCCTATAAATACAAAAGGGGCCTCTAGGCCCCCTTTTTATCAAATAGTTTGTTTACTAAATCTTTAGTGGTTCAATATTTACAAATTTGCGACCACCTGATTTTTCTGCAAACTTAACAGCACCTTCAATTAAAGCGAACAATGTATGGTCTCTCCCCATACCAACATTTATACCCGGATGAAATTTTGTACCGCGTTGGCGAACAATAATATTGCCCGCTATAACATGTTCTCCACCAAATTTTTTCACACCTAAACGCCTGCCAGCCGAATCGCGACCGTTTTTTGTACTACCACCAGCTTTCTTTTGAGCCATAATTTAACTCCTAATCCTTTAACATGTTTATTGTGCACACACCTACCATATTTATATGCGCTTTGTCCAACTATTTAGCTGGTGCCTTCTTTTCTGTCACAACTTTTTTCTTTATTACAGCTTTCTTTTCTGCCACAATTTTCTTTTTTGTTACAGTTTTCTTTTCTGCAGATTTTTTCTTTGATGCTTCCAAAGGTTTTTTCTCAACTGCAAGCTCTATGCCATTATCATAGATTCCAGAAATTTTTATTACTGTTTGAAGCTGGCGATGACCTTTCTTACGGCGATAGTTTTGACGGCGCTTTTTCTTGAAAATGATTATTTTATCATCTTTTTTGTGTTCTAAAACTTCAGCCCGAACAGTCGCATTCTTAATAAAAGGCTTTCCAACTTGAGTTTTCTTCCCATCACTAATAAGTAAAACTTGCTCCAAAACAATAGGGCTACCTTGTTCCAGGTCTATTTTCTCAATTTTCAGAATATCATTAGCTTTAACTTTGTACTGCTTTCCGCCGGTACGAATAATTGCAAACATAGGACTTCTCGCCTTTTTAACAAATTTTTAAACATAAACTTTCACTACACCCACTGTATACCGTCCTTTTTTATATTTTGCAAAGGTTTTTTAAGGGTTTTCCTAGGTTAGTAAAAAATAGAGCTCTATAATCCCGTACATACTCTCAACAGATTAATTTTTTCTCTATGCTCCTATTTCTTTTCTATAAATATCTGCTATTACTTTTTGGCAGAATTCTCTTAATTCATGCTAATTTATATTAGTATACTTAATAATGTGATCTCCACTTTCATCAATAAATCCTTCGAAAATTATATCAGATACGTAATTTCTACCTTGCTTCATAATTAATTTAAAAAACTGCCGAAGGATACACATACTATATGATTAAAAGCAAGAATGCCATCTTATTACCTAGAAAATATATGGGCTATAGAAGACTCTCCCTTAAGCCTGAAGATTCTTCTGATGTCCGTTTATATAAGAAAAGAAACTTAATAGAAAGAATGTTTTCTAATTTAAAAGAAAACAAAAGAACTGCCGTGCGCTTTGATAAATTAGATTACACCTTCCTTAAGTTTTACTGCTTTATCCCTTGCTAAAATATATAATTTATTTTGTTAACAGGGACATAGTTAGGTTAAGAACCAGAAGAAAAATAAATAAATTAGTAATTTTATAACTCTCTACATGCACGTATGGTGCTTATTTTTAACTTGCTAAATCTTATAACTCTTATTTTTTTGAGGGATATTTAAAAATCTAGAAAACAACGCTAAAAATAGTTCGCGCTTTAAAAACTGGAGGAGAGAGAGGGATTCGAACCCTCGATACAGGTTTCCCCGTATAACGGCTTAGCAAGCCGCCGCTTTCAGCCACTCAGCCACCTCTCCTGAACCGTCGTTGAAAGACACACGCACTGTAACTATTCAAACAATAAGTGTCAAGAGGTTGGACTATATTATGCTTATCAAAAGTTAACGATATGGAAATAAAGATTTATATCTAAATCTCTAAATGGAAAATATATTTTTTCAAACTTATCAAGATTTATAGCCCCTATGTTAGGAGCTCTATTCCTATACATATGTCTACAGTAGCCTTTTGAAGATTTTTAGCCCGATTATCATATATCTCAAGATCCGATTTATAAGTTCTTTTTCCACCAAAATCTTCTGGGGACATTTTCCAAATTTTTTGCCAAGCATCAATTATAACTTGAGGCATAGGTCCTGGATACGTTGTAAACTTAGTATATGTCTGAGCTGGGATAACATGTGTCTCTAGTCCCTCTTCCCTACTATCAAAAAACGAAACTTCCTCCCCTATGAAAAAAGAATAGTCCCCTGTGAGATCACTTTCATAATCAGTATATATGCACAGGGTAGTCCCTGCATTCGTCCGGTTTGTATTTTTTTCAGCTATTTTTTCCTGAAAATATTTTTGGGTACACGCACCAATCTTCGCTGTAGATAAGCTCATTTCTGCTAAGTTATTTGTACGCACTTTAAGGCCTACAATCTTTTTTTCTGGTAGGCTAATAATTTTTTTATGCATTTTTACGTCCCCCCTTCTCAATTAGCAATAATTTTACTCTACAAATCTCACATTTATAATCTCATATGCCCTAATACCTGCTGGTGTATGGACCTCTACCCTATCACCAATTTTTTTTCTTATTAGTGCTTTTGCAATAGGCGAGAGATAAGATACTAAGGATTTAGAAATATCCGCTTCAGCTTCTCCTACAATTTTGTAGGTTTTTTCTTTATCTGTTTCTTCATCTACTAACGTAACCGTTGCGCCAAAAAATGCTGTATTACCTGAAAGCTGAGAAATATCGACAACTTCTGCACAAGCTATCATATTTTCAAGTTCACCAATGCGCGCCTCTAAAAAACCCTGTTTCTCCCGAGCAGCATGATACTCAGCATTTTCAGAAAGATCCCCTAAATCTCTAGCTGATGAAATAGATCGAATAACCTCTATTCTATCATTTTTTTTGAGAGTTTCTAATTCTTCTTTTACTTTTTCATAACTTTTTGTAGTCATAGGGATTTTTTTCATGACTGTCCCCTTTTTTATTTAAATTAAACATTTATTAAACTTAGCACTTGGCCTTTAACATTAATTATTTATACTTAGCCTATTGACAATATTGACTGTTTGTAGAAAACATACTTTTTATAAAAAAGCAAAATATTTTTAACAACACAAACGAAAAATAGTAAAGGCTTTATATCATGAAAATTGGTGTTCCAAAAGAAAAAAAGAACCATGAGTACCGCGTTGGTCTTGTTCCCGAAGCTGTGCATGAACTAACTCTTCAAGGACATGAAGTATTTGTTGAAAAAAATGCTGGCTATGGTATAGGCTGCTATGATGAAGATTATGAAGCAGCTGGAGCTAAAATATGCTCTTCTCCACAAGAAGTGTTTGATATAGCTGATCTTATTATAAAGGTTAAAGAACCTCAGGCAAATGAAACACACCTTCTACGTGAAGGACAAATTTTGTTCACTTACCTTCACTTAGCCGCAGCCCCAGAAATTACAAAAAAATTGGTAGACTCTAAGTGCATAGCTATTGCCTATGAAACAGTTACTGATAAACATGGAATGCTCCCTCTCCTGGCACCAATGAGTGAGGTTGCTGGCAGACTCTCCATACAACAAGGTAGCTATTTTCTAGAAAAACATACCGGGGGGTCAGGCACCTTATTAGGTGGTGTTCCAGGCGTTGCTCCAGCTAAAGTTCTTATTATTGGTGGTGGTCGCGTTGGCATTAATGCAGCATTAATGGCTGTTGGCCTTCAGGCAGATGTAACAATTGTTGATAAATCTCTTCATCGCCTTCATGAATTGAGCCTTATCTTTGGGCCAAAAGTAAAAACTGTTTATGCTACCCATGACTCTCTCCATAATTATGCAATTGAAGCAGACCTTGTTGTAGGAGCTGTTCTTATTCCTGGAGCCAGTGCTCCTAAGATCTTGAAAAAAGAGACTATAAAAGCCATGAGAAAAGGTAGCGTGTTTGTAGATGTTGCTATTGATCAAGGGGGTTGTGCAGAAACAAGTAGACCAACAACCCATGAAAACCCTGTTTACATAGAACATGATGTTGTCCACTACTGTGTTACTAATATGCCAAGTGCTGTCGCACGCACATCTGCTTTTGCTCTTAACAACGCGACCCTTCCTTATATACTAAAACTTGCAAAACATGGCCTAAATGCGCTACAAAAGGACTTAGGGTTTTTAGAGGGACTAAACGTATATAAAGGTCATGTTACTTATAAGGAAGTAGCTGAAGACCTAGGATATACATTCCTTACTCCGGAGGAAGCTCTAAAAAAGCATAACTAGAAAAGGTAAAATATGGGAGTCTATTGGTTCATGCGAATTCGTAGAAATGTTTTTTTCTTTCTCTTTCTTTTTATAAATTTTTGCATGCTCACTGCCTGTGATCAAGAAAAAGAAGGGAAAGAAGAGAAACCTATTCTCCACATATATAGTTGGGCTAGCTATTTTTCCTCAGCTATTTTAGAGAAATTTACAAAAGAAACTGGCATACATGTTACCTATGATATTTTTGAAAATAATGAGATCCTTGAAGCTAAGCTTTTAATTGGTGGCAAAGACTTTGACTTAGTGTTTCCCTCCGCTGGATTTTTTTTGGCAAGACAAATAAAAGCCTCTCTTTATACCAAGATAGACAAATCTAAAATACAAAATTATAAATCACTGGATAGAAATATTCTAAAAATTCTATCTAGGGTTGATCCTGGCAACAATTATAGTATCCCCTATGTATGGGGAACATCTGGTATTGGCTATAACAAAAAATTAGTAAAAAAGGCTTTGGGGGAACATCCTCCTCTTTCTTGGAAAATCCTCTTTGATCCTAAATACAGTGATAAACTTTCAAAATGTGGTATTGCTTTAATTGAAGTCCCGTTTGATGTATTAGCCCCTATTCTTACATATCTTAATCTTAACCCCAACTCGAAAAATAAAGAAGACCTAAAAAAAGCATTTGATCCTGGCAAGAATACGCCCAAATATTCAAAAATTTCAATCCGAACGTAGTGCTGAAGATCTATTTTTAGGCAACTTATGCGTTGCTCAAGTTTGGTCTGGAAACTTACTTAAAGTACAAGAAAAAGAAAAAGAATTGTGCCTTTTAAAAAAATCAGAAGAACACTGTTCTTCTCCTTCTATTGAATATATTTTACCAAGTAAAGGCGCTGAAATGTGGTGCGATTGCATGGCTATTCCTATTAATGCCGAACATCCTAATAATGCTCATAAATTCATCAATTTTATTTTGCGCCCAGAAATAGCTGGAGAAATTACGAACCAACTCTTTTTTGCAAATGCAAATAAAGACTCTAAACCCTATATTAATCCTGACATATTAAACAACCCTATTGTTTACCCTCCAGAAAAAATTATGAAAAAAGTATTTATAGAAAAAACTATACCTGCCAATATAGAACGGTGGCGTACAAGACAGTTTATTCGCATAAAAAAGAAAGATTATTTCCATGGATAGACAAAAAAAACCAACCAAGCCTAAACGGCCTAAAATTACCCTAGAGCCTTGGCAAAACTCAAAAATAGAACCTTATATTGTTCTGAAAAACTTAAGCAAAAATTACGACGGTGTCCCTGCTGTTCAAGACTGCACCCTGGATATTTACGAAGGAGAATTTTACTCTTTGCTTGGTGCTTCTGGCTGCGGGAAATCTACCCTATTGCGCCTATTGGCAGGTTTTGAAAAACCAAGCTCTGGTAAGCTCTTCATTGGGGGTCAGGATATGACGCATGTACCCTCTTACAATCGTCCTGTTAATATGATGTTTCAATCCTATGCCCTTTTTCCTCACATGAGTGTTGAGCAAAATATTGCCTTTGGTTTGAAACAAGAAGGCCTCCCCCGTGAAGAAATAAAAAACCGAGTCTATGAAGTTCTAGATTTAGTACAGATGTCTCGTTTTTCTAAACGCCATCCTAATCGATTATCAGGAGGTCAACAACAACGCGTTGCCCTAGCTCGTAGCCTTGTGAAACGCCCAAAACTCATTTTACTAGATGAACCTATGGCAGCATTAGACCAAAAACTACGCGAAGAAACACAGTTTGAGCTTGTAAATATTCAAGAAAAAGTTGGAATCACTTTTATTATGGTTACCCATGATCAAGAAGAAGCTATGACCATGTCTTCTCGTTTAGCAATAATGGAAGAAGGCTGGATTCAACAAATTGGTACCCCTCACGAAATATATGAGTTTCCAAACTCTGCCTACGTAGCAGATTTCATAGGTTCTATAAATTTATTTGAAGGCGTTATTACCGGAGTTACAAAAGAAATGGTAAACATTAAATGCCCTATGCTTTCTCATACACTTTCAGTGCCAACAAATACAACTGTCCCTATAGGGGGTAGTGTTACTGTAGCTGTTCGACCAGAAAAATTAGAAATTGGCATCGACAAGCCCACATACAAACACAATTGGGAAGAAGGTATCATTGAGGATATTGGATACTATGGTGATATGTCTATTTATCATGTAAAATTACCTTCAGGACAAACTGTCATGGCATCCTTGCTAAATCTAGATAGAATTTCCATTCAACAGCTTACATGGAATCAATCTGTTTATGTTTCTTGGCAGCCTGAAAATAGTATAATTCTAACAACATAAAGATACCATAACGTGACGTTTATAAAGAAAAAACTTTTATCCTTTTTTTCCCCCATCCTATCTGTACGTAGCTGGGTTATTGCTACACCCTATGTTTGGTTAGGTCTTTTTTTTGTCGTGCCTTTTTTTGTTGTTCTACGCGTTAGCCTTTCTGAGGAAGTTCTTGGCATCCCCCCTTATACAGATATGTTTTTATGGGTAGACACCTATGTTGCGAAGATAATATTTACTTTCGAAAGTTACACATATCTTATAGAAGATGACCTCTACCTATCTTCCTATCTTACCTCCTTAAAATTTGCACTCATTACTACTATTGTAGCTTTACTTCTTGGGTTTCCTATGGCTATAGGAATTTCTAACCTTAATAAAAAGTGGCAAATAATTATGCTGCTATTGATTATGTTGCCCTTCTGGACATCCTTTTTAATCCGCATTTATGCTTGGCTAAATCTTCTTACTCCCTATGGACTAATAAATTCTTTTTTAATATATATTGGTGTAATCACTGAACCTCTTCGGTTGCTATTTAATAATTTTTCCGTAACGATTGGAATGGTCTACTGTTACCTTCCTTTTATGATACTCCCTATTTATGTCACTCTTGAGAAAATGGATCCTTCCTTACAAGAAGCCGCTAGCGATCTGGGTGCAAAGCCCTTTACTGTTTTCAAGTCTATCATACTTCCTCTTTCTTTTCCCGGCTTGCTTACAGGAAGCTTGCTCGTATTTATTCCCTGTGTAGGAGAATTTGTTATTCCCGAAATTCTTGGGGGCTCTGATAACATTCTTATTGGCCGCCTTGTATGGAATGAGTTCTTTTTGAATCATAGCTGGCCCACAGCTGCAGCTCTGTCCATTGCTCTCCTAGTTATCTTATTTATTCCTATCTATGGTCTGCAAAAGCTACAAAAAATATTTGCTGAAAGGCTGGAGAGCTAAATTATGTTAAAAAGTAATCTTTTTCCCAAAATTATTCTTGGCATAGGGCTTTGTTTTCTCTATCTTCCTATTCTAATTATCATTTTTTATTCTTTTAATGCCGCAAATTTTACTAGCATTTGGGGTGGTTTTTCCACACGCTGGTACTATGAGTTATTTCAAGATACTTATCTATGGCAAGCTGCTTGGACGAGCTTGAAAATTGCTTTTACATCCGCTACTTTAGCTACATTTCTTGGCACCTTAGCCTCCCTTGCTTTAACTCGCTTTTCTCCCTTTAAAGGCCAACGATTATTTTCAAGCTTAACTATAGCTCCTCTAGTAATGCCTGAAATTATCATAGGCTTATCTTTGCTGTTACTTTTTGTATCCCTAAATATATGTATAGGTTGGCCTAGTAAACGAGGTTTTTGGACAATTTGTATAGGTCATACAACATTATCCATGGCCTATGTTGTGGCTATTGTCCGAGTAAGATTATCACACTTTGATAAAACTATAGAGGAAGCGGCCCTAGATCTTGGTGCAAAACCGCTACGTGTTCTTACATTTATTACCTTGCCCATTATTTCGCCAGCATTGTTTGCAGGCTGGCTGCTTGCTTTTATGCTTTCTTTCGATGATGTCGTTATTTCAAGCTTCACGTCAGGGGCTGGATCTACCACGTTACCCATGGTTATTTTCTCTCGTATTCGCACAGGTATCTCTCCTGAAATTAATGCCTTTGCTACGTTATTTATCGCTACTATTACACTTATTATTCTTTTATTAGCATGGGTAAAACTGCGAAAACAGCCTGTCTAAAAAACATCTAAGATTCTTTGGAACCTGGAGATAACAGTACAAGGCGCCAAGCTAGAACACTATAAATCCATATAGAAATCCAACTAGTCTGCCAGATACCAAAACTTACAGAAAAGGGTACTAACAATGTAAAGAAAGTTGCAGCCATCCAATGAAATTCTTTTTTATAGAGCCTCGATAGTTGTAGGGCACCTTGCACCCAGCACGCCAGCACCAAGCCCATACCTATTAACCCTAACTCCATCAGTATCTGTAGCCACCCCTGATGCGCATGAATGGGTAGTAGCTCATCTGACTTAAGCATATACAGCGTTTCACCATACTGAATAATAGCTGCTTGAGTTCCCAAAGATACCTTCATATATCTAGCAGCCTCTGCTCCCCACCCAATAAATGGATGTACAATAAATTTATCTGTCACTGTAGACCAAATAAAAATCCTATGCTGCCAGCTGGTGGGGATGACATCATGCAGATGCTCCATTAAAAAACTTGTTTCTTGATTTAATAAAATAACTGGCAAAATAAGACTGAAAAGAAGAGCCGATAGTGCTAAAATAATATAAAAAAAAGAGCGAGAAAATCTAATAAGTGCGAAAGAAATGAAACCAAAAAGACAAGAAAAAATCGTAATGCTCATTGGCCCAAAAAATGACAAGAGAGTTATAAATATGAAAAAAATAGCTAGGAGTGTTTTCTTTTTCCAACCAAATATCTCTTTTTTAATATAATAAGATAAAGGCCAAAGCAATCCTAACAAAAGGATCATATTTCTCCTAAAACTACTTTCCCTTATCGATTCTCCATTTATCCAATACCAGCTTATATCCAAAGCTCCCACTACTAAAATACCTGCAAAAACAATTAATAAGATTCTTTTTAATATCGTTAGCTGTGCTTCAGACAAGCAGGGCAGCATCATAAAAACAAACCAAGCAAGTAGAATATCTGCATAAAATCTCAGAGCTGTTAGAAACTCTAATGCAAAATTTATTCCCCAAAAAGTAGATATACCTATCCACCCACACAACCCTATAACAAGATATGAAAACAAGGTAAATCCCTGTTTTTGAAAATACAATTTATATTTAACTTGCTGGATAGTATATATAACCGCTGAGATGCTTCCTAAACAAATTAAGGGTAAAAAACTTCTTTTAATAGAAAATCCGCCCACAAAAAAGAGTCCTCCTAAAAATATTAGACAACTATTATAAAAAAATGTTGTTGCGTTAGGTTTAGCGAAAGCCATCATAAGCACCTTGCTTTTATAGGATGTAAGATTGATACTAGTGAAGTTTATAGCATTTGCCTAGACATCTTATTAACAAAAACATGGTCCCAAATGACGCTTATAGCTCCTTCTCTTCTCGCCTCAAATTTTCTCTCTCTTAAAGAGGAAATTCTATCTATTGAATCTGCTGGCGCTGACTGGGTACACGTGGATATCATGGATGGCCACTTCGTTCCTAACCTTACATTTGGTCCAGAATTAGTCAAACAAATTCGTCCCATTACAACCTTGCCTTTAGATGTCCATCTTATGGTTGCTAATCCTGAAAAATGGATTGAACCCTTTGCTAAATCAGGTGCGGATTCTTTAACTATTCACCCTGAAGCTAATGGGAGCTGTCTGTCTCTTCTCAAAAAAATAAAAAAACTGGGGATAAAGGCCGCCGTTGCCCTAAATCCAGAAACTCCTGCCTCTATCCTTGAACCCTTCCTTGACCATATAGATATGATCCTTATCATGACTGTTAACCCTGGTTTTGGCAGGCAGACTTTTATAAATACCCAAATTAAAAAAATTCATCTTGTATCCAAAATGATTAAGGAGTACCCAAAAAATATTTTACTAGAAGTTGACGGTGGTATTACAAATATAACAGCACCCGACGTACTGAATGCTGGCGCTACTGTCCTTGTAGCAGGCAGTTACATATTCAAAGAAGGTCCCTCAACTTATGCTCAAAAAATAGCTTCTTTAAAAATTTAACTTTTTATATATTTATGACATCTTTTTCTCCCCCACACCTTTTTGACACCTCTCAAACAAGACTTGTTCTTCAAAGAGCAAAAAAACTCCTATGCTATGATGCTTTTTTACAATCAGCTATAGAGAAAAATATTCTTTGCCGACTGCAAGATTTTTTCAGTTTTTCTCCCACTACAATACTTCTTACAGGTCTTTATACAACGGACTTTTCTCTAAATTTAGAGCTGCTCTATCCTAACGCTGCTATAATCTATTTGCCTCCATGTTCAGAAAAATTAAGCTCTATAAAGCCAAATTCTTTT
>JAJRRM010000005.1 GCA_024279475.1 Alphaproteobacteria bacterium | reverse complement strand
ATTCTGTTTCTTCTCTTTGTGACAGACTTTGCAATCTTACAAGCTGTCCTTCAAGATCTTGTCCTAAAAATTCATATAGACGATCTATGAGATCCGGGTACAAATCTTTAACCCATTTATCTGCACTCTTATACAAAGGAACCAGTCTTTGTTGTTGAGCATAGACAGGGTTTTTACGGTGGTAGACCTAACTGAGCTTTTGCTCTTAATTTTTCAGGATCTTTTAAGTCTCTCTTTTTTTATCGTTTAGTTTTTCTAGTAACGTTATATTATGGTGCCATCCTAATTGTGCAAGGACCTCTTGCACAATTTCAAGTTTAGGCCATGTGCTTGCAAATTTTCGCATATACTTGAGGTTACGTGGAGAAAATCCTTTCATTTCTGGAAAAGAGTTTTTTAAATCTAAGGACAAGCGAGCAATAATATTAGATCCCCAGCCGTGAATTTTTTGCTTATCTAAAATACAAAGTCCTATATTCCAATAAAGCAGTATCATTTCTGAGTTGCTATTTAAAACAATTTTTAATCTGGTCTTTTCAATGCTAGATTTTAGATAAATAAACCATTCAGTATAATTTTCTGGCAAGTCAAGCTTAGAAGCTGGCTTAAAAATCCTTGATACCTCATTAGCTTTACTAGCATTAGAATTTTTCTTTGAGGATTTGTCCTTCATTAGTATATCTCCAGATTAAAACAACCTTACTTTTAAGCTAAATATAAAGTATATCGATATTACATGTTTTCTATAGCACTTGTAAGATACAAAATGGAATAAGAAATATATATTTACAAATATAGTGTTTACCTTAGTCCATCAAGGTCTTTAATCTTGTTTTTGAGTTTTTGGATTCGCTCTCTTTTTTTTCTTGGCTGCTTGTTTTCCACCTTTTTTCTTTTCTACCTTTTCTTTCTTTTTAGGCTTAACAATAATAGTATCTTCTTTTTTATGGGAGATTTTAACTATTATTATAATCTAATTTTATTATTTTTTAGAAAAATTTTCTGTTATCAATAATCCATTCTTTAAATAAATACATCTGTCCATTTTTTCTAGTGATGTTTTCCTATGAGAAATAAGAAGAATCGTTCTTTTTATTTTTGAAGATAAAATATTATCAAGAATTTCGATTTCATTTTTTTGATCAAGAGCAGAAAATGATTCATCAAGGATGAGTATAGGAGCCTTCTTAAGCAGTGCTCTGGCAAGTGCAATACGTTGACGTTGACCTCCAGAAAGCTTTATACCATCCTCCCCTATGATAGTATCATAACCATTCTCAAGCTTTTCTATAAATTCATGACAATTAGCCTTCTGCGCTACTCTTAAAATTTCTTCCTTTGTAGCAGAGGGACTGCCATATTGGATATTTTCATAAATTGTCCTGTGAAAAAGAGGCACAGATTGTGGAACATAAGAAATACAGTCCCTCAAAGTCTTATCTGAAAGTTGTTCTAAAGGCACACCACCTATTTCAATAGAGCCCTGTTGAGGTTTAAAAAACCCAAGAATAAGATATATGAGAGAGGTTTTCCCCGACCCTGAAGAACCTGTAATGCCTATTTTTTCTCCCTCAGCAATACATAAATTTATATGCTTCAATAGAGAATGAGAGTTTTGATAAGAAAAAACTACATTTTTAATATCAATACCCCCTGCCAAAGGATTTCTAACACCCAAGGGCTTTTTCTCTGAAACAGCGGGTACAGTATCTAATGTTTGAGACAAAATCCCCAACTCTTTAAAAAGAGAAAATAACTGTAGAGAGGCCATCCAAGCTGAACGTCTTGCATAGAAGCACACAGCAGTAATAAATGAAAAATCCCCAAGTGTTATCAATCCTTTTTTCCACCCCACAGTAAGACTGACCATCATAATTCCTAGCATAGCCAAAGAGAGAAGGCCTCGCAAAGAGTCCGTATAAAAGCTTATTTTCTCTAATTTTTTAGACTCTAAAAGCTCTCTAGTTTGAAATTTTTGAGTAAGAGCATCATCTATACAATTACTTGAAAAAATACGTGTACTAATAGAATTCCTAAAGAGATCTCCTATATGACCCAATAATTTATTCTCTGCAAAAGCTTGTGCATTAGAAGTATAAAAAGACTTTTTTGCAAAATGATAAGTAATCCAGTTCATGCCAATATACCAAAAACAAAAAAACACTGCAAAAAACTTGCTAATATTAAGAATAAAAATAAAAATAACGATTGAGGAAATCATTGTTGGATAAATACCATATAGCATTTGGGATAAAATTTGATCAAAGCATTGAGAAAGATTGCGAAATTTTGAAACTAAATCTCCAAGTGGAGTAAAACAAAAAAAAGAAAAACTCTGTTTTTGAAAGTCTTTTAATCCTTTTGTTCTAATCTCTGTTTTTAGCTGGGGAATTGTTTGTATCCAAATAAAATTACAAAGACGTATGGATGCTTCCATCACAAACATAAGAGCGATATAAATAATTGCAGAACTTACCAATACATTAGCAATATTATTATTTCCCTGTTTCCCTCCTAAGGATATTTCATCAATAATTACTTTAATTAAATAGGGTGCACTTGTTTCTGCCACACACCATAAAATAGGCATCAAAAAAAGACCAAAGAAACGAAACTTATATTTAACTATAAAAGGAAGGTAAAAGTAGATAATAAGTTTAAAAGGTTTAGACATTTTGACTGTTCTCTAAAATATCAGACACTGCTTCATAAACAGTTTGTATATTCTCTTTTGTAATACTCATATGACCAATCATCCGAAGTGTATTTGTATCAACAGCAAGAGTTCTAATACTTCTCTTTTTGAGCTCTTTTTCAAGAAAGAATGCGGTACTTTTTGACTGCTCTACCTTTAATAAAATTATATTGGCTTCTACAACCTGGGGATCTAAAATAATGCCAGGGATATTATTTAAAAGTTTTGCAAGTTCTTGGGTTGTTTCATGTGCCTCTTTAAGTCTTGGTAAATTATTATCCAACCCATAGAGGCACGCTGCCGCTAAAATACCGGCTTTATGTAAACCTCCTCCTTGTTGAAATTTATAATACCATGCTTCTTCAATAAATTCTTTTGATCCTGCCAAAACAGCTCCCATAGGAGCGCCTAATCCCTTACAGAAATCAATCCAAACAGAATCAAAAGATCTGGCATAAGTGGCCGCAGGTATTCCTGTTTCTACTACTGCACCAAACAACCTAGCACCATCCATATGAGTCTTTAAGCCATTTTTATGAGCAAAAGAACACACATCTTGTATTGTATTAAGCGGCCATATAGCTCCACCCCCCAAATTAGTGATTTGTTCAATGGAAACCACCCGAGGCTGAGAAATATTATAGCCAAAAGGCTTCTCTATAATAGGTTGAATTTGTTCAGTCGTAAAAACCCCTCGTTTACCATCAACCAGATAAGGAACACTTTGAACAAGGCCAGAAATAAGACCAGAAGCTTTGTGTAAAGGATGGGCTGTTTTATCCAAAATAATTGTATCCCCCGGCCTTTGGCAAAGAACCCTAAAAGCAACACCATTACACATAGTTCCCGAAGGCATAAAAACAGCTGCTTCTTTTCCTAAAAGATCACATACACGATCAAGCAAACGATTAACTGTTGGATCTTCTCCTGCCACTTCATTACCAACTTCTGCCTCCATCATATAAGCTCTCATTCCAGAACTTAGCTCACTATTCGTGTCGCTAAAAAGATCTATCTTATATTTTTGTAGCATATCAGCCGACCTCTTTCTTAGAATATTTATGGACTACATCTTGAATAATATCAGCGGCCTGGTGGATATCTTTCTCCGATACCCCATTGTGAATGACAGCACGTATAATCCCTGGCAACCAAGAAAAAAACTGCACTCCCCTCTCTTCACAAAGCTCTATAAACTTATCTGAATTTATCATACACTTCTCCAAGCTAAACTGAATCATGTTAGTATCTCCTGAATTAGGATGAAGAGTAAGGTCAAATACACTTTGTAATCTATATTTCAAAACTTGTGTAAGTTCATGATCTTTTTTTAAACTAGATATATTATGCTCAATTGCATAAAGGGCTGCCGCTGCTTGAAATCCAATTTGATGAACCCCACTCCCAAGCCACATTCTAAATTTTCGCGCTTTTTCTATAATTTCTTTTCGTCCCATAATAACTGATCCAAATGGTGCACACAGTCCCTTAGAAAAGCACACACTTAAAGTATCTACCTGATCTGCATAATCACTTAAAGCAATACCTGTTTCAATGTGCGCATTGAACAAGCGCGCACCATCAAGGTGGAAAGCCATACCTTTCTCATGAGTATATCGACGTAAACGCTTTATTTGCTCAAAGGGAAAAATTTTCCCCACCCACCCATTAATCGTATTTTCAATAGAGACAAGCTTAAGTTGAGAAAAGTAGTGGTAACGTGGCTTAGAATTAAGAGCTTTATCGACTTCTTCAACAGTTAAAATTCCGTCTTCTGTAAAACGATTGTTAAGAAGAACATTGCATACAGAGGCTGCTGCTGCACTATCAAAAAAATTAATATGATAGTTATAATCAAGAACTACTTCATCTCCAGGTGAGGTCTGTGAAAGAATAGCTAAACGGTTGCTTAGCATACCGCTGGTTACAAACAACGCATCCTCTACACAAAACAACTCCTTACAATAATCTTGCAGTCTATTAACACTTTTATCTTCTCCGTAAGCATCATCTCCCACAGGCGCCTTTGCAATAAACGAGCGCATCTCTTGGGAAGGTTGAGTAACTGTATCACTTCTAAGGTTAATCATCATTCATCCGAAAAATGGTTGTAAGGACTTTTCATATCATACTGAACTTTTTCATTTGTGTGTGAAACACGTAAGTTCAAAGGATCCATATAAGAAATATAATCATTCTGATCAGGTATAAAGTCTTCTATATCTTTTTTATATTTTTTCAAAGCTGAAATCCATATAGCCCTCCTTTGGTTGATCCACTCTTGGTCCCATGGACTGTTATTTTGAAGTTGCTCTTTAGTTCTAAACTCTAAGTACCAAGTATAACGAGGATTTGGTGTCAAGTTTTCTTCTGAAAAATGAACCGTTTTAACATTGTGAACAACAATATCACCTGCTTTAGCTCTAACAGGCACAAAATTAGATTTTTCTCTATTATAGAGTTCTCTAATCTCTGTCCGCGTTAAAGCTCCCATTTTATAACTTTTGGGCAAGTAGTAAACAGGATTTGAGCCAGAATCATGCAAATAGATGCCTAAACTAAATACATCACTTCCCACAGACTGCAAAGCCAAATCTTGATGAACATCTACGGGAATGCCTCTGTAAGGAATTTTTATAAGCATATCTTCCCAGGTAGGAACGATAGACTCTTTAGATTCTATAAGCTGCATTAAAATAGAAAGGATAGAGTCATGAACAAGAGATTTAAGGAAAACAGGATCTTTTTCAAGCATATAACGAATTTTATGAATATGCTTATCTTTATTAATTTTTAAAAAATCATACTCATAATCTGAGTTATCTAGAGTTGTCTGTGTTGCTTGAACCAATTTTTTTATTTCTTCTGGAGAAAATGCTCCTGAAATATGAGCAAAGCCATTTTCCTTAATTTCTTTTTGTATGTTCTTCATTTCTCTCCCTCTTCCATATACCGTTCTAAATGGCTTAAAAAGCTATACCACAGCTCTTTGTATACTGTTCCTACTGCATCTCCACCATTGTGCTTTAAACAAGCTAAATGTAGAATTCTAAGCCTAATAATTTTTTCCTTAACTTCCTTCCTATCTATTTTAAATGGGAGATTACCTGTCTCAACCGCTTGCCTCCATAAATCTAAAAGCCCTATAAAATCTCTGCTATCTTTTTTTAAAATAATCCTGGCTCCTTTTAAAAGAAGTTTTTCTGTCTCCTTCCCACAAGTCCACATCCCAAAAGCATATGGTTGAATCTCTGGAATAGGCTGAGAAAATTTAAAGTTAATAGATGACCATCTTGAAACAAGAGCATATCGATCAACTAAAGCATAGTTTTTAGAACTCCCATGCCAAAGGCGTGAGTCAAATAAAATTATATCTCCTTTTTGAACTAAAAGTTTATATCCTTTTATTTTCGCTTTTTTATATGTCAAAGACCAAAAGTCTACAGCCGGTTTTATAGGCCTTTTATGCGTCCCAGGACATACTTCTAAAGGTCCTGCGTTTTCATCAATATCATGGAGAGCTAGCCAAGCTGTTATTTGATAAGGAGTTTTTGGTGAGTAAGAAATATCCTGATGATAAGGAATCTCATCAAAACAATAAGCATTTTTACATATAATATTCCATTTTTTTAATAAAACCTTATTTCTCAAAACTTGGGATACTACCTTCTCAATATCCTCTTGAGCTTCCTCCATTACCCCTTCCGTTATACAGGAAGGACTACCCCACCTGCTAACAGCTGATAAATATTTCTCTGTCCTATACCCTAGCTCTTTCGAATATCTTTGAATACGTTTATCTACCTTATTAACAATATTATCCACCACAAAAGAAGAAATTGCTTTTGGCACTATCACATAACCTTGTTGGGAAAATGCTTCTGATAATATATTGTTTTTTTCTTCCAAGCTAAGCAATAACTTCTCCCTTTATAAAATGGAGATGGGGTAACTTTTTCTCTATATATGAAATACAAAAACCACAGGCCTTTAAAAGAACTTCCCATTGCTTCTGTGTTCTTAAACCTCCACCAGATTCCGCCAACATGTTAATATCAAGAAGTCCCCCTGAAGGGCTGTCTTTAGAAATCAACATTTCAAAAATATAGAGTTTTCCGTTTTCACTAAGAGCGGATTTAATATTTTTTAATATTTGAATAGCTTTTTCATCAGGAAAATAGTGCAAAAACCGAGGCAAAAGAATAGCATCAACACTGACTTTAGGATACTTTTCTTCTGGATTTAGAAATACTTGTTTTAATCGACCGACTAAGTGTTGAGGTATTTTAAACTGATTCATTAAACAGTCAGAATTGAAAAGTACCCCCCTTAAGTGTTTTTGATCTGTAAGAAGCGTATCTAGAACTGTCACAGCCGTACGCCCAAGAGCGAGCACCTTTTCATGCTCTCTCCAATCAATCATTTGTCCTATATTCTGAAAATCAGTTTGAGCATAACCATCAATAGCATTCTGATATATCTTGATAGTTTCTGGATTTATTTCTTGTTCTTTGAAGCTTAAGTGATGTTGGATTTTTTCTTTCTGAAGTAAATGACTTAGCTGTTTCCACTGTTCTTGCACTTTTGGCCACATGAGAGCAGCTGCTGCCATGTGTGAGCTCTCTGTCTGCGCAAGCAGCACGCCCTTTTGAGAAAGGCACCATTGGTTATCTTTACTACTTACAATGCCCACTTCTTCTAAGGCTCTTAAAACTC
The DNA here is from genome assembly GCA_024279475.1 of Alphaproteobacteria bacterium. Taxonomy (GTDB): domain Bacteria; phylum Pseudomonadota; class Alphaproteobacteria; order 16-39-46; family JAJRRM01; genus JAJRRM01. The sequence continues at coordinate 11,623 of JAJRRM010000005.1, read as the reverse complement.
TCATCAGATTTTTTTTTGGAATATGTATACGTGATTGAATATCATCAAGCGTTCCAGGCAAAGCATCTGGTATTTTAAATTCAATAGCTAGCTTAAGCATTTCAGACTTCCAAAAACCAACCATTTCTCCTGAAAGTTTCCTCATGTGGTTTGGCTTTTTCTCGCAAATCGTTTTTATAATATCTCCAGATTCGTTCATTAGATACAAACTGCCAGACTGTCCCCTGCAATGAGCAACGCCATTATAAAAAGGCTCTAAGTTTTCAAATCGTTTTTGATAAATAGGACGTCCATTCATATCAATATGACACCAACCCCTCTCATCTCGAGCTTGGGCAAAACATTTATGATAAATATCAAGTTGTTCAAACCATTGACCATGAATGAGTTGGCCTTTCCCATTAATATGGGAACTCAACCCTTCAAGATTACAAACAACAGCAATGCCATCTTTAAAATCTCCTACATACTCATATTTTTCACTATAAGCAGGTTTTCCAATTGTAGTAATATGGAAGAAAAACCCCTCTTTGTTTCTAACAGGACAAAAACCTTCTTGAAAGTTACCACACCAAGCATACTTTTTTATATATATAGCTAGTCCAGAAGCTGTAATATGAAAACAGCCATCAAGAGATTCAACAGCAGCCAACCCTTCATAAAATCCAAAAGTTCTTTGAAACCGCTCCGTATAAACAGCCTCTCCAGCTACATTAATGTGAAATGCACCACTTGAGTCTTCTACAGGAGCAAGCCCTGGCTCATGAAATTTTAATACTTTAATAAACTGATGAGAATATAAGGGAGAACCTTCTAAGATATGTCCCGTTTTTTTTTTGTTTACTTTGATATTGGATAATTCCATTGATCACACTTCAATATAAAGAGGTTTACGCATATTGCAGCTAATACACAGTGGCTTTTCTAAGTATGTCTTTTGCAGGTTTTGATAAGATTCACTCTCCCAAATCTCAGAAAGAGATGTATCATTAATATTTCCAAAATCTCCCAATGTAAGGCGCTGTTTATCAGGTGCACAGCAAGGAGAAAAACGTCCTTCTGTATTTATCCATGCTTCTTTTCCTAAAAATGGACATGTCCCTCCAGGCGTTAATTCCTTGTGTGCATTTTCAGCAAGTGGATATATATTCTCAAGAATAATTTTTTTTCCATTAGGAAGTAAGTTTTCCTTAGCAACCTTCTGAGCTTCTAAAGCAGCTTTATTCCATTCTTCAACAGCTTCTTTGCTCCTACGCATAGAAAGATCTTTGATTTCCTTAAAATGAGCCCACAAATGGTGCCCTTTGATTCGATCTACACCAAGATCAAGAGCCAACTTCACTACGTCGGCAAGCTCACGAACATTTGTTTGTAAAAAAGTAAGCTGCAAGGTAACTCGACATCTATTACCCCCTTGTGCCGCATGTTCATCCCTTATACCAATAAATACTTTTAAATTGTCTAGTACTTTTTCCCAATTTGAACCCAACATTATTTTTTCTTGAGTTTCTTTGGTTGCAGCATTCCAAGAGATCTTTACATCTGATGTAACAGGAACAATAAGCTTTGCCCATTCTGCCGCTCCTTTTTTCGGAAATGTCCCATTTGTTGTGAGATTAAGCTTAAGGCTAAATTCATGGCACATCTCAAGTATTTCCTCAAAGTATTTATAAACAAGCGGTTCTCCCATAGTTGAAGGTATAATTTCTTTTAGGGGAGTATCTTTTGATTCCTCTAAAACTTTGCGGACAAGAGCAATATCCATTCGGCGGCGCTTTTGCCCTGAAGCAATACGATCGTCCTTAACTTTGCTGTAAGGAGAAAAACCCTCACACATGATACAACGCAAATTACAATCATCCGGATTAGTATCAAAAGTAATGCGCCAAGGTCCTGGTTTTTTAGGATGCTTTTTCTTCTGTTTTTTATAAATAAGATCTCTATAAATTCCTTCAAGCTTTCTTACCTGATCTTTCATACAAGGAATATCTCCATTTTTTGAAAATAAATACCTTTGGTTCCCCAATTTTCTTGCCCAACTTGGATTTTCTAGAAAACGGTTCATTTGCTCTTTTAAACTTGAGTTTTTCCGATGTTCAAAAAGCAAACCATTCACCTCATGATGTACATATTCTGCCATTCCACCACTATTTGCTGTAATAACTGGCACGCCCACCTGCTGTGCTTCATGAATTACTAAAGGAGAATTTTCATACCAAATTGAAGGTACCACAATCGCATCTACGTGATTGAAAACATCTTCAACAATTTTTTCGTTACGATATTCAGGGAGCCACTCAATGCGTTTTTGTACATGTGCAGGAAGTTTGTCACAAATTGCTTTTAACGGATTCGTACTTTCAAGATGTGAACGCCCCCAGATTTTGAGTTTGCAATTTTGAGGCAGAGCATCAAATGCTCGTATAAGATGTTGAATACCTTTTGCCGGGATATGTGTTCCAATATAACCGAAGGTAAACTCTTCTTCTTGTGTACGCTCCCGGTTTTTCAAACGCTGCAAATTAAATCCATAATCCATATACAAAACTTTTGTATCCTCAAGACCAAAATCTTCTATATATTTCTTCCTTAAAAATTGAGCTGGTGCAATAAACAGGTCAACACCCTTTGTTACACGTCGGGAAAATTCCATGCGCCTTGCAACCCAATTCTCCCAAAAATCAACATCCTTTTGGTAATGTTCTTTTATGCCTGAAAAATAACCAGAATAACATTTTTCAGCGCATTTTTTATCCTCTTGACCTTCACAAAGAGCCCATACTTCTTTTTCAGAATTGCGTTGTAGAAATTGTCCCCGAGGGCACATAAGCCAATAATCATGGAGCGTATAAACAATGGGAATATTGAAGTTATTTATCTCATCAATCATAGATAAAGAAAGGTGGTTTAAATGGCCAATATGTACTACATCTGGAGAAAATTCTTGTAAAATTTTCTTAAACTTCTGATCTACAAGAGGTTGGGAATATTTATATCTATTTCGTTCTTTCGGAAGATTAATAAGGTTTAGAAAAATACGCGAATCTGATGAATCAAGTTCTTGTGATAAAACACCATCTGGCTTGAAAGGATTTTCTTCACGGGTAAAAACTTGAACTTCATGCCCTGCATCTGCAAGTCCTTGACACAGCATTTGACTATAAACTTCTGAACCAGCATTATAGCGCTTAGGATATCCATGGATAACTTTTAAAACTTTCATTATGCAACCTTCCTCAAGCGATTGGTAAGCTGTAAAATTCCTTCTTCCAAAGAAACCTCCGGCTGCCAACCTAAAATCTCTTTTGCTCTTTTAGGGTTACCAATAAAAGAATGAACATCAAAATTGCGAGCGGAATACTGGTTTACAGAAGAACAACTATTAGAACAATGACGAATTAAATCTGAAAGCTCTCTCAAAGTTGTTCCTTTTCCTGTAGAAAAGTGAATAGGAGGTAAGGCTTCCCTACCATCTGTATTCATAATACCTATTAGGTTTATGAGACCACAAACAACATCACTTACATGAGTAAAATCAAATATGTTTTCCGACCCTTCTACACGAAGAGGTTCGTTTAAAAGAGACGCTCTTACGAAGGCAGGTATAACACGATCATCATGGTCATTCTCTCCCCCATAAACATTGGAAAAACGAACAACTGCAGTTTGAATACCTAAAGAACGCGCATATAAACACTCCATCTCACCAGCCACCTTTGCATAACCGTAGACATTTACTGGATGAAAACCAGCATCTTCACAAACAGGCAATAATTTCTGTTGACCATAAACCTCTCTACTACTTGCAAAAATAACCCACGGTTTTTTATGAGATAACAAGGCACATTTTAATAAACTTCTTGTTCCTTCTACATTTATACTCCAACATTTTCTCGGATTTTTTTGAGCGTGAACTACACGAGAAATAGCAGCTAAATGAATAATACCTGTACAGTCTTCCATCTGTTTTTTAAGAAAGGCCTCGTCTCTTATATCCCCTCTTTCCGTTTGGGTTTTTTCTTCTAAATCTAAACCTATTGTTTCTATCTTTTGAGAAAGTAGACTGTTTCTTAGAGCAGACCCTATAAGACCTCTGCTCCCTGTTATTAATAATTTCATAATATTATACTTTATTTTTATATAATAAATCTAAAATTATTATTGTATTTGTCAACTATTATTAAAAAATGATGTTAGAGTTCTTCTTCTTTTTTAACTCTCTTTGCTCTTTTTTATAAAAAGAATAACTTCAGAACGGCTTGACACATTAAGTTTACGTCTAATGTTTGCTATATGTTCTTCAATGTTTCTATTTTTTAAGTTTAAAGCTCTACATATAAGATATGTATTGAGGATTGCATGGGCCATACAAGACATAATTTCAACTTCACGCCGGGTAAAGCTTACTTTATTTATACTTTTAAGATGCTTTTTGAATAATTCTTTAAGTATTAAATCTTTTTTAGTATCCACAATAGATATCTTTTTATTAATTTAATCTAATTAATAAACCACTCTATACGTATGTCTACAGTTTTTTTACAAGAGTTTTCTTACTATACATAAAACCTGTTAGTTTTTAACTAGTAACCCCACTAGATAATTTTTCACAATTTTCAAATCTTTGAGATTTTCATAGCGTAAGGATGTTGCTTGCGGGTAAGTAAAAAAATATAGAATTTCCCCAGGTACATAAAAAAAGAAAGAGGATCATGGGGATCCCCTTTCTCTTAAAAAGTTAAACTTAACTATGGAGATAATATTATGACTAAAATAAAATATCAACGACTATTACTTTTAAGCTTTCTTGCAATAAGCAGTTTATCGCCTATAAAAGAATCCAGTGCTTGTAAATGGCTATCAATTGTAAAAAAAGTAGTTGGAAATAAGTCTATCATGACAGTTATAGCTGCAGCTGCAGTAGGAGAAGAATTAAAACCGTTTGAAAGAACTAGTAGAAAACTAGACGCTATGGAGAGAGAGTATACATACTCAAGTGAATATAGACGGAGACATCTAAAAAATATGGAAGAAAGAGAACAAGAACTTTAAAAGTAACTCCTCCCCTATCTCTAAAAAAGGTAGGGGATCCTACAATATATTCTAACTAAATAGTTAGATAATCTTACTTTATGCTTAAATGGGCAACAAAACAAAGTAGCCTACTTTTTCTTTTTTTCCATTATTGTTTTCAAGAATTTTGATATCTGAATGATCCTCTCTTAAATATTTTTTTAATATCTCTTTTGCTTTATCACAATATTGTCTACTTTTAGATTTATTTCCCAAACTATCGTGCAAAAACCCTAAATTTCCCATAATTTTTGCTACATTAATATGATCAAACCCATAAGACTTACTTAAAGTTTGTTCAGCTTGCTCCAATATCTCTTTGCTTTTAGTAACTTCCCCCTGAATTCTATACATATTTCCTATATTTGCTTTTATAATCGATGTAAAAATATGAACACTGCCATGCAATTTAGTAGATATTTTTAAAGCTTTTTTAAAGGATTCTTTACTTTTTTCAAAATCACCTAAAGAAAAATAAGATATGCCTATGCTATTTAAACTTCTTGCTGCAAAAGCATGTTCTTTTTCAAGATTTTTTTCTACTAGTTTTAAAACTTTTTTATGAGTTTCTAGGCTTTTTATAAATTCTTCTTTTGCGTAAAATAAATCACCCATACTGTTTAAATCATTAAATAGTATATGACCTGGTCCAAAATGCTTTTGTTTCATTGTTAAAGATTTTTCTAAAAATTTTTTTGCTTTATCAAACTTTTCTATATAAAGATAAAATCTCCCAAGTTGATATGTTGGAAAAGCTATTTCAATATGTTCAGGGCTAAAATGCTCCTTATTAATTAATAACGCCCTCTTTAATAATTTTTCTGCTGCATTAAAGTTTCCAAGATAAAAGTTCAGCTTTCCAAGTTGATATAAAGTATAAGCTATATCCCTATAATTTATATTATAATATCTTTCTTTTATCATTAGAGCTTTTTTAAGAAGCTGATTTGCTTTATTAAAATTTCCTAGATAAGAAAAAACTTTTCCAAGTTGATGTAGGGTATGTGCTGTTTCTATATGATCTATGCCATAGTGTTTCTTTTTTATAGCTAGTGACTTTTCTAAAGATTTCTTTGCCTTATTAAAATTTCTTAAATTTATGTAAACTTTCCCAAATTGATGTAAGGTGTGTGCTATTTCTACATTATCAGTATAATAATAATGCTTTTTTTTAATAGTTATAGACTTTTCTATCAATTTTTTTGCTGTACTATATTCTCCCAAATAAACATGTAATTTACTAAGACAATCTAATATATCAGTTGTTTCTATATGATTTGATCCATAATATTTACTTCTAATAGCTAATGCTTCTTCTAATGAAGCTTTCATCTTATTAAAATCACCAAAATGATAATAAATAAGACCAAGTTTATATAAAGTGTTTGAAAATTTTATATATCCTACTTCATAATATTTTTTTTGTAATTGTAGAGTTCTCTCCAATAATATTTTAGCTTTATTATAGTTACCTATAATCATAAAACTGTCCCCCAAAACAAACATCAAAGGTATAAAGTTTTTTTCACTAAGATACGATTCCACTTGATTTAAAAGATATTCCATATGGGGAACTAAGCTACTTATTAAATCAACTGCTTCTTTTTTTCTATCATTTTCAGGGTATAATTTTACTATTACTTCTGTTGCTTTTTTAAGGACTATTATTTTTTGTTTTTCTAATAATTTACTCCCTATCCAATCATGAACAAGTCGATGTATAGAAATAAATCCTCTAGATTCTTTAACAAGAGAATATCTTTTTAAGAGCTTCAAACTTTTATTTAGTAGAATTTCTGATTTTTTATCTGTATTGTTACTTAAATACTGCATAAGAAGCTTTTTAGGTATGTTTTCAGGGTAGCAATAAGCAATAAAATCTAGGAGCTCTAAAGATTTATTACTATTTGGCTGCTCTTCTATAGATTTTATATTCATTTCCCATGTTGTATAAACAGAATCATGAATATCACCAGGGGGCATAAGTTTTTCTGAAAGAAGGCTCTTTTTTTCCGTTTCATATAAAGATAAATATTCAAAAAGGGCCATATGATGTTCAACTATATAAGCTCCTGCCTGAGAAATAGCCAAAGGGAGATATTCTAGTTTTCTAACAATTTCCTTTGCTTGTTGTTTAAAATTAGATTTTTCTTGTAAAAACTTTGGGATAAGTTTGACAAAAAGCTGTAAAGCCTCTGACTCTGTCATTCTATCTATTTCTATAGCCCCTGGCAGCCTAGAATTTCTAGATGTAATAAGAATATGTCCTTTATTCGGCAGATAAGGATAAATACTATCTATATCTTCCACATTATCATACACAAGAAGTGTATGATCTTGACCTTCTAACCACTTTTTTACTTTATTTATTTTTACTTTTTCAGAGGCATCTTTTGAAAATAAATCATAGTTTTCTCCCAGCTCAAAGTATTCTGTTTTTAAAAGATCTTGAGTTTCTGCTTTAAACCATCCTTTAAACTTATATTTATTATTTGGACTGTGTATTATATTGGTTGCAAGAATTGTTTTTCCAACTCCTCCCAGTCCATGAAGGCCCACAAGACTTACCGTTACTAAAGGTTTTTCTGCTTCTTGATCAAACTTTTGCCAAATGTTTTTGGTAAGGTCTTTCCTAGGTGTATAGTGTTCTAACTTAGGAGGTAAATTCCAGTAATCATTCTTCACATAAGTTGTATTTTCTCTTTCTTCTAATAAGGATATATCAGGTGAATTCTTTAAATTTGAAAAATGATTTTCTCCGTTTAGTAGCTCATAAAAATCCCTAAACTTTTTTTCTTTTCCTGACCTTTTTATAAAGGGAACAATTTCAGAGCGGCTAGATAAATTTAATTTTCCTTTAATGTTTGATATATGAGATTGAACAGTAGTAGGTTGTATTTTTAGATTTTTAGACAAAAGATCCGTATTGCTTATTGCATGCGTCATATAAGATATAACCTCAGCTTCACGACGGGTTAAAGGTACTCCCTTAATATTTTTCAAATGGCTTTTAAAGAATTCTTCAATAAAATCTTCTTTTTTTTTATCCATATCAGAACCTATACTATTTCAATTCTTATCAAATAAAGCATTATAAAATATGATTGTAAATAAACTTAAATCATTTCGCTCTGAAACATATTGCTTTCCTCATTTTTTAACCACTGTGGGATTAGATAAACTAATGGTTCTGGTCTAAAATCTATCGTATCTAGTTCACCCAAAGACATCCAAACAAGCTCTATATGACTTTCTGGAGAGAGGATTGTCTGGGCAGACTCTAGAGAACTGCTTGTGGCTTCAAAAACAAGGTTATACTCATGATTGTGGCAAATGCTATTCTCCTCCGGATCAAAGCTATATTCTAAACATCCTAAGAATCTTTTTACTTTACACTCAAATCCCGTTTCTTCTTTTAGCTCTCTAACAGGAGCGTTTTGAGCTGATTCCCCTTGTTCAATATGACTTCCGGGCAGATAATAAAATTTAATTTTTAGATCTTGAATATGAAGTTTATTAATACCTTTAAATTCACACTTCTTTCTTAGAATATTTTTCAATTTTATAACATCCCAGGAAGAATATTTTTGATATAATTGGACAACATCATAAAGATCTCTAGGTCTTGTTCTTTCAAATAAAGCTCTTATTTTTTCAGCAAATATTTCGTAGATAGGATAGCAGTTAATCTCTACGTGAGATAGTTTTTCTGCATCAGAAAAATCATGTAATATTCTTTTCTTTTCAGGAGAAAGAACTACCTTTTCATGAGAGGTTATATCAAATTTTATTTTAGGCCATCTTTTAGAGTCAGAAGGACTCATAGGACCTCTATAGTATATCCTTCCCTGGATAATATTCTGGCCTGATATATTCTCATGGCTTTCAAATTTACTTCTATCCTTATCTATTTCAATACCAGAATTTTTATAAATCCAGGTAAATAAGGATGTTATAGAATTTCTTAAATCAAGTATATTATCATTTTTATGATCTAAGAGTGTAAAATCAAGATCTTCACTAAATCTATAATCTCCAAAATAACATTTCTTTAAACAGGTTCCTCCCTTAAATATCCAGTTATCAAAATTTCTTTTGTTTTCATACATTGCTACCAAAATCCAAGTTAAAGCGTAATCCTTTTCTACTTGATAGGAGCTTAAACCTGTTTTATTAGCTATATGTTTTATTTCTTCGCATGTAATCATTTTTTATATCTTCTTCAACAAACAAGTTCCAACGGGTAATAAGTTTTTTATTTTTATCTTTGTCCACTAAATATGTGTATCCTTTAGAAATTCTTTTCTTAGATAAATTACACAAAGTATGGTGAGGTCCTTTCACAAAATCAACGAAAAACCCAAGTTTTTTGAAAAAAGTATTATTTTCTATGGACTCTAGATAGTTTATAAATATTCCTTCGTCATAAAATTCCTCAAAATATGTTTTTAAGCTCTCTGCAACAGAATATACGCCGCCTCCGGATATTGGAGCATTAATAACATCTATTACAGTTTTATGTACATCTGATATGGGTACATTAATATTCTCTCTCCAAACTATATCATTGCCAATGTCAACACAAAGGATAGATTTGAATAAAGCATACTCATAACCTATGAAGCTTCTATTTCTAGTTACAGTATTTGAGTTTCTAAAAACTGCAGTTTTTAGATATAGTTGATCAGTTAAACCCCAGTAATTTAGAGCAGACCAACCACCAATATAACAAGAAGGAAAAACATAAGGAACCAAAATCCATGGATCTGAAATTGCTTCATCTGCCAATAGACTTTTATCTGAAACAGGAAAGTACAAACCTGGTTTAATATTTTTTATATGATTTGCTTTGGATAATCTATATAAAAGATGTGCTGTATCTTTTTTGCTTATCTCCAATAAATGGCTAGCTTCTTCAATAAAGAAGGGTTTCTTTTTAATAAAAAGGGGAACTAGTTTTCTAGGTATCATGTTCTCTCTCCAACTATATATAAAATGATGTATATTAACATATATGTCAATATATAAACAAAAATGTATAGTTGTTGTCAGTATTATCCAGGAGAACACTCCTTCTGTTCAGGAGTGTCTTTAATATCAATTATAGGTGTTTCTTTTTCTCCTTCTTCTTTTTAGGCTTAACAATAATAGGATCTTCTATACAAATCGTTTTTGCAAGTCCCCTACCCTCTTCACAAACAATTTCTTCTTCTTCTAAAATATCCTCTGATACAAATACGCCTGCTTTTAGGAAAGCTTCTGGATCTTGGAGAGCCCCCTGGGCGCCTTTAACAAAGGGATCTTTATGCCCTATCGTAAAGTAAGGCCTGTCTTTGGTGGTTTCGTTCATGAATTGAATAGCCGGATCAGAGGATCCTAGTTTAGCTTGAACAGAACCCTCTAGGTTAGAACTTCCAGACAAAGAAGTTTCTGTAGGTGCTCCCTCACAAATCCCTGCAAGATTTTTCAAGTCTGTTGATTGGATGCTTGAGACATGACTTGAATACGCTTTCTTAAAGCTTGATATATCTTCTCCAAAGCTTACAGTGGGTACACTTATAAAAAATGTAATAAAGAAGAGGGAAGAGTATGACCATCTACCATATAGACCCAGAGATAGACAAAACTTTAAAAACGCTCTCAAAAATAACCAACAAGTCCACATCTTGGCTTTTAAGAGAAGCTTTAGATGACTACGTAAAAAAGCATAGAAAGAAAATAGAGTCATCTTTTATTACTCCTTAATTTAAGAAGGAGTTCTTGTGCTTTAACACTCTCTTTAGAAATTTTCTCAAGAGCAACATCCACACTAACGTTTCCTGAGAGCTTCTCGTGTTTAACAACTAAGCCTTGCACAAATGGCTTTTCTAAAACCACAAACGTTGGCACTTGTACAATATTAAAAGCTTTAAAAATCGTTGGATCTATCCAAAGGCCTGCTTTAAACTCTTTCATATAGGCAGCGGTCTCTTTAAAAGAGTTATTTATAAGGCCTCTCATTACCAAAACACCCCCTACTTTCTCTACTTGGTGTAAAAGATGCTCTATAGAAGACTTAGGCATAGAGGTACTTACAAACACCAGAAGTGTTGGGGCTGTTATTTTATTGGGAAGCGTGGTTAAAGCGTTATCTGAGTTATTATGAGAGCCTGAAGAACGGCAGCTACTTTTTATATTCCCTTCAATAAAAGCGCGCACTTGACAGGTTTGATCTTCATCAGCCCTTGCCTCTTGATCAAAAACCCCAAAAGAATATACTGCACAAGAAAGAGCTATAATTTTTTTTATAAAATGAGGTCTTTGAAATGATATACGTTCATTTAGATAAAGAAATGGAAGATAAATTAAACGCCATTGCCAAAAAGACAGATAAAACCTGCCTTTTTCATATAAAAAAGGCCATTGATGAATATATAAAAGATCATGAAAACGTTCAAAGAGATTTGTTTTCTGATTTATGAATTTCAAAATTCTCCTATGATTATTTATGCTCTTAGCATTGGAGACAAAAAAACTCAAAGCTTTCTGTGCTGTTGCTGAACACCTCTCT
>JAJRRM010000121.1 GCA_024279475.1 Alphaproteobacteria bacterium | reverse complement strand
TGCATCTGCAAAACTTATCATCTCGTTTTCCTTGTAATAATAACGATATATTACAAATCAACTCTCTCAATATCAATGAGTTAAAGGAAAATATGCTGTAATTCTTTATGCAGAGGTCTCTTGGAAGTATGTTAGCTGTTATTATTGGTTTTAAGCCTTTTTTTACTCTTTTAGATTTGCTTAAACTTGGAAGAGAATTTGAGGAGTTAAATTATACATCTCCAGCAAATCCACTATTTGAAGTTCCATCTATTATGCACCTTTTTATTGTAGCCAGCATTTTCTGGGCTAATAATACAGCTAGAGAAGCCTATTTTGGAGCGAGAAATTCTATTGCATCATGTGCTAAAAGTGCCTATTGCTGCTTAAAAAGACAACCAAAGCATGTACAGTTTGCTAGAAAAACAAAAGACAAAATATCTGAAAATCTATCTGCAGGTTTTAGAAGACTCATAAAAGAGCCAGAAGCGGGAAATCATTTAGCTTTAAAGATTAGTAAACTTGAAGGATTTATTGAAAAAGAAACAGAAAACTTTGATAGAGATATTAATACTTTACGGTTGAAAGATTTTGAAGAAGCCTCACAGAGGCAAGAGCAAATAAGAAAAATATTAGATAAAAAACTACTTTCCCAGCAATTATCTAATTTTTTAATAGTGAGATCCCTTGTTAATTTTTCTGGAGAAGGCTCATTAGATTATCATATACATTTAAATTATGAAGATAGCCGGTGCCCTCTCTTATCTAGGGCCTTTAACAACAAACATCCGTGTTGGTACAATACCCTTTATAATGTGGGAAGATTCATAGGGCTTTTGTCAAGTTTTTCAGTCTGGTATGGATCGGTATATGCTGTGTCTGAAACTTTTGATACAGACATATATGCATCATGTTTTTTGGGATCTATTATAGGGTCTTTCTTAATTCTACGTTTAATAGAAGATACAGGTACTGCTTTTGCTAATATTATATCCAGGTGTGCAAACTATAACCCTATACAGGGTGAGAGATATGTAAGCGAAGCAACAGAACATTTTAACCATAGTTGCGGCAACAGAGCTTGCAGAAGTACAGCAGATTGTTGTTCTTGTATACCTATAGGTTTGTTGATTCGAAGTCCATCTATGCTTCTTGGACCACTTGGAATGATAAAGGAATAGGTTCAACCAACGCTCTCTCATTAGCTTCATTTGCTCCTACTTACGCTCTTTATATACTGTCTTCCTCCTTTTCAGTTATTACTCTGTCTTTTTCTTCTTTAGAACGTAATCAAATGGAAGGTCATGTTCAAGGTCTCATAACAGGAGTGGGTAATCGTTGTGGAAAGACTGCTCATCATAAAAAACAAAATCTTGCAAGTTTATATAAAAAAGTAGATAAGTGGATCGCGTCTTTACGCCTTGGGTTTGTGGAAGATCTAGATCGATATATAAAAATAGATCCAGAAAATTGGGTTTCAGGTTTGGGAGATGCTATTGAAGAGCTAGAGATAGAAGAGGCTAAGGAAGATTAAAAGGCTCTGCTGCAAGTGTGCCGTAGCTAAGCTGCACAAGAGATGTGACGTTCCTTGGTTGAAATTAGTGAGTTATTTATTGTGAACAGTGAAAGGCAAAGCTCTGCTTCTTCTAAGAAGAGAAGTTTCTCTGGACAGAAAGATCTCAAAAAAAAAGAGGGTTATATAACACGAGAAGGTGCACCGGAATCTCAATCAAGAGTTAGTAGTCCTTAGTAAAGCTGGTAGCCATACTATCATTGATTTTCTCTGGGAGAAGAGTTGTGAGCTATGCCTAATTAAGTATCCTTATTTATTAGAATATTGACAATAAGAGTGATTATAGAGATAATCAACCTATGAAAAATATCTTTTTAAATAGGCCTTCTGCACCATTATCCTTGTTTGATACAATGGCATTTATAAAAGATCAATCAGCAGCCGATTTAGATCTTCCAGAAAAGCATCATGAGGATTTTAAAAAACTCTTAGTTTCTTAAGCTGTTATACAGGAAGCCTTGGGACTTTTAATTCCTATAGACGTGGGGGAAGTAAAGTTATTGAGAATCTGTCAAAAGACTTGCGTAAAGAATATCCTGAAATAAAAGGTCTATCAACTAGAAATCTTATCTATATGCAGACTTTTGCCAAATCTTATCCTGGTTTTGAAATTACGCAGGCGACGCTTGCGCAAATTACTTGGTATCATAATACTACATTTTGGATAAGGTACAGGAGCATGATGAACGCCTATGATATGCAAATGAAGCCGCTAAAAATGGCTGGTCTAGAAATGTCCTAGTAGCACAAATTCAGACAGGGTTATTTAAAAGGCAAGGCAAAAGCATTAATAACTTTAAAACACTCTTCCCTCCCCTCAATCTGATTTAGTGGCCAGTATTATTAAGGATCCCTATAATCTAGAATTTTTAGATATTCAAGGTAAGTTTAATGAACGTGAGCTAGAAAGAAAACTCATAGATCATATTAGGAACTTCTTGCTTGAATTGGGTCAGGGATTTGCTTTCATAGGCAATCAATACCATATTGAACTTGAGGAAGAAGATTACTACCTAGATCTCGTTTTTTACCATGTAAAGCTTAAATGCTATGTAGTCATAGAACTAAAAACTGGAAAATTTAAACCTGAATACGCAGGGAAATTAAATTTTTATCTAAATCTAATGGACAAAAGAGTAAAAGATGATTCTGATAATCCAACTATAGGTTTTATACTATGTGAGGACAAAAAAGGTATTACCGTTGAATATGCAATTGAGGGAATTAATAAGCCCATGGGAATTTCACAGTTTAAGTTAACTGAAAAACTACCAGAAAAGTTGAAAGAATATTTACCTACCCCTGAGAAAATAACGAAGCTAAAGAGTTAGTGTGATAAACTCTCCCTCTCTATCTCTGGGTATAGAAAAATCTAGTTAACTATCTTCAAGGTTTTTAGAAATCCTTTTACTTTTTGAGCTTGCATGGCATTCTTTGAGTTCGATGTCTATAGGGGTGTTTGCGGAAGGGGGATCTTTTTCTCCTTCTTTTTATCAGGTTTTATGACAGTATTGTCTTCCTATAGAAACAATAGATACTCCTTGAACAAAACGCTATGCTAAGGTTTCAGAGGATTTCTTATAAATCATTTCTTTTTTACGAACCGCCCATTTTTAAAATGAATGATTAATAAAAAAAGACCTTTAAAACTAGGACCCTCAAAGGTTTTTATTTAAATATATTTAAATGAATAAGATTAAAAATAAAGAAAAAATAAAGTATTGCATAAATATAATAATTGTTTTTTAATACGGAAAGGTTTTATATTTATTATGCAGGAGGTATTATATGAAAATATTTTCAGTTTTTTCGTCTTGGTCGATGTATGGATATAAAAGGATAATAGAAGCTTCTTATTATTATGAAAAAGAAACAAAGCACAGCAGAAACAGGGAAATACGTTTTGCCTAATAGAATTCAAAAAGCCTTTTTTATCTCTTTTTTCTTGATAAACATTGTTATTTTTTGTGATACATCTCTGGCAGTAAAACTAGAAAAACTGGTTGCTGGCACGTTGCGTGATTCAGAACAATCTTTAAGAGAAAACTTTGTAAAAATTCATAGCTCTATGGTAGAAGAATCTAATGTCTACGATAGTGAAACTAATAGAATGTCTTCTATTGTTAGCGGTCTTGTCTCAGTTGCAAATCGGCATGCCGACGGAACTCATGCGGGTTACTGTACAAACTATGCTTACATTGCACGGAATATGATTGGTTCGAGAAAAAAAATTGAAGTGCCCGGTTTACCAAGCTCCATGGTAAATACCATACAGATAGAAAAGTCTATAAACCATATTACTATTCAACGTCAAGTAACAGATATGCTCGGATCTTTTTCTTCTCAGGTTGCAAAAGAATTGGAAAATTCCCAAGCTTTACAAAGTTTTTCTAGCCATGCGAGTAGTATGGTTAGCTGCCACCAAAATAGTACTAACTCTAGCGACGGTAGGAGATTACTTCAACAACTTGGATCTTTTACTCAACAAAGGAATTCAAGGTATCAAGCGCTGAATACATTAATTCAACAGTTTCATGTGATAGCATCTAGTGCTCTTGGTAATATTAAAAAAACTGGAAAAAAAGCTTTGCAACTTTGGCAACTGCAATGGAGCTTAGATGAACCCACTGTTAAATTTCGTGCTACTGATGTAAATACTATGATGGAAAGAGCTGCTTTCAGCACTCTAGTTTCTTTGGGATTTGTTGAAGACTGTTTATTTACTGAAGCCAAAAAAGACCACACAAGCAATTTTTCTTTTTCACAAAGTACATTGGAAAATAACTTAAGTAATGTTAAACGACAGAGTCTAAAAATTCTAGAAAAGGAATGATAAATGATAAAGTGCAAATATAGTTTAGTTTGGGGCCTTTTTATTAGTTCTTTGTTTTTATTCTCTTCAGCATGGTCTGCACAGCTAGGTGGTGCTGAGAAAAAAGATGATGAAAAGCCTCCTACTACTACTGCAGAAAGCTTAAGAGAAAGCATAGAAGAGTTTAAAAGAAGAACTCAAGAGCACCTGGATCCAAAAAAAGAAAGAGTCGTGCTTCTAGGACCTACAGGATCTGGTAAAACCACGCTCCTTAACTATATGGCTGAAAGAAAAGTTTTAAGTCAAAGGTATCTGGGGCATCCTATGGGGCATCGTATTCTTACTGTAGAGAATCCTCTTGATGGTTCTCTGGTAGGTCATGGTTTGGCCTCTCAGACCACCCTACCATTTCCTGCGTTTAGCCGTGGCGATACTGTTTATTGGGACACGCCAGGTTTTTTTGATTCAGCTGGGCCTGTACAAGATATTATTAACGCGTACTCTGTGCATCAACTATTTACTACCCCAGGACATGTTAAGATTGTTTTGACTCTTCCAGAAGACTATTTTCAAGCCAGGATGACACAGTTTGTGGAATTATTAAGATATCTAACAGAAGTTTTCCCTTTATCCCAATTGCAGCAAGGCTTATCAGTGGTGGTTATGAGATACGGACGTACGGCTGACGTAGATTCACGAACAATACTAGAAACTATCCTACAAGATGAGGCAAAATTAGTTCTTAATTTTACCTCAGATGTTAGAGACTTAATCAGATATCTTCTTGATAATCATGAAGCTTTGGTTTCTTCGTTTCCTTATCCAACTGAAGATGGTCCGTATCCTTCTGATCATAGAGAAGCTATTTTTGAAAGTATACTTTCTGCAAATTTTATAGTTAACCCTATAGCAAAACCTCAAATTCGAGCAGAATCCCGTATTCTTGTGAATTCTCTTGTTGGAGAGGTACATGAAAATATTTTGAAGTGTATGCAAGATATTGCTTCTCAATCTATTTTATTTCCATGCCTAGCTATTACAAAATCTAACCCTAAATTTCTAGAAAATAGAGAAAGAATTATAGATGCTTTGAGAAAAGTCAAAAAAGATCTTCAAGGTTTACAGAGTTTAAAAGAAGATAGTTTTTTACTTTTTGCACAGAAAATAGGTAAACTACTAGATCCTCGTATATCAAATAAATTTTCTTTAGCCTTCCAGGAATTGCAATTCCTTATGACTATAAAACCGGATGTTACTCCTAGAGTTGAAGCATGGGGACAAGCTTTGAAACCAGCTATCATGAGAATAGAGAAGTTTGAGGAAAATCCTATTGTATTATATGAAGAAGCCTCAAAAACAGGGGATCCTATTGCACAATATAACTTTGGGCGTATGTGTCAGTTAGGAGATGGATTTCCCAAGAATTTAAATCTTGCAGCAAAATCCTTTCTTGGGGCTGCTAATAAAAATCACGCAGAGGCTCAATTTTTAATTGGTTTGATGTATCTTAATGGCATAGGTATTGATAAAAACCCTATTCAAGCATTCCATTGGTTTTCAAAGGCTGCAGAACAAGATCATAATGGAGCTCAACTGAATCTTGGTACACTCTTATTTGAAGGGGAAGAGGGCGTTCTTAAAGATCAAGTAGCAGCATTTCAGTGGATTTTAAAGGCAGCAGAAGGAAGATTTTTAGAAGCACAGTCTATTGTTGGAAAAATGTTTTTAGAAGGTTGGGGAACTCCTAGAAATGAGGATCAAGCCTTTCATTGGCTTAATGAAGCTAGTAAAGGAGGCGTTTTAGATGCTAAAAATACCCTGGCTCTCATATTTCTTGAGGATAGAAGTAGCTATAAAGATGAAGCTAAGGCATTTTCTCACTTTCAGGAAGCTGCTGAAGCAGAATTTTGTCTTGCTCAATACAATCTAGGGGTGATGTATCATGATGGAATTGCTTGTGATAAGAGTGATGAAAAAGCATTAAAATGGTTTTTGGAAGCTGCTGGGAAAGGGCATGCTGACGCACAAAATCAAGTAGGATTGATTTATCAAAGAAGTGATGAAATTTCCCATGATGAATCAAAGTCAATAGAGTGGTTTACCAAAGCTGCTCAACAAGGACATAAGATTGCACAAAGAAATTTAGAAGTTATTAAAAAAATAAAAACTCTATTTTAAAGGCTCTGTTGCAAAAAATAAAATAGGCTAAGATAATTCTATTATTTAGCGTTATTTAACTGGTATAAACACCGAAAGTTTGATTAATAAAGAGCACTTCACCAATGACGTTTTTTTCATCCATTCATGCAGAGAGTTTATCTTTCTTAAACATACGCTATATCAAAGCTTTTAAGGCTAGCATATATTTTCCTAAAATTCTTTTATTTTTAGCAGAATTGTGACGTTCTTTAAGCTCAATATCAATATATTTATCTGTAATGGCGCTGGAACTGTGACCTGCATCATCTCTAACATGCTCCTTTGCTCTATGCTTAACATCATCAGAAATTCCTGTATGACGGAGCCAATGCACAGTTGCTTCCATAAGGGACTCTGCTTCTTCAGTTAAGGTATCTTTTTTTAGATTTTCAATGGTTTCATCAAAGC
>JAJRRM010000120.1 GCA_024279475.1 Alphaproteobacteria bacterium | reverse complement strand
TCTCCTGTATAAGCAGGTGCTTCATCTTCTTCAGCTAAAATCTCAGCTTTAGCTGGATCTGAGCTTGACGAAGCAGCAGCCTTCATATCTACAGGTGATTCTCCTCCTAGAACTTCTTCTTCTCCTTTTTCTTCATCTTCAAAACTAAATGAAAATAAGTTCCGGGCCACAGAAGGCCTTCGGCATAGTGTTTCTAATGGATCATTTGAGTGTTGATATGAGTCTGAGTACATAGAAAATGCATTCGAAGTAATAAAAAAACTAAAAAAAGCAAATACTGATAACTTTTTCATGGCTATAATCTCTATATATAAAATTATTAAAATAAATATACTTCACATATAGCAACTTAAATATATTTTTCAAGGGGCAAATGAAAAAAAAATTATTCCCTACCAAAAAGATGTTCAAGATCTTTTAATTTTAGCTTTACATATGTAGGTCTCCCATGGTTACATTGCCCCGAAAATGGCGTTTCTTCAATCTGACGTAATAAAGCATTCATCTCTTGTACCGCTAGTTTCCGACCAGACCTCACACTACCATGGCATGCTTGCGTGGCCAATAGATGAAATATCTTATCCTGTAATGCTAAGGGTTCTTCTGCCTGTAGCAGATCATCACTCACATCTTGAATAAGTTTCTTTATTAATACGTTAGAACCCAACAATGAAGGCAGCTCTTGTACAAGAATTCCTTTTTCTCCAAAAGACTCAAACTTAAGTCCAAGCTCTTCTAAAAAAATTTTATTGTCTTGAACGGCTTGAACTTGAGATTCCGATAGTTCGACCACTTCGGGAGATAACAAAGCTTGAGAAGTCACACCTGAGGTACCTAGCTGCTTCTTAAATCGTTCATATGTTATCCGCTCATGGGCTGCATGCTGGTCTACTAAAATAAGTCCATCTTTGGCTTGTGCTACTATATATGTTTGATACACTTGTGCCACCGCCCATCCAAGAGGTGGAAAATCAGATTCATTTTTTGATATAGTAGAAACTAAATCCATAGGAGCTTGATCTATATGTCGAACAGAATGCGTTTCTGCTGAGGAAAACAAGCCTGGGGAAGATTTTAATGATGAATAACTAGAGGGGCGTTCATTTGGTGATCCATATGTTTTTTGCATCTGAGAATCTTGTATATTTTGATTTTTAGCTACTGAAAATGCAAGAGTAGTTGGGTTTTCAAATTTCTGACACATATCCGTCGCAATTGTTGTAGAAGATTGATGAGAGCCTTTTTGAAGGGCCTCAAACAAAGTTCTTCCTATTAATTGTCTAACAATCTGTGCCTGACGAAATCTCACTTCAGCTTTAGCCGGATGAACGTTTACATCAACTTCTTCCGATGGCATTTCTATATATACCACAACCATAGGGTGCCTATCTCTAGATAAGTAATCTTGATATGCTTGACGGATAGCACTGGAAGAAATTTTATCCCGCACTGCACGATTATTAATAAATATATACTGGTACGTTGCCTGGGAACGGTTCATGGTAGGCAAACCAGCTAACAGGCGAATTTTATAAGATCCTTTCTGCACCTCATGATATAAAGAATTATCAATAAACTCTTGTCCTAGAATAGCACTTATCCGTTTTTGCATCTGCTCTTGTATTGTACCCACAGCACCTTGCCACCGTGCCGTTTCCCTGCCATTATGCTTCAAAATAAATGTCACATGAGGATATGCCATAGCAAGGCGTACAAAAACATCATTGCAATGTTTGTACTCTGTGCTATCTCCTTTTAAAAATTTTAACCGCGCCGGCGTTGCATAAAATAAATCACGTAATTCTACGGTTGTACCTTGCGCACAAGCCGCTGGTTTTAATTCTTCTTTTTCTCCACCCGCTACTCCTATAGACCAACCATCTACAGCTTCTTTTTCTTTAGACGTAATTTGTAATCGGCTAATAGACCCCAATGCTGGTAAAGCTTCTCCTCTAAAACCTAGAAAATTAATATTATCTAATGCCTTATCAGGCAATTTAGAAGTAGCATGTCTCTCTAAGCAAAGTTCTAGATCGTCTTTACCCATCCCTTGACCATCATCTGTTACACAAATAAAGCTTTTACCACCATGTCGCAAATGAAGATTTATTGTTTGAGCACCTGCATCAAGAGCATTCTCAACAAGTTCTTTTACAACAGATGCGGGCCTCTCAACAACCTCACCCGCTGCAATTTGGTTGATGAGATTTTGTGGCAATCGTTGAATAATCATATCTACCCCTTAAGGTATTGTTTGGTTAAAATTTTTCCTTGCTCTACTGCAGGCTGATCAAAAGCATCAATTCCCCAAATGCTCGCCTGAAGAGCTGTTTCTATCATCCAATTTAGCATAGAAACCCCTAAGGATTTCTCTTGAAAGTTATCAAGATGTAAAACACGCACAGGACATTTATTTTCAATAAGAGCTCGGACTGTAGCCCAAGCTTCTGCTTCCATAAGATCCCCGAGTGTTTTTCCTTTTAAATAATTCAAATCTGTATCTATTGGATGAAGAACAGCTGCTTTACCATACTCTTTTGAAATAATAATCGTAAAAAACTTATTTCTAGGGCCATCTAAAAATAGCTGTAATAAACTATGTTGATCTTGGGTGCCTAAAGACCCTACAGGCATTGTTCCCCTTCCATTCTTACCCAAAGATTCTCCCCATAATTGCATAAACCATGGTGGAACGTACCGCCAAGCATCTCCATAAGACATCACTATAACTTCTTGGAGATTAGATACTTTTTCCAAAGCATTATGTACTGCCACAAAAGTTGCAGCCGGCAGTTTTTCTGTATATTTTAGGCTTTCTGCTACTTGAACTAAACCTTCTTGAAACTGGGATATACTTCCCCCCACAAGAAGAAGCGGCAAAAGTCCTACTTGAGAAACTACAGAAAATCGGCCGCCTAATAAAGAGTCATGTGGTAAGCATAGAATATTATAAGTTTTTGCCAAGCGTGATACAGGACTATCTTTTGGTTCTGTAATACACATAAATTGTTTAGAAATTGCAGCCTTTCCCAATTTTTTTTCCCATAAATCTATTAAATATGTCACCTGAGCCATGGTCTCTGGTGTACTACCAGATTTGGTTATTATTAATACTCCTATATGCTCGAGATCTGATCTCCTCATTAATAATTCAAATGGCTTGGGATCTATATTATCAAAGAAAGAAATTTTTTTCTGAGTATTACCAGCATAAGACTGCAGCTCACACAATGCCTTTGCACCTAAACTGGAACCTCCTGTTCCCAATAAAATTATCTCATCAAAGGCAGAAAATTCTGATTTTATTACCTTCTTACAAACCTCCATATTCTCAGGGCTTAAAGCATATTTCATAAAATGCCAGGGAGTATACTTTTTTTCTGCCATTTTCTTTAAAGTAGCGACAGCAGCTTCTTTGGAATGTTTAATTTCTTTATCTATTTCCGAAAAATCCGGTAACCAAATATACTGTGTCCCTACTTCATAGAAAGAGGTAACAAAAGCAGGCGAAACTATCCCAAATTTTTCAAGAGTTTCCTTTTCTCTTATATATTTTTTCATATACTCAGTCTTCTTTATTCAAACCCTTATAAGATTTTCTTTCTTCTTCAGGATCAATGATATCCCCTGATTTAGAACCTTTATCCCAAAACATAATGCTCTCCACTAAAGTCTTATCATCCGGTTTATAAATTCCTGCTTCCTCATCCACAGTGTGCCTAATATTATGAGTGCGATCTCCTCTTTCAGGCAAGGCCCTCTTTGCTTCCGAAACAAGAACGTGTGCAGATGCACCTGAAGATTTTGTTTTAATTTCTCTCTCTTCTTTTGTTATGAAGACTTTTTCTAAATCACCCTCTCCTTGTTTATCAATCATAATAGAATGCGCTGACTCAGCCATTTCTTTTCTCGGTCTAGTTGGATCTTTTTTCTTTGGAGGTGTGAGAGAAAATTTTGGCGGTAATGTTAAAGGAGCTCTACGAACAACTTTAAATTCATCTGGTGGGTTCTTACTAAAACCAAGAGATTTACCTAAACCAGAACAACCACTCAAAAAGGTAGCTGAACCTACCATCATCAAAATTGTAAGATACAATGAAATTTTATTTTTATACATTTATATATTCCTTTTAATTTTTAAATTATTTTTTATAAAGCATGCATGCTAACCAAATACCACCTATGGTAATAGCTGCATCAGCCACATTAAAGGCTGGCCAATGAAGAGTTCCCCAAGATGTATCTGGCACAAAAAAATCTAAGAAGTCCACCACTGCTCCATATCGAATTCTATCAATAATATTACCTAAAGCTCCCCCTAATACAGCTGCTAATGGCCATGCTAAATTTGACTGGCGTTGACGCCATATCCAAGCAAAAACCATTCCTATAAGAAGACCTATCCCCATATATAACCACCAAGGTGTCGCTCCACTCGTGTTTAGCAAGCCAAATGAAATACCTTTATTCCAAACCAAGTGGATCTTAAAAAATGATGTAACATGAATAGGTAATTTATGATGCTGGAAGAGAGATAAAATATATACTTTTGTTATCTGATCTAAACCCACAATAGCTAAAACAAGAAAAATAACCATAATCCATTTTTTCTTCAGTAATTTCATTTTAAAAATTTTCCTTTTTCTTAACAACATCTATACAACGTATACATAAGTCTAGATGACTTTCTACTGTACCTACTTCAGGTAAAATATTCCAACAGCGAGCACATTTACTTCCCTCCGCTGGACACACTGTTATCTTTATATTTAGAACATCCTCTAAAGAAAAAGATTCTTCTGGTGCCACAGATTCAATAAGTGTTCCTTGCGATACAATAGCTAACTCTTCTAGGTTAACACCTTCTAAATATTGTAGTTGTTCCCTATCCCCATAAATAAATATTTGAGCCTGTAAACTCGAGCCAATAATACCCTTATTTCTAGCTTCTTCTAGGGCCCCTGTCATCACTCGACGAAAGCTTCTTATTTTTATCCACTGTTCCATTAGTGCAGCATTATGCCATTTATCAGGCATGTGTTCTAGCCCTTCAAAATAGATACTTCTGCCTTCTATTTCTTCTTTTTTCTGTTCCAGCCAAGAAAGGTAAACTTCTTCAGATGTATATGTAAGAATTGGTGCAAGCCAACGCATCAAATACTGAAGAAGTATTTGCATAACTGTACGAGTAGCTCGACGTTTTATTGAATCTGCAGCATCGCAATACAACGCATCTTTACGAATATCAAAGTAAAAAGCTGATAAATCTCCTGAACAAAAATTATGAAGGGCAGATAGAAATTCTTGAAAATTATAATTAGTACAGGACTTGTCAAACTGGCTGCTCAATTCTTTCATTCTATGTAGAATATATTTTTCTAAACTGGGTAACTGACCATAAGGAAGTTCCTCATGTTTTCTAAAGTCCTTTAAGCTGCCTAAAAGAAAACGAAACGTATTACGAAAACGACGATAAATATCCTGCTGCGAACGCAAAATATCTTTTCCTATACGCATATCTTCCTGGTAGTCTGAGTTAATA
Organism: Alphaproteobacteria bacterium; assembly: GCA_024279475.1. Taxonomy (GTDB): domain Bacteria; phylum Pseudomonadota; class Alphaproteobacteria; order 16-39-46; family JAJRRM01; genus JAJRRM01. Next base: position 4,325 of record JAJRRM010000120.1, on the reverse strand, counting down.
ACCCAAAGACGCAAGATATCAGCACCGTACTCTTTTAATATAGAATCTAATGACACAACATTTCCCAGAGATTTAGACATCTTATAGCCTTTTTCATCCAAGACAAACCCATGGGTTAGTACAGACTTATAGGGCGCCTTTCCTAGCGTTCCACAAGACTCAAGCAATGATGATTGAAACCATCCCCTATGTTGATCTGAACCTTCAACATATAAATCTGCAGGCCACTTAAGCTCTGGTCTTTTCTCTAAAACAAAGGCGTATGATGCTCCACTATCAAACCATACATCTACAATATCATTTATTTTTTCGTAGTCTTCACTCTTGTAATCATCTCCTAAAAAATCTTCCGCTGGCCGTTCATACCAAGCATCTGTCCCTTCTTTGTGCATAATATCTAAAATACGCTTATTCACAAACGCATTTTTTAAAACATTGCCCGTTTCCTTATGAACAAAAAACGTTAGAGGAACTCCCCATGATCGTTGGCGAGATAAACACCAGTCTGGCCTACTTTCAACCATAGATCGTATACGATTTTTACTCTTCCCTGGAATCCATTGCACTTCATCTATAGCTTTCAAGGCTATTTTTCGCAAATTTCTCTGCTCCATACGCATAAACCATTGCGGCGTCGTACGAAAAATCAAAGGAGCCTTTGAGCGCCAAGAATGCGGATAGCTATGCTCAATTTTTTTCTCACTTAATAAATTACCATCTTCTATCAAGGCTTCAATCACTCGTACATCTGCTTTAAATACATGAATCCCCTTCAAGAGTGGTATATGTTCATAGAAAACCCCATCTGGACCCACTGTTTTGGGCACCTCTAAATTATATGCTTTACCTAAAATAAAATCTTCTTCACCGTGGCTAGGTGCTATATGAACAAGCCCCGTACCTTGCTCCAAGGTTACATGATCACCTGGTAAGAAAGGCACATCAAAATCAAATCCTTGAGCATAAAGCGGATGATGAGCCTTTGTATTTTCTAGTTCACTACCTTTAATTACTTTTTCTATATCATAAACAGTAATACCATTAGCACTTGTAAATGCTTCCAAAAGCTCTTTAGCTACAAGTAATTTATCAGCTTCTTTTTTTTGAGATGTCGTATTTTTTACAGATAAAACAACGTATTGTACATCAGGAGAATAAGCAATAGCTCTATTTCCTGGGATGGTCCATGGTGTTGTTGTCCATATAACGGCACAGGCTCCCTCTAAAGCTGCACATTTTGATGTTGTAATAGGAAATTTAATATAGGCACTAGAAGATATTTTATCTTTGTACTCTATTTCAGCTTCCGCTAAAGCCGTTTTTTCAATAACCGACCACATTATTGGCTTTTCACCAATGTATATATGGCCAGTCATAAGAAATTGTAGAAGTTTCTCTACAATAATAGCCTCTGCTTCATAAGAAAATGTTGTATAAGGATTTTTCCAGTCACCTAAAATACCTAAACGTAAAAATTCATCTTTTTGTATATTAATCCATTTTTGAGCATCCTCACGACAAGCCATACGAAAGTCCAAAATAGAAATTTTCTCTTTAAGTTTTCCTTTTTTTCGGAATTTTTCCTCTATTTGCCATTCTATAGGCAAACCATGGCAATCCCACCCAGGGACAAATGGTGTGTCATACCCTTTCATTTGATACGCTTTTAGAATAACATCTTTTAAAACCTTATTCAGAGCATGGCCTATGTGCAAGTGACCATTTGCGTAGGGAGGACCATCGTGTAAAATAAATTTTTCTTTTCCCTTACCAGCATCACGAAGTTTTTGATACAAATTAATCTTGCGCCACCGTTCTAATAAAACTGGTTCTCGCTCTGGCAAATTTGCTTTCATAGGAAATGCCGTCTTTGGCAGGAAAACGCTAGATTTATAACTATCGCTCATCTAATAAAATACCTCTTTTAGAAAAAATAAATCTACCCTATAATTAAGAGGAAAACTAGATGTTTTTCAAGGAAAAATAAGAAATCTTGAAAAGATTTTATTTATTTATTCTCCAGCAGCCCCTTTATTTCCATAATATCCCTCTAAATATAGCCTTAATTCTATATTCTTAAACTTAAAATACATATTCATAAAAATAATTAAAAAGGGGAAATCTAAACCAAAAATATAAAAAGCCCTACAAACTGTAGAGCTTTTTATTATCAATAGAGGTTCGTAAAGTTTTTACTATTCCTACAATGCTGATTCAACAGATTTTAGCGACTTTAATACTTTTTTTAATCTGCTGCTTACAGGATTATCTTTGGCTCTCTTAACAACCTTTAGAGCACTTTTTACCTTTTTCTGTGCTGTGCCTGACGTAGCATCTTTCATCTCGTCCAGATCTTCTTCCGTATCTTCCAAAACTTCTGGTGCCTCCTTCGCCCGCTCAGCCTTTTTCGAACTTATAAGCTCTTCTTGGACTTCTATTAAGTCTTCTATAGACTCTTTAAGGTCCTCATTTACCTTTGGAGCTTCTGCTTTTGTTGGAGCTTTTTTACCCCCTATCCCTATTGCATCCGCTACAAAACTTCCTGCTTTTTTAAGCAGACCCATCCAATCAAAAGCATGAGCTTGGTTACTAAAACTACCACTAGCAACAATTAAAGACCCCAAAACTAATGTGACATATAACTTTTTCATAATACCCTACCCCTTTTTATTTACTTATTTTTTCCTTTTCTGTACTTATAGCAACCCTTTTCTTGAAAAATCACTACCGTATACTTTGTTATTGTATCTTAATAGTAAAAATACTGTCAACCCCTAGGGCCTCTATCGAAGACTATAAGCCTAATTTTAAATTTTACGCAAAAAGATAAAAACAAGGAGAAATCCTTTAATTTTCCCACAGGGCCAAAAATTTACGCAGGAATCTTATCAAATAGCTTATAAAAGTTCTGAGTTGTCACTTGCTCTACCTTTTTAAAAGAAATACCTTTTAGCTCTGCCAAAGCCTTTGCTGTATGCACCACAAAAGCTGGCTCATTACGTTTCCCCCGTTGAGGTACAGGAGCTAAATACGGCGCATCTGTTTCTACCAAAAGGTTTTCAAGAGGTATCTCTTTTAAGATAGCTCGTAAATCATCTGACTTCTTAAATGTAGCAATACCTGAAACAGATATATAAAAACCTCTATCTAATGCTTTATATGCAAATTCCTTAGTACCAGAAAAACAATGAATAACCCCTGGAGACTTTCCTGTCCGGTTATTACTCACATCTGTTTCATCAAACAGTTTAATCATATCATGCTCACCTTCTCTACTATGAATAATCAAAGGAAGATCTAATTTCTTCCCAGCCTCTATATGCGTCGCTAAAATTCTCTTCTGCAAAGGAGCATTATATCCCTCATAATAGTAATCTAAGCCACACTCCCCTAGGCCAACAATCTTAGAGCTCTTCTGAACACGCTCCTTTAAATCTAAAGTGGAAAGTTCTGGATAATCTTTTACATCATGTGGATGCACCCCTACTGTGCCATAAAGCTGATCATAAGTACGAACAAAGTCTAAAATACTGTCAAATTCACTAAGTCGTGCGCAAATTGTCAACATACACTCAACACCTGCTTCTTTTGCCCGATGAAGAACATCTTTGATATCTTTTTGAAAATCTGGATAAATTAAATGACAGTGACTATCTACGAGCATTTTTCATTTCCTTTTTATTTTAACTTGTGCTCACATATCTCGGAAATAAAGCTTTTGGTTTTGGCAGTTCCAAACCAGGCTTTAAAGCATGCTCTGCTGTTAGTGTATCGAATGTACGATACTTTTCGGGTATGCTAAGTAGTTCTAATAATTTATCCATAGATCCTGGCATAATAGGCTTTATTACCAGCCCTATACAACGAATAACTTCCAGTAATACATACAAAACAGTATTCATACGAGCTAGGTCCACCTTGTATAAAGCCCAAGGCTGCTGAGCATCCACATACTTGTTAGCCGCTGAAACTACTTGCCATACAACCTCTGCGTACCGATGAAGAGCCTGATCTTGCACTACTAATGGTCGTACTTTTTTTACGATATCATAAGCAGTTTCTAGCATTTTTTCATCTACTTTTGTAAGAATTCCTTTTTCTGGTACTCTTCCCTTAGCATTTTTATGGATAAAACTTAATACGCGTTGAGCCAAATTACCTAAATCATTAGCTAAATCACTGTTCAAACGACCTATCATTGCTTTTCTAGAAAAATCTCCATCTTGACCAAAAGGTACCTCTCTTATCATAAAATACCTCATAGGATCGAGCCCATAACTATCAATAAGTTCATAAGGATCAATCACATTTCCTAATGATTTTGA
>JAJRRM010000119.1 GCA_024279475.1 Alphaproteobacteria bacterium | reverse complement strand
CAGAGTCTCCTAGATCAGCCGCTTCTTTATATTGTCCAATAACTGGGTCTATTATCTCAGGAGGGTAAGGAAAATGAGGTTGAGCCTTAGCATATAAAATATCTCCCAATAAAACGCTATAGTGGGGTAGACCTAATGAAGACATCTCACGTAACTTTTCAGGATCTTCTAAGTCACTCTTATTTCTTAAATCAACAAAAGCTTCAATACCAGGTAATGCAATGAATCCATGAAGTGTTTTTTGGCCTTCTTGAGAGGATAAGCCAAGTTTAACCAAGGTGTGGTTCCGTCCGAAAAAACGATCATAGTTATCATCATAAAATTTTAGAGCCTCTGTTAGAAACATGCGAGCAAGAGGATGTTGAAGATGAGATGCTGCTGTTAAGGCATAAAGAGCAGATCTCCTGCGAATATAAGGGTGAGTTTGTATTAGTTTATGGATTCTAGTAGTAGCTTCCACATAAACCGCATCTAAGTTTCCATCTTCAAAAGACCAAGAAATAAAAGGACTTAGAGAATTACGCAGTAAATTTTGATGAGGCCTATCAATAGCAGCATCTAGAAACCACTGTGCTCCCACAGTTGCTTCCCAGGAATTTTGACAAGGCCATCTTTCTATCTTTTGTTTAGATGCTGCTTCTTCCCAGGTTGCCTCGGGGACATCTAGTTTTCTAAACTCTTCTAAGAGAAGAGGGTATGCATACGTATTATGTTTTTCAGCCGTTAATCTAACTTTTTGAGAAAACTCTTCTAAAGGAAAACTTTTAGCTACTGGTTTTGGAATGCTTGCACTGGTTGAAGGCAATCCCTCTGAATCTTCCAAACTACCGGCAGTTTTACCAGCCGTACTCTCCTGAAAAAACAAACATAAAAACAATAAAAAAATAAAATGACGCATATTTGTAATCTCCTTTTTAACTATATATTTATTCTCAATAAAAAATCTATCTGTTTCTAACAGTTAATATAACTTTGTAAGTTATAGATAGCAATATTGGCTGTGTTTCAAAAATAAAGAGAATACGTTTCAACTCAAATATTAAGTTCATTTTTACTAAATCTGTCAAGTTGAGATCTATTATTCTAAATAAAAAAAGAGAACCTAAACCGACGTGTTACACATTTTCCGGCTATTTGAAAAACCCCTCATATTTTGCAACAAGGCCAGAAACATAGGATTTAAGATTTTAACAGGGCAGGGTGCTCAAATAAATACAACAACTCCTCAGGGAAAGTTGGTATTTGGAATGTTTGCAGTCTTGGCAGAATTTGAAAGAGAATTAATAGCTGAGAGAACAAAAAAGAGACTAGCATCAGCTAGAGAGAGAGGAAGGATAGGTGAAAGAGCAAACAAGATGGACAAGCAATTTCTAAGAATGGCAATGCATGCTATGAGTAACATAAACTGTAGCTAGAGGATGTTGCTAAGAAGTTAGGTATAACGGACCCGACAACGCTATACTATTACGCTAATGGAGATGGATCTGTTAAAGAACCAGGATAGAAGTTGCAGTATATAAGTAGAGCAACCCCTATTTTATTTTTTGCAACAGGGCAAGAATTAATAAGAAGGCTTCCAGTGTAGAACGTTTATATTATACTAGTAAAGTAAGTAGGGAGTTTATTCAGTAAAGTTATTATATTTATTTAAAAAGTTTATAAAGGTTGATAGATTAACGCATTTAATATTTAATTGCAGTTATCAACTATAGAGGGATTATTTTAAGATGTTAAAAAAGTATAATTTAAATCTTAACAAGTTGTTTTTGTTATTTGTTGTATTTTTTACACTTTCCTTAAAAGAGTCATTCTCACAGGGTTCTGGAATTTCTCGGGTGAGGATAGATGGTCATCTTTTAGAGTTTGATGCTGTTAATAGTTCCATGGGGAAAGTTACTCAAGCCATAGGTAAACACATTGACTCAATAGAGGGTGGTGATGCTCAAGTTAAGCATTTAGATTTTAGTGGTAATGCTATAGTAAATGACAGTGTTGAACCATTGTCTGATTTTCTGACGGAACGGAACTTTACAAGTTTAGAGACTATTGATTTGAGCAGAAATAGAATTACGAGCAAGCATCTTATCTATTTTTTAGATATTTTAGAAAGACCAGAGTTTAAGTTGCTTAATTTATTGGGAAACTATGTAATCAATCTAAAAGCTATAAGATCAGCATGTAGCTTTGATCCTTCTAGTGAGGAATATATAGCTGTTGAGAATAAGGTTAGGTTTAACGATCTGTCAAGAATCTAACTTTAAATTTTCATAGTCTCATTTCTATTCTTTTTTATAGGATTTCTATCAAAATTTTTATGAAATAGGGATGATGCAGAGACATAAATTATTTTCTACGTTAACTTATATTATTGTCTTTGTTATGCTGGAGAGGATGAGGAAGGAATAAGACATAGGAGCAGAGATCCTAGTAATTTGTGAATTAACTATTATGTAAGTATATTTATACACTGCTCCTTTATCATAGTTCAGGTATTGTACGTAGGAAACTCTTCACTTTTTTTTGCTTAAGTTTTATGTTTTTAAGAGATATCTGCTGTTTATGTTTAGGAGTTAAGAAACTTCTTACAGCTTTAAAAATAGCTGTCTTACTTCCAGGTATATTTTTTTTCTCTAGTATATTTCTAACAGAAGCATACGGGAAAGCTTCCTCATTGCCATGCCATGCTGCTAAAAATAGGTACTGTAATTGCTTCTCTAAGGGCTGTGTGCTTTTTATTCTTCTACCAGAAGCAGCATTCATTAAATTAGAAACTTTAAAACAACCTTCAAAGTCTCCTTTATCAGCTGCTCTTCTATATTGTTTTATAATTGGATCTACTATCTCGGGAGGACAAGAAAAATTCCACCGCGTTTTTTTATCCATAAAATCTCCCAATAAAACATTATAGTGGGGTAGACCTAATTGAGCCTTTTCTCCTAACTTATCAGGATCTTTTAAATCCATCTTATTTCTTAAATCAACAAAACCTTCAATACCAGGAACATCAATAAAACAACGAAGAGATTCTTTCCCCTCTTCTAATGAAATACCAGCTTTAATTAAATAATGATTCTTTCTAAAAAAACGAGAAGGTTTATCATCATAACATCTGAGAGTTTCTGTTAAAAAAAGACGAGCAAGAGGGTGTTGAAGAAGAGCTGCTGCCGTTAAGGCATAAAGAGCCGCTCTCCGACGAATATAGGGATGAGTTCGGATAATTTCATGTATTGTAGAAGTGGCTTCAGCATAACTTTCCTCTAAACTTCCTACCTCTGACACCCAAGAAAGAAGAGGTCTTAGGCCATTACGTAACAAGTTTTGGTGGGGAAGGTCAATTGCAGCATCTAGAAACAATTGTGCACCCACAGCAATTTTCCATGAACTTTGTAAAGGCCATTTTTCTATCTTTTGTTTAGATGCTGCTTCTTCCCAGATTACCTCTTGCACGTCTAGTTTTCTAAACTCTTCTAAGAGAAGAAGGTATGCATATGCATCATGGTTTTCAGCCGTTAATCTAACTTTTTGAGAAAACTCTTCTAAAGGAAAACTTTTAGCTACTGGTTTTGGAATGCTTGCACTGGTTGAAGGCAATCCCTCTGAATCTTCCAAACTACCGGCGGTTTTACCAGCCGTACTCTCCTGAAAAAACAAACATAAAAACAATAAAAAAATAAAATAACGCATATTTGTAATCTCCTTTTTAACTATATATATGTTTCCGATAAAAAATATACCTTGCCCCAACAGTAATTCTTAGGGGTAGCCTATATAAGGATTACCCTGTTGATTAAAACCTTATATATAACTATTTAGATCCTTGTTGCAAAAATATAAGAAATTAAATACCTGCATTCCTCAGTTTCTAAGTTGTCTATCCAGATTTTTATCTAGCCTCGCTAATGTAACTACCCTCAATTTTTTTATCCGATAAAGATTTAGATACTTTCAAACTCTTTATTAACACAGACGGCTCTATTTCAAAAATATAACTAAGCTTAGGAAATTTTTTATATATATTCCATATTTAAAGCGCCATTTCCACCTATTTTATTTTTTGTAAATCATAATGTATTTTTATATTCATCCAAAATTGTGTTGTCGTTTCAATTTTTATGGATCTCAATCTATAAACCTTCAATAATATGCCTTTATTAAATCAGGAATAAGAGATAAAAATCTTAACGAGGTTATGTAGTTCTATCTTTAAAAAAAGTTTCTAGAAAAACATCTATACCGGGATTTTTAGTGTATTGATTTTGTATTTCAAATTTTCTTCGTTTTTCACGGCGTTGCAGAAATTTCAACTCTTTTTTTACAACTGCTTCAAATAACATATGAACAGATGCTTTTCTTAAAGAATCACAGGTACCCTCAAATATATTTTTACAAGCTTTAGAAAATTCTAAAAAATAAGGACTTTTTAGCTGTTCATTTGCCCTTTTTTGATTTTCAAGAAATATTTTAAGCTGAGCATATTTTGGATCTATAGAATCTTTTTTTGATAAAAAGCATAAGCTTCTATTTATATTAGTTTCATCATCTGAAACACCCACACATATTCTATGATGATAAGTACCCGCCTCAGCATCTAATAATCTATAGTTAATGCTGTAGGCTGAATTTACACCAATTGCTAGAGATAAGACCATAACTCCTAAATACTTTATATTCATTTTTTATCCTATGTTATTATCTTTAGAATATATAAGGTGTTACTCTTAGTCAAATATCTTCCACAGATACTAAAAGTAGTAAGTTTTCTTCATTCAGGACGCAGTTCTTAATGTCAAAAATCTAATCTAATACAGGATCTTTAAATTTTAATAATACCCAGATTAAGAACTCTTATCTGAATATATCTTATGCTTTTCAATTTCTCTTTTCATTCTTTTTAGATTTTTAAGAGGTATGCTAAGTAAACTTTCTATCTCAGAGAGATTTTTGCCGTTTTTAATCATTTTATGAACTTCATCCACTAAGTTTATTTTAGATTGAAATTTCTTTCTACCTTCTTCCCTTGCTATAGCTCTTCCAATAGATATTTGTTACTCTGTATAAAAGAAATTTCCTCTATCATAATAATTGATGAGGCCATCTAGAAATATCAAGTTTCCTAAAAGCGTGTTGAATTATTTTGGGCATACTAGGACTAAGATCTTCTACTAATTCTTGCGTATAATCTTGTGCATACTTAACCACCAATGAAGTTCTGTAAAATCCTCTCTGGGAGGAAAGACTTTATCAGGCACTCTTTTTAGCTCTTTATTTTTATACTCTAGTGTAACATATCAACTTCTAACTTCATCATAATATGTGGTGTTGAATCAAATGATGGAATAAAGTCTCCTATTTTTCTAAAACCAGCTTTTTCATAAACATGAATTGCCTTTACATTAACTTGTTCAGGATCAATTAAGAAAAAGTCAGCTTGCGGAAATTTATCTAAGATAAATTTCTGGATCATTATATGTGCTAAACCTTTTCCTAGAAATTCTTTTGGACCAATTAAAATATCTAACGTAAAAATTTTGTTATATTCAACAAACCACTTATTATAATCATGATTTTTATCATACGGACCGTCAATCGGAGAAGTAATCAAAAAAGCGAGGGTGTATAGTTTATAAATGCAATCCAATGGTCAAATGAGTATTCCCCATTATTGTTTTTACCATCACAATATAGATCAATATTACGCAAAGTATTTTTAAGGCCATTTCCATAGTAAAATTCTTTCACGTGATCTTCTTT
>JAJRRM010000118.1 GCA_024279475.1 Alphaproteobacteria bacterium | reverse complement strand
TCTCCATGTTGCATGGTAATATATCGTTCCTGATTTGCTACTTTATCTACAACAATATCTACCCATCGAACATTACTGTTTACCTGCATAACAAGGTCTTGGATAAGTACTTGATAGTGAGATTTAATCCAGTCGCAAGTAAATCTTGAAGGTGTGTTAAGCTCCAGTCTGTTACCTTCTAAACGAGAGACCTTTAAAAGAGCTATCCAGCTCCTATAAATATCTTCCCCTAAACTGCGCCTTAAAAGATCTTGAGTAGCTAACCACTGACTTTCTACTTCTGAATTTTGAATGGATGCGCGCAATTGCATAAAGTGACCTTCGCTCCTCTGGTTTTTTCTAGAATAACTATAGTTAAATGTTTAAAAATTTATCTCTGAACTATCTCGGTACTATAGGAAAATTTATTTGTTTAATCAATAAAAAAAAATATCTTGAGGAGTCTTATACTTAGCTCTAGATAGAAAAAAATATCCAAAAAAAACAAAGATATATATATATAATTAAAATTGCTTTTTAAGTAAAAAAATGATTTTTCAATTTTAAAGTACTATTTTATGCATAAAATTGCCCCTTCCTGTCTATCTTTCCCCTTGACGGATAATTAAGAAAGCGGCACTTTCACAGAACGTAATCATAAAGGATTTTTTATGCAGGCAAAAAACAATGCACATTCTTTAAGCCCTGATGCTCAATCATTCCTAGATGCCTGGAAATCTACACCTATAGATATAAAACCTTATCCTCACTATATAATAAAAAATGCTTTTACACCTGAACTTATTTTATCAACAAATAAACTCCCTCACAAAATGTATCCCCTCAATTATAAAGTTGGGTCCAGAGAAGAATTTAACGCATACCGCCAATATTTAACACCTGAAATTATAAAAAAAAATGACTGTGCTAAGAAAGTAGCAGATGTTTTCCTTTCCCCAAAAATTATTGATTTTATTGAAAAAAAAGGCAATATAACACTCAAAAATACTCTTCTTCGTATTGAACATACCATTGATACAGGTAACTTTTGGCTAGCACCTCATACTGACTTAGGCGTTAAAAAATTTACCATGCTTATATACCTCTCAGAAGGAGAAGAAATGAATACATGGGGAACTGATATTTACTATAATGCAAATCTGCATTGCAAAACTGTATCCTATGCACCTAACACAGCCCTTGTTTTTTTTCCAACAAACAACACTTGGCATGGCTTTGAACCTACTTCTATAAAGGGCGTGCGACGCACCTTTATCATTAATTATGTAACTAAAGAGTGGCTCAATCGCCAAGAGCTTGTCCACCCAACAAAAACTGTTTATTAGGAAGTATTATGCTTAAAAAGTCTTCTAAACTTTGTTGGGTTCTTACTGATGGAAGCGCTGGTATGGAAAATCAAGCCTGGGGTTTGGGTGAATCCCTGGGATATAATGTCATTATTAAGCGCATTTCTCTCCGTCAACCATGGCGTCTCTTATCACCTTATTTTCAACTGTATCTAAAGCATTGTTTAAAAAAAACATCATTTATCCATCCACCTTGGCCAGATCTTATTATTGCATGCGGTCGACAATCTGTTCTACCAGCCCTTCATATAAAAAGAATATCTAGAGAAAATACTATCTCTATTTACCTTCAAGATCCAAAAATATCTCCTAAAAACTTTGATATTGTTCTCTGTCCAAAACATGACAAACTACAAGGACCCAACGTAATAAGGATGATTGGAGCACCTCATCGCGTAACAAAAAAGCAGCTAGAGGAAAATCATAAAAAATTTGAGCCTGTTTTCTCAAAATATCCAGGACCTCGATATAGTATTCTTATTGGTGGATCAAATAAAGTATATACTCTCTCCGAAAATACAGCAGTAAAAATAGCTACTAAACTAAAAGCACTTCAGAAAAAAGATGCAGCTAGTCTACTTATTACTTTCTCTCGACGCACTTCACCTGAAGTTATATCCAGTTTTTATTATGTATTTAAAAATATACCTAATGTCTACATATGGAATTTTAAAGGAGAAAATCCTTATTTTGCACTTCTTTCCTGGGGTGATGCCATTTTATTGACCTGTGATAGTGTGAGTATGATTAGCGAAGTATGCTCTACTGCAAAACCCGTTCACCTTATTCGCTTACCAGGTACTGGTCGTAAATTTAACCTCTTCCATGAAAGTTTACTAAAAATGAATCGTATTAAATGGTTTAATGGTCATGTCGATACAAGTTTAGTAAAGCCTTTTGATGAAACTGCTAACATCACAAAACAGATAAAATTTCTATTAAATAAAGGCTAAACACTCAATTTGTATGGTTTTAAAAAAATGTTGCAATGCTCTTTCACTTTCTGCAAATTATGCTCACTATTAGCTTCACAACGAGCGACAAGGACATCTTGAGTATTTGATGACCTAAGAAGCCACCAACCCTTATTTTTTATAGTCACTCGCAATCCATCTAATGTATTTATATCCAAATCTAAGGTAGTTTGAGTATTTAACCTACAATGAACTGCCTTTAATAAAGCTTCCTTGTCTTTTGAGTATTCAATACGTAACTCTGCGGTAGCGTAGCTTTTAGGTAAGGTTTTTAGCCATCGATTCAAAGAACCAGGCAAACTTGCCATGGATTTTAATGTGCGAATAGCCGCATAGATACCATCATCAAATCCATAGTAATCTTCTGCAAAAAAAATATGACCACTCATTTCGCCAGCTAATGGCGCACATGATTCTTTCAAGCGCTTCTTAATAATAGAATGCCCTGTTGGAGACATGTCCGGATTTCCACCAGCTGCCTTAATTTGATCAAAGAAAATGTTGCTAGCTTTTACATCAGCAATAATAGTAGCGCTTGGTTGACGTTTTAATATATCCAAGGCAAGTAAAACAAGCAGCATATCTGCCCAAATAATAGCACCTGTATTATCTACAACACCTAGACGATCAGCATCTCCATCAAAAGCAAATCCTACATCTGCTCCCTGCTCTTTTACAGTTTTCTGTAAATCTGAAAGATTCTCTTCTACTGTTGGATCTG
>JAJRRM010000117.1 GCA_024279475.1 Alphaproteobacteria bacterium | reverse complement strand
GGGCATTTGGTTCAACAACGGAAAATTCTTTAGCTCCTAATTTTTATATTAACAACTTAGAATTTTTAAAATCTTTTATTACCCACTTTAATAGTGCAGCAAAAGAAATAATTGATGTTTCTGATAGTTCTAAGCTTGCTCGCTTTAGTGATTCAGTTTCGATTGACTTTCTATCCGGAGGAGAAAAGGAAAGGCAGGAAAACAGAGAATATTTTATATTAAAGAAAAAGACACCTAATTTAACGCCTAGAGAATTTGAATGCATGAAGAACTTTAGCACAGGAAAAACTTATAAAGAAACAGCAAAAATTATGAAGATATCTCCACGTACAGTGGAAAGTTTTTTGACAATAATCAAAAATAAATTAAAATTAAATTGCAAAAGCCAAGTCATTGAGTACTATTGGGGAAACTTATTTTAATATATGAAAGTATATTAAAACAAATATTTTAGTAAGAAAAAGTAAATGGCACTAAAGAGAAATGAAAATAAGGAATCTCAGATTGATGTTTCAAAAATGGAACGTACTTTCAATAACATGGGGTATATGTTTAAAGATTTAACGGAATATTGTGAAGATTTCATTCGTTTTAGTGAAACATCAAAAGGGCCAGTGTTGGAAATTGGAGCTGCTTTTGGGTTTGTTTCTCTGCAGGTAGCTGACAAAGGAGTAAAAATTTGGGCAAACGATCTTGATTCTAGGCACCTTGATTTTCTAGAAAAAAAAGCGACTAAAGCTCAAAGAGAATTTATTACAACAGTAGCTTGTCGATTTCCTGATGAGAGTAATTTCCCCGCTGAGTTTTTTTCGGCTATTTTTTCTTCTAATGTTTTTCATTTTTTGCGTGGAGAAGAGATTACTCAAGGGATAAAGAAAATGTTTTCTTGGATAAAGCCTGGAGGAAAAGTATATATTACTGCAGGCACTCCTTACGCATATCATTGGCAGGAGTTTATCCCTATTTTTGAAGAAAAAATAAAAAAAGGACTGCCTTGGCCGGGGCAGATTGAGGATTTTTCAATTTTTAAGCATAATAAACGATTAAGCGAACTTCCTCATTTTTTTCATTTTTTTTCCCCTCAAATTTTAGAGTCTGCTTTTAAGAAGTTTGGTTTTATTCCTGAGAAAAGTGGATATTGTTCTCGAAAAAATTGGCCAAAAGATCTTCGATTTGATGGGCGAGAAACGGCAGGATTAGTAGCGCGAAAACCTCTTTATTCTACTTCTTCGTTACATAAAAAGGCTTAATCTAAAGTATACTATCAATCAGGATCAAGCAAGAAAAGGGATTTAATGAAACGATATAACCCCCTTCATTTTTATAGGAAACAGAATAAGAATCATAAGATAGATCCTTTAGATGGTAAAAAATCAAGAAAAATTATTAGTCTTATTTTATCTGGAAATTTCATAGAAATATTTGAGTTTAGTCTTTTTGGAATATTTGCAAGTAGCATATCAAATCTTTTTTTTAATAACGTAGTGTATGGAACTATATATAGTCTAGCTATCCTTAGCATAGGGTTTTTAGCGCGGCCTATAGGAGCTATTATTCTTGGCCATATAGGAGATAGACATGGTAGACGTCCTGCTTTAATTCTTTCAATTGCTATTATGTCTCTCTCTACCTTTTGTATAGGGATCCTTCCTCTTCCTGATCAAATTGGTATAGGTGCACCACTTCTTTTACTGTTTCTCCGTATTCTTCAGGGAGTTTCCTGTGGAGGGGAATATATAGGAGTCGTTGTTTATTTATTTGAATACTTTCCTAAAAAGCCAGGAAAGGCAGGATCTATAGCTGCAATTTCAGGAATGGGAGGGACATTAGCGGCAATTATTATAAGTTATCTTGCCTCTCTCCATGTTTCTTCTGAATGGAATTGGAGAATTCCTTTTCTATTTGCCCCATTTTTTGGTTTTATTATTATGTATTTAAGAAAAAATTTTGATGAGACTTCTTTTTTTAAAAATAATATCCTTAAAAACAATATTCAGAAATACCCTTTGAAGCTTGTATTTAAAAAGTACTTATATCAATTTATTGCAACTATTTTTGTAGGAGGATTTAATGGTATTTTGACTTTTACTTTAATTATTTATCTAAATATATTTTCTTTAAAATATACTAATATTAACTTTACATCGGCGTTAGGTATTAACTTTATAGCTGTTTGTTTTTTTATATGCTCTGGATTAATTTTTGGCTTTATAAAGGATAGTAGAAATTTATCTACAGCTTCTTGTTTATACTTTATTTCAGGGGTTACTTTTATTTCTTCTCCTTTTATATATATGGCCTTACTTCAAGGAGACTATAGTTATATTTTATTAGGGGAGGTTATTTTAGGTGTTTTAGCAGGAAGTTTTTCTGCCTGTTGCAATGTATTTATGTGTCAACTTTTTCCTTCTAATATAAGATACTCAGGTATAGCGTTAGGATATACTTTAGGAACTTCTTTACTAGGAGGTACAGCACCAGCATTTTGTCATCTGCTTATTGAACTTACAAAAGAACCTTTTATGCCAGCTGTATACTTAAGTCTAGGAGCTATCGTTGGGATAGTTGGTTGTAGAATTATTTACCCTCTAAAAAAGAAATTTAGAAATATAGTTACAAAAGACTATAATTTAAAACTGCCTGAGTGTTTCATACAAGAAGAACAGGAAACGAGAGAGTCTCTTGATGAAGAACATCTTCGAATCCATCATGGAAGGTGACAGATCTTTTTACGGCTTTGTTGCAAAATAAGATATTCTGACCATTTATGTCAATGCTTCCAGCAACAAGCCTTCATTGACTCTGTTGATAACCCTGTTTTTTCTAGACCAATCCGCAGGTAAATTCGTAATTAAGTAGGTATTACAACCGGTTATTTACTCTTTATCTAACTATTTAGCTCCTCCGTGTAATGACTCTACTGCAATCTTCTCTTAGGAGTAGGCTCTGCCTCTCTCTTCTTCTTTCTTTTTTCGATTCCACGTGATCTATAAGCTTCTTTTACTTGCCGGTCATAAGTTTGACCTTTCCATATCAACAGGCACGCCGTGTCCTTCTTCATGGATAATCGCCATATAGGAACAATACACATGATTAAGATGAAGTTCTTCTCTAAATCTAAGAATAAGAGCTTTAGCCTCAGAGGGGTTGTAATAAGGATTAACTACTTTGCCTGAAGATCTTCTCTTCTTGTTATCAAGAAATAAATCAATATGACTTTGTAATCTGAATACCGGGGAGCTATTTTCTTCTGTGAATAAACTTAGAAAAGAAAATGCCTGAGGAAATCTTGATGTGGAGTTTAAGGTATAAATAACAGCATCCGCAAACTCTGATCCCATATTTGATTCGTCGAGGGTTCCTCTTACTGTAGAACGTACTCCTCCTGCGGAACGAAAACCAGAGCCTATATTAACGTTATCAAGGGTGCCTACTTTAGATAGAAGTTACACCATTTTGAATAGATCACTTGTATCTTCACCTGTCTCAAAAGTAAAAGACAAAGTATGTAAGCGCACAGAAATGGCCAGTATGGGAGTTAACAGAGCAGATGAAAGTGGGGGCAACGATACTGAATTCTCGGGCTGTAGCCAAGTGATTTTTGGACCGGGCAGTCTAGATCCTCTTGTCTTATATATCAAAAGCAAGAGTTGAAGGAAGATCTTTAGTAGTGTTTATAATATTCACCAGTGTTAGAATTAATATAAATATTTTTATTCTTGAGGAAAGTAGCAGAGAACTTGCAAGCCTTTTAAAGAAGGACTATTTTTTAGTTCTATCCGTCCTCCTAGGCTCAAAATAATATCTCGAGCAATAGTCAAACCCAATCCGGCACCTCCTGTTTTTATATTGCGCGATTTATCTATACGATAAAATGGCTGAAATATATTTTTCTTTTCTGCATCAGAAACACCAGGTCCATTGTCTTCTATGGAAATAATGACTTCTTTATTTTCTTGTTTTATAGCAATAAGAACCTCTGTCCCATGTTTTAAAGAGTTTTGAATAAGGTTTCCCAAAGCTCTATTCAAAGCAAAAGGACGTGTTTTTAAAACGCTCAAATTTTCTTTTCTAACTTTTATTTTAGCACCTACTCTAAAGAAAGGCTTAAGCAATTCTTGCAAAAATTTTTCCAACTTTACCGAAATAATTTTTTCTTCATTTTCACCGCGAACAAAGTTTAGATATTCTTTTATTAGCTGCTCCATTTGTTGAATATCCTCAACTAAAGCCTCTTTCTCCTCCTTGTTTCCAGACATAATTTCTAGCTGTAATTTCATACGCGTAAGAGGCGTGCATAAATCATGAGAGATAGCTGCTAGCATTTCTGTACGTTGATGAAGGTGTCGCGTAATACGCTCTTGCATCTTAATAAAAGCAGTGGCTGCTCTTCTTACTTCTACAGCTCCTTCAGGTTTAAAATTTTTCAAAGGTTGCCCTCTTCCAAACCGCTCTGCTGCCACTGCTAATCGCTGAATAGGCCGCATTTGATTACGCATAAAAAGAAGAGCTAAAAACATAAATATAAGTGTTGAGCCTAATGTCCCTAAAAAAACAATTGGCGTCGCTCGGCTAAAAAGCCGTTTATGGGGGAAAATAATCTCTATAACACCAATGGATATTTCTACTGCAATTCGCACAGTATCATCCACTGTGCGTACTTGAAAAGGATAAGACACCCTCTCCTTTAAAGCTTCAACGAGATAATTATCAATCCAGGGCAGTACAAGTTTTGTCTTAAAAACGGGCAAACTCCTATGGCTATAAAATTTATATTCAAAATCTAGCTCTTGCATTAAGTTCTTTATATTGTATGGATTTTCTGCTGCATTCTTAGCGCTCAAGCTAACTTCACCTGCTAAGATATTTGCCAGTGTTTTTGTTACAGATCCAATATGTCTATCATACACAACATAGGCTGTTACCAACTGCACAAGAACGAGTGGTCCTACAATAATTAAAAATGTACGCCAATAAAGTCCCCGGGGTAAAATTTTTTTAATAAAATAGATCATACGGCCTCAGGCTCTACTATTAGTGCATACCCTTTGTGTCTAATTGTTTGAATATACATAGGATTTTTTGGTTTTTCTTCTATTTTTCGACGCAAACGAGCAACTTGCACATCTACCGTACGATCACTAATAGCCCCAAAGTTTGTCTGTGCTAATTTCTCGCGTGATAAAGGTGTATTGACATGTTTAGCCAAAGCAAACAACAATTGTTTTTCCAAACTTGTTAGAGCTACCAGCTGACCTTCTTTTTTTAAGGTATTTTTATCAAGATTGAAAACAAACCCGCCAAAAGATATAGACTTCTTGTTATGATCAGACTTTCGATTTAAGATGTTTTTTAATCTTAACAAAAGTTCTTTGGGTTCAAAAGGTTTTGTAATATAATCTTGAGCTCCAAGCTCTAAGCCTTTTATACGATCCTCTGGTGCTATAACTGCTGTTAAGAAAATAATAGGAGTTTTATCTCCTTGAAGCGCCAATCTTTCTGCCACTTGAAAGCCATCCTCTTTGGGCATCATCACATCCAAAACAATAATATCCACAGTTTCTTGATGTAGCAATTGACGTGCTTTAGGTCCTGACTCTGCACAAAAAACTTCATAGCCATTAGCAACTAAATACGTCGCTAACAGATCACGTAATTTCTGATCATCATCTATAATAAGTACTTTATTTAACATCTAGCATCCTAAAAGATATAAAACCCTTGTATTTTTTTCTATTTAAGGTAACAAGAGTAGACTAATTGGATCATATCAGAAGAATTCATAGGATAAAAGCCCATGCATAAAAAGGTTGCTATTTTAGGTTTAGGATACGTAGGACTTCCATTAGCAGTAGCTTTGGCCAAGAAAGGTCATGAGGTTTTTGGGTACGACATTCATCAAAGACGTATTGATGAGTTGCGCAGAAACTATGATCGCACTCTGGAGGTTGACGAAGCTAGCTTGGATAAATATCCTCTACACTTTCTAGATACGGTTAAAGACATGGCGGTAGCTGATATTTTTATCATTACAGTGCCAACACCTATTGATGACCAAAATAAACCAGATATCACAGCTTTACAAGAAGCTTCAAAGACAGTTGGTTCCTTGCTTAAGAATACTCAAGGAAAAATTGTTATTTTTGAAAGCACTGTATACCCGGGCTTAACAGAAAATATCTGTGGGAAAATTATCGAAGAAAACTCTGGACTAGTATCTGGCAAAGATTTTTTTCTAGCCTACGCTCCAGAGCGTATGAATCCAGGTGATAAAAAACATCATCTTAAAAATATTACTAAAGTTGTAGCTGCACAAACAGAGAAAGTTGCTAAAGAAATTGCGCAATTGTATGGCCAACTCAACAACCACAATGTTTTTATTGCTAAAAACATCCCCACAGCTGAAGCAGCAAAGGTAATTGAAAATGCTCAGCGCGATATAAATATCGCTTTCATGAATGAAGTTACGATGATTTTTAATGAAATGGACATTAGTATTTATGATGTGCTAGATGCAGCACAAACAAAATGGAATTTTCTTCCTTTTACCCCAGGGTTGGTAGGGGGCCATTGCATAGGAGTAGATCCGTACTATCTGGCACAATGTGCTAAAAATCTAGGCTATAATCCCGATGTAATTCTGGCTGGCCGACGTATAAATAATAATATGAGCCATTTTATTGTTCAAGAAATTAAGAAAAAACTAAAAACATCTAGTGAAAAAACGAGCAGTATTCTTATTTTGGGCGTTACTTTCAAAGAAAATGTACCTGATATGCGCAATTCTAAGGTGCAAGATCTTATCCTACTCTTAAAAGAAGCAGGCCATGATATAGCTATCGTAGACCCTTTAGCATGTCCAGAAAAAACAAAGTCCTGTATGAATATTTCTCTTCTTAAAAAAATTGAAGGGTTAAAAGGAAAAACTTATGATGCTGTTGTTTTAGCTGTTAGCCATGATGATTTTAAAGCTATATCTATTACAGATCTTAAGGGTCTCTTAAAAGAAAATGGTCAAGTTTTTGATATAAAAGGATTTTGGCGCAAAGCGTGCCTTCCTGAAAAAGGTTTTAATTACTGGTGTTTATAGGAAGTTTCTTCTATTCATTTTAAATAGGATTTTAAAAATTGACCTGTATAGCTTTTTTCTATAGCTATAATTTCTTCCGGAGTACCTTCCCCTAAAAGGTAACCCCCTTTGCTACCCCCTTCTGGCCCTAGATCAATAAGCCAATCTGCTGTTTTAATTACATCCAAATTGTGCTCAATAACTAAAATTGTATTCCCTTGGTCTACCAAATCCTGTAAGACTTCCAAAAGCTTTCGCGTATCTTCAAAATGTAATCCCGTTGTCGGTTCATCTAATATATAAAGCGTTTTAGATGTCGCACGTTTACCTAACTCCTTAGAAAGCTTAATACGCTGCGCTTCACCACCAGACAAGGTTGTAGCTGATTGCCCAATTTTTATATATCCTAAACCCACTTGCTGTAATACGGTTAGCTTGCTGTAAATAGACGGAGTATGTTCAAAAAAGATAGCTGCTTCATCCACAGTCATATCCAATACATCTGCTATTGTTTTCCCCCTATATTTTACAGACAATGTTTCGGTATTATAACGCTTTCCTTTACATTGATCGCATGTCACATAAACATCTGGCAAGAAGTGCATTTCTATCTTAATAAGTCCATCTCCCTTACATGATGCGCATCGACCGCCCTTCACATTAAAAGAAAACCGCCCTGGCGAAAACCCTTTTTCCTTAGCAGAGGGTAAAGCAGAAAACCATTCGCGAATGGGTGTAAAAATACCTGTATAAGTAGCTGGATTTGATCGTGGGGTTCTCCCAATTGGATTTTGGTCAATTTTAATAACTTTATCTATATAGGAAATACCTTCAACACCTTTATAGGGTGCTGGAACTTCTATAGATTTATAAATAAATTTCTTTAAAACACGATAGAGCGTTTCCATAATAAGGGTAGACTTACCACTTCCTGAAACCCCTGTAACACAAGTAAAAGTTCCCAATGGCACCTTAACTGTCACATTTTTTAGATTATTTCCTGATGCTCCTTTCAAAGTAAGCCAATGATTACTAAAGGCCCCTCGACGACTCTTAGGTACTATTATTTTTCTAGAACCCCTCAGATAGGCTCCTGTAAGACTTTCTTTGCAAGCCTCTATATCTTTAGCTGTTCCCTGAGCAATCACCTGACCACCTAAAGCACCAGCCCCTGGACCCATATCAATAACATGGTCTGCTTGACGTATAGCATCTTCATCATGTTCCACCACCACGACAGTATTATCAAGGTCTCTCAAATGCTTTAATGTTTCCAATAACATTTGATTATCTCGCTGGTGAAGGCCTATAGATGGTTCATCTAAAACATATAAAACACCTGTAAGACCGGATCCAATTTGCGATGCTAATCGAATGCGCTGTGCCTCTCCGCCAGAAAGAGTCCCTGCTGTACGGCTAAGTGTTAAATATCCAAGCCCTACACTTACCAAAAACTTTAGACGTTCTTGAATTTCTTTCAAAATACGGTAAGCAATGGTTTTTTCCTGTTCAGATAAATAAACAGGTAATTTTTCAAACCATAATCGGGATTCTTCGATAGACATATTAGCCACATGGCCTATATGCTTTTTATTAAGTTTTACACACAATGCTTTTTCATTTAGTCGATTTCCATCGCATGATTCACAATTATGAAATGTCTGATAACGAGAAATATCTTCTCTAGTTTTATCATTGTCTGTCTCTAAAAACCGACGTTTTAAATTGGGAATGACTCCCTCAAACTTACGCAAAAGAGTATAAGGTTTACGCCCATCTTCGTAAGTAAAGCTAATTTTTTCTTTTCCAGATCCGTATAAAACAACATCTTGCACTTGTTGAGGCAAATCTTCAAAAGGCGTAGTAAGTTTAACACCAAAATGTCGTACGATTCCCTCTAGGGTTTGAGAATAATAGCGACTCTGAGATAAAGCCCAAGGAGCTACAGCACCCTCTAATAAGTTTGCTCGCATATTAGGAACAACCAATTGAGGGTCAACTTCATGGCTAGATCCAAGCCCATCGCATGAGGAGCAAGCACCATAGGGGCTATTAAAAGAAAAAATTCTTGGTTCTATTTCTTCCAAAGTGAACCCCGTTTCTGGACAGGCAAATTTCTCAGAGTAGAGATATTGTTTCTCTGTTTTAGTTTCTTCAACAATCAAAAGCCCATCGCCAAGCTTTAAGGTTGTTTCAACTGAATCGGCTAATCTATCTCTAAATTCATCTGTAGACTTCACTACCAAACGATCCACCACCACTGAGATATCATGTTTTAATTTTTTATCTAGAGTAGGAACATCTTCTAAAGTATAAAACTTTCCATCTATCTTAAACCGTAGATAACCTTGCCGACCAAGATCTAGAATATCTTTTTTATATTCTCCTTTTCTACCGCGAACGATGGGTGCTAGGAGATAAATCTTCCGACCTTCTTCAAAGCTAAAAATTTGATCAATAATCTGACTTGCTGACTGACTTTTAATTGGTTTTCCCGTAGTGGGAGAATACGGTGTTCCAACTCGAGCATAGAGCAAACGTAAATAATCATAAACTTCCGTAATGGTACCAACTGTAGAGCGTGGGTTACGTGAGGTGGTTTTTTGTTCAATAGAAATAGCAGGAGATAAACCTTCTATAGCATCTACATCCGGTTTTGGCATTAGCTCTAGAAACTGTCTAGCATAAGAAGAAAGACTCTCCACATACCGACGCTGCCCTTCTGCATAAAGCGTATCAAATGCCAATGTCGACTTACCTGATCCACTCAAGCCCGTAATAACAATAAACTTTTCCTTGGGGATATCTAAGGTAATATTTTTGAGATTGTGCTCTCTAGCACCTTGAATATGAATCATTTTTCTCATCTCAAATAGTATATCCCAAATTGATTAAACCCAACGAATTAGTTTACCTAACATAGTATCAAAATACAATGCCATTAAACAACCAAAGGCATATCCCTAACTTGTCGCAAAGGAACAGAAATCTTAGTTCTATGCTTTACTGTTGGTAATTCTAAAGTTTTCCAAACCTCTCGTAAGGCAGATACGAGATCTAGAATCATTTTATCCGTATGCACTACAGAGGGTGTAAGGCGAAAACGCTCTGTCCCTACTGGCACTGTAGGATAGTTTATAGGTTGCACATATATATTGTGTTTCTGCAAGAGTCTATCTGCTGCTTGTTTACACAAATGCGCCTCACCTATAATAATTGGTACAATATGGCTTGGATTATCTAAGAAGGGAATTCCTGTAAGGCTTAAGGCCCTTTTTAAACGCTGTACACGGTTTTGATGTAAAACTCTTATATTTGGGCTATTTTTAATAAATTTAATACTAGCCAAAGCTCCAGCAACAAGAGCTGGTGGTAAAGAAGTTGTAAAAATAAAAGAAGACGAAAAACTTCGGATAAAATCAATAATGACAAAAGAGGCTGTCACATATCCTCCCATTAGACCAAAAGCCTTGCCTAAAGTACCTTGAATAATATCTATATAATCTAAAAGACCCTCTTGTTCTGCAATACCTCCCCCTTTTTCACCATAAAGCCCTACACCATGTACTTCATCCAAGTATGTTAGCGCATTGTATTTTTTTGCTAATTTGCATATTTCTACTATAGGAGCAATGTCGCCATCCATAGAATAGACCGATTCAAAAGCAATAATCTTTTTAGCATCTGGGTGGTTTCTCGTAATAAATGCTAATTTTTCTTCCAGATCAACCAAATCATTATGCTTAAATATATGTTTATGAGCCATTGAATGACGAATACCCTGAATCATAGAAGCATGATTATTTTCGTCTGAAAAAATATGACAATTAGGGAGTTTTTCCCCTAATGTAGCTAATACGCCCTCATTTGCTACATACCCTGATGTGAATAGCAGAGCCGCTTCTTTTTGATGCAAAGTAGCTAACTCTTTTTCTAGCTTTACATGATAAACTGTTGTTCCAGAAATATTACGTGTACCACCTGATCCAGCGCCTGCTTGTTCAATAGCCTCTATCATAGCTTTTTTCACGCATGTGTTTTGCCCCATACCAAGATAGTCATTGCTACACCATATAGTAATTTCTTTCTCCGATTTTTCTGATTGAAAAGAGGCTTTTGGGTACTTACCACTCTGCCGTTTTAACGGTATAAATGTGCGATATTTCCCTCGATCTTTTAAGTTGCTCAACTCTTTTTTAAAATATGCTTCGTAATTCATGAAAACACCTTTTGTTAAATTAACCCGTTTTTTTAGCCACACCAATATAGTTAATAGTTAAATCATCTGAAAGGCTCCAGTCTCCTTTTAAAATATTAAATGTCAGGCCTTTTATATCTATGATTGAAAAATTTTTCTCCTCAAAATAGCCTTGCAACTCTGAAGGTTTTAAAAATTTTTCGTAACTGTGGGCGCCTTTCGGTGCCCATTTTAGAATATTTTCTGCTACTTTAATACCTAAAACATAAGACTTCCACGTTCTGTTTAAAGTGGAAAAAAACAAGAGACCACCTGGTTTCAGGCACTCTAATGCATCGTGAACTAAAGACCGTGGGTTGGGTACATGTTCCAATAATTCTAACAAAAAAAGGACGTCAACTTTTGAACCATTTACCTTGAAATCAGATAAATCTTGGTTTATATACTCTATAGATAACTCCATATCCGTAGCATGCTGTGCTGCGACAGAAATAGCTTTAGCAGAAGCATCAATACCCTTTATAGTATAACCTAATCTGGATAGGGGCTCACATAGCAACCCTCCTCCACAACCAACATCTAAGCATTGAATATTTTTTAATTTTTTAGAAAAAGACTCTTTTAAGTGGTCTATAATAAACTGAACTCTGGGAATTGTTATCCAGTGAAGAGCCTTAAAAGTTCCCTTTTCATCCCACCATTGATCTGAAATATCTGAGAATTTTTTTATCTCATCAACATCTTGATTATATGCGTTTTCCATAAATATACAGTTCTAGTTTAAAGACCAACCCTACGCGCATCAAGCATTTTTGTAAATAATTGTTTACCTTAATCTATCCCCTTAATCACTTTTAGAGAGATCTTTAAAAATAACGCTTCTATCCTGTGGTAAAATTTGTTATCATTTCAAGTACCTTTTATACAATTCATAATACAGATCGATAAACAGTGCAAAAACGAGAAGCTAAACATATTCTTGATAAGCTCTGGCAGCGCGGGAAAGATTTTCTAGGTGTAGAAAATGCTATTTTAGGCGGTGCTATGACGTGGGTATCAGAACCACAGCTTGTAGCTGCCATATCTAATGCTGGAGGTTTTGGCATTATTGCTTCTGGATCCATGTCTGCTAGTATCTTGCTAAAAGTAATTGATGAAACAAAAGAGAAAACAAGCAAGCCATTTGGTGTAAATCTTATTACCTTGCACCCAGATATTGAAGCTCTTGTTGATGTTTGCTGTGAAAAAAAAATGCAGCATGTATTCTTAGCAGGGGGTCTACCCCCCGCATGGGCTATTAAGAAACTAAAAGAAGCAGGGTCTAAAGTAATTTGCTTTGCTCCAGCTCTCGTTTTAGCGAAAAAATTTCATCGACAAGGTGTTGATGCTTTAATTCTTGAAGGCATGGAGGCAGGAGGGCATATAGGTCCTGTTTCTGTGAATGTTTTAGCTCAAGAAATATTACCAGAAATGGCAAAAAAACTCCCTATTTTTATAGCTGGTGGTATTGGTCGCGGGGAAGTTATTGTAAACTTCCTTAAAATGGGGGCAGCTGGATGTCAACTAGGCACACGCTTTGTGTGTTCTACAGAGTGCACAGCTCATGAAAACTTCAAAAAGGCTTTTATTAGAGGTAATTCTCGTGATGCTGTCCCTTCTGTTCAACTTGATGCTCGTTTTCCGGTTATTCCTGTTCGTGCTCTAAAAAACAAAGCTTCTGATGAATTTATGAAGCAGCAATATGAAGCTATTAAAAAAGTAGAGTCTGGAGCTTTAGAACTAAAAGAAGCTCAAATGATCATAGAACATTTTTGGGGAGGGGCTCTTAGAAAAGCTGTTGTAGATGGCGACATTGAAAATGGATCTATTATGGCTGGCCAAAGTGTGGGGCTTGTGAAAAAAATTCAACCTGTTCAAGAAATTATAGATGAATTGCTTGATCAAGCTATTTGCTATATTGAGAAAGAAATAGCTTAATTTTTATAAAAAAAACCCACACAGGGAGGCTATGTGGGTTTTTCTAAATTTAAGTAGTATATACTTTAAGGTTATATAAATTTTATAACTTTATTTTTGAGAGAAGTAGCGTTAAACAGGGGGGAACGAACTTCAAAAAATTATAGTTTTTTTATATTAAATTAAAATTAAATAACTGAATGTCTCTTTATAATTTTAAACCCTTATTTTCTATATTACTTAAAACCTTGGGAGGCAAAATATCACAAAGAATGAATTCCTTGTAATAATTAACTATAATCAAATATTCTCTCTAAAAAAAGTAAGGAAATATCCGTACGTTGAATCCTTACGGGTAAATTACGTATAAAGAAACAAAGGGCTTGTATTAAAGTAAAATAAGGAGCAGGTTATACAAAATACAATTGTTGGTCTATGTTTAAAAATGGGTGATACTTTCTTCAAAACAATCTATCAAGAGCTCCATATCATTGGTGAAAAATCTTTTACACCCAGGGAAGTAGATGTAATTTCCTGTGTTCTTAGTGGAAAAGGTGAAAAAGCTATAGCCGTTATTTTATCTATTTCTTCAAGAGGTGTTGAATCCCATACAAGAAATATTAGGCAAAAAATAGGGTGTACAGGTCGAGATGGTATAATTGAATTTGTTGAAAAAATGCACAAAACAGATCATTTTAGGCACCTCTACCAATATCTGCTTACACAATCAAACTTTATTAAAGTTCTAAAGAAAATAGCTAGCGTCATAAAAAAAGAAGAGCTAACTTGTACAATATTTTGTGAAAAAGAGGAAGAAAGGGAAACTTCTTTTTCTAGAAAAATAAAACAACACTTAAAAATCTCTGGTATTGAGGGGATAATTGAAAAAAAAGAGTCTATGTTAGATCCAGAAAAAATTCTTATTTTTGTTGGATCTATAGAGGGTCTTTTAACCTTCAAGAAGAAAATTACCAACCCTATAAACAAAACTATTCTCGCCTTAACTGTTTTAAAAAAACCGCAAGAAGATAGTCCCTTTAAAGAGTATGTTTTCTTTGAAAAAAATGAAAACTATTACCTTTCTTTTTTTCAGCTTCTGAAAAAACTCCTCCCAACTTTTTCCTTAGAAAAATTTATTGAAGAGTTTAAGTCTCTTTCTGTAGATCAAAAAAGTTTGCCTTTAATAAGTAAGGGAGCATCTATAGAGAAAAACTCCTTATTTAATCAGAAGAATTTTACCAGAAGAAAAAAACTGGTATGGAGTGCTGCTATTTTATTGTTTTCCTCTCTCCTTATTTTTACGCTGTTTTGGATTTTTACTCCTAATGTTAAAAATAAATCCCTATCTATAAACCCTCTGTATAAGAGCAGTGGTAAAAAGGCTCTTTCCTGGAATGCTCCTTTTATGCCAGCTAGATATATTAAAAGAAATGAATCCGTAGAAGCTATATGGAAGAAATTCATGAACCCCGTAAATACTATGGTTGGTATATTTGGGCTAGGTGGTGTTGGAAAAACATTTTTAGCCATGCATTGCTTTCATGATTGTAAACAGCCGTATGACTTTAAGGCTTGGTTTAATGCTGAATCCCCTTCTTGAATAGAAGCGAGCTATATTAAACTAGGTGAAAAGCATAACCTTTTTTCAACAAGCATGTCGGAAGATTTGAAAATTAATGAGGTAAAGAATTGGATTGAAAAGCAAGGAAACGTTCTTCTAGTCTATGATAATGCCCCTAACATGGAAGTGCTTGAAGATTTTATTCCTCAAAATGTTCACATAATTATTACGTCAAGAAATTATAAGGTGCCTAATTCTATAGAAATAGGTGTTATGACAAAAACAGAAGCTATAAAGCTCTTAACAGACAATGTTCCTAAAAAAGTAAGAAATGAGAAAAATTTTAAAAAAGAAGCTGCTAAACTTGTAGAGAGCTTGAATTATATTCCTCTAGCTATATCGCAAGCTGCTGCTTATATCACTGAAACAATGGTGCCTTTATCAAAATATTTAGAACTTTATGCGACAGAAAGATATAATCTTTTATCAAGCGAAGTTATGCCTTTGGGTAGTAAACATGAGCCTATATATGTAACATGGGATATTAGCTTAGAAGCTATTAAAAAACAGAAGAATGGGAAAAAAATTATTGAGCTCCTTAATTTTATTTCATTTTGTTATTCTAAAAACATCCCAAAATCTTTGTTAATTCACGTTCTTTTTAAAAAAGTTGATAACAAAACAGAAGTGGAGTTCAATAAATTAATAGGTGTCTTACGGCAGTATTCACTTATTAACATAGAAGAAAATAGTTTAACTATTCACCAACTGGTTTCCCATTGGATAAAAGATAAAATTAAGGTAGAAAATCGTCCTTATTATGTTAAAGAACTAACAGAAACTATAAAAAATCTTTATCCTAAAAAAATGAAAGATATAGAGAATTCTTTTCATAAAATTTCCCCTACAGAATTAAATATTATTAGTGCTTTTGTTTCTAATATTGAACACTTCTTACAAAAAATAGAATTACTCCCTTCTTTTAAAGAAAAAATAGAATTGTATAATCTAGGTGCTGATGCCTATTACGCTGTAGGAGCTATAGAAAAAAGTAAAGATGTTTTGCTGAAGACGCTTTCTATCAAGAAAAAGAATTATGGAGAAAATCACCCTGAAACAGCAAAAACACTCTATAACTTAGCTTTTATTCATAATATGCTAGGAGAGCCACTTTTAGCAGAGAAGATATTAAAAAATGTATTACTGATTTATGAAAATAAATATGGGAAAAATTCTGTAAAAAATATTAAGATTCTTGAGCTGTTGAGTAATATTTATCATGTACTTGGAAAATATCAAAAACGCACAGAGGTTTTAGAAAAAGCTATTTTCATTAATGAAAAGACCCAGGGTAAAAACCATTTTCATACAGGCAAGCTATTGCGCCTTCTTTCTATTAGTCATTTTCTCTTAGGCGATTTTAAAAAAGTAAGAGATCTCCTTTCTCAAGCTCTAGAAATTACAGAAAAATACTATGGAAAAACACATGAAAAAATCGGACCTATATTAAGCTTCTTAGGATGGGTTGAAGTTATTAATGGTAATACAGACGCTGGTATAGAGAAAATAGATAAAGCTTTAGCTATACTGGAAAAACACGTAGTTTCGGATCATATAGATAAAACTGAAAACAAAGTTTATGCTGGACTAGCTAACTATGAGTTGGGGAAATTTGATAAAAGTGTAGAAGCCTTTTTAGAGGCTATACACAGTAGGTCAAAATATAATGGTCCGGACCATATATGGACTGCTTTTGCCCAAGCTAATCTTGCTCTAGTTTATGCTAGACTTGGAAAAACTGAGGAAGTTAAACTTTTACTAAGCACAGCATTAAACACTTTTGAAAAAACGACAAAAAAAATGCCTCTTTGGAGCGCTTTTCTTTTAAGCCGTATAGGATCTATTTACTATATGATTGGTGATAAAAAAACAAGTATTAGTCTGCTTATAAGAGCATTAAAGCCTATTAATACTATGTATGGTCCAAATCATATTTTCTCTGCTATAGTTTCTGCGAACCTGGGGAATGTTTACAGATCAATTGGAGAGGGAAAAAAAGGATTAAATCTTCTTGAGAAAGCCCTTAAGGTAGTTAAGAAGACATATGGTCCAACACACCCTTTCGTTGGAAAACTACTGATAAATATAAGTTTAGCTCACTCAAATAATTATAAAGAAAAACAACAACGTCTAAAGGAAGCTTTAGAAATATTTAATCTATATTCTTCTAAAAACCATGAAAGTAAAAAGTATATAAATATACATAAAAGTAAAGATTACATTTTGCTCTTGCCTTTTTGAAAAAAGTAATACAGTGTGGGTGTGAAGTAAATATTGGAGAAAAATTATGAAGAAAATTCTTTTTTTATTGGTAGCTCTTTTTGCAACCTCAACTTTTAATGCCTCTGCGAAGGTCTATGTAGATGAAGATCTTAATGATGAGCGGAGAAGCAGTTTAAAACCAGCTTGTAATGGCACTCAAGATAGTGATGATGATTGATCTTATTTGTTAACGTAGGTTACTAAAGAGCATGCTGGTTCTTAAATTTAAGCCTCAGCTCTTTTGCGGCTTCTGGTATCTGATTGCTTTGAAAAGAGCTATGGGCGGGGTGGAGAAGTAAGCTACGCTTGTAGAGAGGAATAGACAAAGTTAAATTAAGCGTTTTCCCTCTATGCATACTTTGCTGGTGGAGTGTACGTTTTAGCATGGATTAAGATGCAAAGGCTTTTATGCTTAAATCCCTATGGAGCCGATATATTTCTTTGTTTTTTCCTAAATTTTTTATACAAAAATGAAGATGGGGGGGTTATTTTTGCACGTTAATCGATTTCTCCCGTTAAGGATCTGTATTTACGCGCTTTTCTTGTGGCGCTAATGATGGTATTTCTTAAAATAGGGCTTTAAAAAGCAGATAGTTCAACACACCCTTTCGTTGGAAAATTGTTGATAAATATAAGGTTAGCTTACATAAATAATTATGAAGAAAAACACCCTTTTTAAATGAAGATTTGAAAGTATTTAATCTATATTCTTCTAAAAACCATGAAAGTACAAAGTATATAACTATACATAAAAATAAATATTACATTTTGCTCTTGCTTTTTTGAAAAAAGTAATACAGTGTAAGTGTGAAGTAAATATTGGAGAAAAATTATGAAGAAACTTCTTTTTTTATTGGTAGCTCTTTTTGCAACCTCAACTTTTAATGCCTCTGCGAAGGTCTATGTAGATGAAGATCTTAATGATGAGCGGAGAAGCAGTTTAAAACCAGCTTGTAATGGCACTCAAGATGCTCAATCTGATTAATCTTGTTTGTTAACTTAAGGTTACTTTATAATATTGTGCTATGTTGTAAATTCAAGTTCTATAAAAAATTAAGAGAAAGATTTTTTATTGGTGGTTTTTGCGACTCTGGTACCTGATGTTCTGCAAAGAGCTATGTGGTAGTGGGTGGAGAGGTAAGCTATCTAGCTTAAAGTTTAAGTTGAGCAGTTTTCCTCCAGGCATATTTTTGCGGGTAGATTGTATATTTTAGCATGGATTAAGATGCAGAGGCTTTTATGCTTAAATCCCTATTAAGCCGGTATACTTCTTTGTATTTTCCTAAGTTTTTTATACAAAAAATGAAGATGGGGGATGTTTATTTTTGCACGTTAAGCGATAATTCTCCTGTTAAAGGATCTGTATTTACGAGCTTTTCTTGTGGTGCGGGAGATACATGGGAAGAGTCTTTATTAAAAGCCCAGTCTGAATTTGTTGAAAGAAAAGCTCTTAAGGAAGCAAAGGTGCAGTCGAGTACTGGCTTTGCAGCATACCCCTACTTTTTTCTCAAAAAATTAGCTAAAAAAAAAGCAATGAAAAATGCTTTCCTTGAAATGTTAGAACGATATTCTTGGCCTGAATGGTTCTATAATTTAAAAATAGCATATAAATTTTCAAATATAGTAAGCAAAGAAAACAGAATATTTTTTGAAGACTTTCAGAAAGATATAAAAATCCAAAAATTGTATAGAATTTCTCCAAACTTAGAAAACAAACAGGTTTCTATGGTTATTTTATATGCTGAAACAAAGGATGGTCTCGTTTGTGCTAGTGCTACTAAATCTACCGAGAAAGAGGCGGAGCAAAATGCTTTAAAAGAGCTATATATGCATGCTACAGCGTTATATAGAATGAAAAAAAATAAAATAAAACCCTCTACTTCTTATGAAAACCGTGTTTTATGGATATCAGGTCAAAAAAAACGTCTTGAGAAACGTCTAGAACAAAAAGGAACTCTAGAGATAGATATTCCTTTTCCTATAAAATATCAGGACATTAAAACGGAATATGACAAAGCATATATTGTACAACGCTGTATATTTGAGGGATATAATAAAGAATTCTTTTCTAAAGAAAATGAAATGTATGTCTAGAGGCCCTGTTGCAAAAAACGAACAAATTTAAGTTGATAAAAATAGTTCATAAGTATAAAAATATTTTTAGGGGTATCTTGTTTTTTATTCTAAAATGAAAAGTATTTACTATGAGAAGATATAAAATATATTTTTTGCAACAGGGCCTCTAGAATTAATAGATATAGATCTCCATAGACCTTAGATCTTTTTGTTTTTATCAATGTCTTCAACAAATTTATGATTCACGTCTCTATGGTTTACTTCATCAGCTCTAATTACAATAATAACATCACGTAATGTAGCATTTTTTTCAAGTCCCCAGTATTCAATTGCTATCTTTGGAGCAGGAACATTTTTATGGTTTCCTTTATCAATTTCTTCTAAATACTGTGTATAACTTATAATAGCTTCTTCTTCAAAATAACCTACAACACGATGTGCTGTTCGTGATGAAAAGAGATAGAGAAAAAAGTAAAAAATAAAAAACAGAGCTTGTGCTACCATAATTATTAATCTTTCAATAAATAGGGGTTTGTATATTTCAATAAAAGTCATAAGATGCATGCGCTCATTTTCTGCTTCATCAAGCAACGTTTTTATCCATCCTTGATCATCTTTCATCTTTCTTAAAGAATGTAAATGTTGCCATAATCCACCAATCATGCCAGGAACAGCTGCAATAGTTTCCAGGACAATAGCTCTATGCCCATAACGCTTAGAAAAAAATAAGTCAGCAATAAACCTAAGTGTTTTAACAAAGCTATAGGCAATTTTATCACTTAAAGTTTTTGGCTTAATATGGACATTTAGTTTGATGTTCATATTTGCTTTATGGGAAGGTGTTGATGTGGAAATATTTTTCATAATTTAAACAGACCTGTATAAAAATTCTTTGAAGGAGACATCCTATCATACGGACTTAAACTTTGTAACTAACAACAGTGTGTAGTGACCTGGTACAACCTCTATGCTTTTTATCATAACTAATATATAATATTTTTAGTAGGGTGTATGCTAAATTTTACAATCGATAGAAAAGGAGCTTGAAACTATGAAAAAATTGTCCATATATCATAATGGAAGAGCTTTTCTATTACCTTTAATATTTTTTTTAACAGGAGGGTGTGTTCAAAACATGAAAGATAAGGAGGCTTCTTCTTTCTATAATAAAGGAGAAGTAGTGTATTTACTATCAGGAAAAATAGATAGTATGACAGAAGAAGTGGAGGATATAAAAACTCTATACACTATGAAATTTAAATTAAAGACCCCTTACGTAAATGAGTATTCAAAAGCGCCTTTCAGAGTTGAAAAAATAGCTCCTTTGAATTCTATCACAAAACACACACTTCCTTTAGAGGCAGTTCTTTCAAATCCTGAAAAAAATGAAGTTGTTTTTGCCTATATAGAAAAAATTCAAGCTCTAAGTTCTTCAACTCTTTTAATTAAGTACCATATAAACACTGGGGTCTGTAACGTAGATTTTAAAAATAATTATAACTATTATAACCTTAGGTTTTTAAGTATAGGAGAAGGTGCAGATTTCATCTTTTTATCTAAAGAAGGAGCTACTCTTACTAAGATTGGTTATAATGAGTATAAACTTGTAATAAAAGGTATTTTTAATAAATATAGTCTATCCAAGAAAGGCAACGTTAAAATTCTAACAGATGAGCTAAAAAATATAGTTAACGCAATTAATAGTAAACATTTAAATGGTGATATTGCTTTACCAAGTTATCCAGATAAGTATATAGATTTTGAAATAAAAGAACTTCATTTTGATGATAAGCAGGAAATGTTAACGGCTACTATAATTCCTCTTAACAATAAAGCTAATCAGTCCTTTTTTAATAAAATTAAGAAAAAAAAGATTTTACAGGGATCTATAGATTTTCATATTGATCCACTTGTTCCTAGCAAGCCTAGATTATAGAAGAGTAGTTTAGGTTGAAGTTATAAGATTCTTAATGTCGTTTCATTTTTAACTGAAAATTATATAGGGGGAAGTTTATGAGATATTTATGTACTGTTTATGATAACTTTTGGAAAAAACATCTATTAGATACTATGAAACCGCCATATTTTCTACGATTTTCATTTTTGTATTATTGAGTGTCTGATGAAATTTCTTAATTATACAATAGCCTCTATTATAATATTTACCCTCGTTTTTCTGAATTCTGTTTCTCCTGCTTTTTCAGTAAAGCATCCTATTGCTCAGGAAGAGGAGGATGTTAGTAGAAGATCTGTTATTAAAGCTTCTACATATGCAGATATTTTAGAACTAGAAGATGCCGACCTAAAAATACAGTATGAAAAAAGTGCAGACTTAAAGGCAAAGGAAGAATTATTAAACACACTTAATATTAGAAGTAAAAGAGAAGTTCTTAGACCAATAGAACGAGGTTTTTTTATCGCTGGCATTGTCGTTATAATTATTTTGACTGGTTTAGCAAATTTGGAAATGGGGGCATTTAATCCTGGCGCATATGCACTATTTAATAGTTCTGAAGAGGACTATGCAGTTGGAAGTCAAACTCCTGCCCCAGGACCAGTATTTTTAGGTATTTTAGTAGCTATGGCATCTACACCAGCTGTTTTTATAACAGCAAGAACTGCTCTAGAGGCTTTAATAGCAAAATCTCGTTATAAACTTAAGTATGAGAAGGACCATGAGGATGAATCTGAAAAGACCTCTAATGTTAAAAGGTGTATGCAGAGGTTTGCTAGGTTTGTGCTATCTTCACCACTTGTTCTATTTGCTATATTAAATTATACAGCAATTAATACAGCAGGAGATCTATCTTCATTTACAAGCTTTTTTCTTGTTTTTTTAGGTGTCCCATATGCTCTAACTCACTTTATATCAGCGTATAGTGCATTTGATAGAGAGACAAAGCGTTTTAGATTATGTAAGAAAAGAAAAAACGATGTACAAAGAAAAAAAGAGGATCTTTTTAGTCTTTTAAGAAATAGTTTTACTAAGGTAGTAGAAGATGAGAGAGCAGCTCTTAACTTATATGATAGAGTTAAAAAACTTAGAGGAGACCTTTCTTTAAACGGCTCCATAAAAACAGATAAGACTGATAAAAAAGAGGAGGATTTTGGATTAAAATTATCTTTAGCTAAAAACTTTTTTTACTTTGCTACAGAAGAACATAAAAACTGTGAAGAGTATTTTGAGGAAAATAATAAACCAAATGGATGTAAAGATTTTTGGCAAGCAGTGTTTGGTAGTCATCCAGTTTGGCATAAGGCAACGCAGGGAATATCCACTCTCATTATAGGATTACCGGCTTTTTATCCTATGTTCCGTGGTTGGGAGTTTGCAATTTTGTCTCAATTTGGGAACTATTCAGATATTGGAGAAAACTCTACATCCGTTGCTGTTGAAGAATATATAGCCTATGTATCGGCTTTTCCTCTTGTGATGCTTTATGGACCTTATGTGGCACTTAAAACAGGAAGAACAACCGCTCTTATACTTGGAAAGTTTATGAATTACAGATCTCATCGTGGAGAAAAAGGAATTCCATCTATAACAGAAATTGGCTGGCATAAGGTTCGTGCACCTGTGTCTGCTTTGTGGTTAGGAGTTTCTCTTGCTGCTTCAGCTCCTATGTGGCTGGCGGATTTAGCAGGCATGGGAAGCTCGTTAAGCCCCTGGTCTCCTAGTCTTTCATTCGCAGACCAATATCCACTTATTTTCACGGCTGTTGTAAGTGAGCTCCTTTTGTTTTTTGGGAGACAAGAACCACATGTACAAAAAATGATAAGTAACTTAATGTCTCGTATTCAGCCTCATAGCGCTGGAGCTGCACAAACCGAACTAGCTAGAGAATTACAAAGAATGATGCTTTGGTTAAACAATCTAGATAATAAACTAGTGAAACCTTTCTCTGAACTTTTAGAACAGGATTATAATCTGCCAGAAGAAGACCAAAAAGAGTTTTCTATGGAAGAAATGTCGATCAATGAGTAATACCTCTAAAATATAAAAAAAGATAAGAAATTGGATTTTTGGACAGGATTCTATATATATATATTACTATTTATTTAAGAAATATAGGGTGTTTTTATGTATTTTGGAGACAGCTCAGGTGAAAACAGGGCACCGTCAAGTAAAGTAGTGTGTAGCGTTTATATTTGGGTATGTTAGGGTTTTATAGGTTGCAATTGTAGAGGATTTATAAATGTTTTTATCCAAGCACCCAAAGGTCCTCGTTTTCCAGTCTCAGTTATTAGCTATGCTGTTTGGAGGTATCATAGATTGAATGATAGCTATCGTGAGATGATAGAGACTATTTATTTTAGGCCGAACTCTTATCTAAATTAATTTCTCAGTGGTTGAATAATGATGAAAATAATATATTTAAGAGTCAAATGATTTGAAGTTATAATCACCGGGATAATATGTTAATTTGTCACAAGGTCATTTAAAGCAGGGCAGGGGGTTCAAATAGATACAACAACTCTTAATAGCTTTGAGGAAGGAAACTTTTATGGATACTTATTACGTATCCCAAGATATTTCCAGAGGAGGCAAGTTTTTTAGTGTAGAGCGTGTAAATAAATAATCTTCAGCACCTTTTCTTGAAACACTTGGATTCGTGCCCTGATTTTTAAATTTTAAACGTTTAGCCACAGCAATACTTTTTATATTTCCTGTTTCCATTCGAATTACTATCTTTTGTGCCTTTAATTCCTCAAAAGCATATCGAGTTAAGGCATTAACATATTCTGTTACATATCCTTTTCCTTGGTAGTTAACATCACACCAATAGCCAATTTCATAGACTTCCTCATTAGGATTACTGCGATCATTATACTCACTAGCACCAATGATTTTTTGATCTTTTTTATGTATGATAACCATAGGCAAATCATTAATAGTTTTTGAAGTTATAGAAGAAACGCCTTTTATTA
Source organism: Alphaproteobacteria bacterium (assembly GCA_024279475.1). Taxonomy (GTDB): domain Bacteria; phylum Pseudomonadota; class Alphaproteobacteria; order 16-39-46; family JAJRRM01; genus JAJRRM01. The sequence goes on along the minus strand of JAJRRM010000117.1, from coordinate 7,860 downwards.
TATAGCTTCTAGTAGCTTCTAAACTAGGGTCCTTTGCCAAGGGTTGCCATCTTTGTAAAGATTCAAGAGAATTGTTTATAGCCTTATTTAAAGGTACTTCATCACCAAGCTTTACAAGTCTTATTATTAGGCGAGGAGTCTCTATTGCTTTAAGGGTGTATATTTTTTTCAATAACCGCCTATCCTCTTACCAACAGAAGCAGGAAAAAGCCCCGTTGCTATAGAGCCAGATCCATGAACCTTATTATGTTGATCCTCAGTTAAGGGATAAATATTCCACCATTCATGAGGTCCATGATGAGATTGTGGAAAAATATGATGCATGTGATAGAACCAACCTTGTTTTTTGCAAATTCCTCTTCTTTCTTTACTACACCCTGAAGGATTGTATGTTGGCCATTTTACTCCTGTTTTTTCTCTCCATTCTTTCCTAAGAACTTCCTTAAGAGCCTTAAATTTTCTATGTGCTGACTCCAAGTGTGCTTTTCTTCTTTTATGCTTTGTTTTGCTATCATAGAATTCCATCAATTTTTTTCTCTGCGCATCTGATATTTCTCTTCTAGATATGCTGTTTATCTCATCAAGATATTTTTCAAAACGTACTCGCGTCGAAAAAACTTCATTAGGATTAACGACACTTGTTAAAAAGAAAACAAGAAAAAAACTTACTAGATACTTTTTCATTATAGATCCCATGTTTATAAAAAAATAATTAACTAATAATATTAGAAAACAATTAGTATCTTTATACAAGAGTAAGTTTGTTGCAATAGGATCGTAAAGGGCACACTATAAGATGAAGAAGATAAACGTTTAGTGATTGTGGCAAAAAATAGCATTTTCCATAACCAGGAGTATAATCTTATTATTGAAATGTCCCGAATGAAAATACTTGATAAGAATGCATTCAATAGTTTTAGCCAACCTACAAAATTTAAATCTTTAGAACGTAAATATTGTTTTGATGTTTCTAATAAAGTAATGAGATTAGTAAAAAAATGGCTCTGTTGCAAAAAATAGGATAATCTGATGAGACGAGTTTTTGGACAGGAAAATCAAAGTCCTCTTTTTAATTTATTTCTTTTTATTATTCTCGGGCTGACTTTCAATTGTAACTTGTGTATTTTCAATGCATTTTATGTAGTCTTCATAAATTCTCGCTCTATCTTTGCTAGGGATTTTTTTTAGGCTCTGAAAAATATTGTCTACATTGTCTTGAAAATCGGCTTTTAACTTTCCACTTTTTAGGCTTTTTTCTACTTCCCCGTTAAGTTTTATCTTGCTTTCTTCTCCAAAGAAAGCCGAACAAGCTAGCATTTTATTTTTTAGAGCAGGATTTGTAACGTCGTCAAGACTCGCGCACCCGGATAATAAGAAAAATAGACTTATAATCAATATTTTATTCTTCATATATTCTCTCCAATTAGTAAATATTTACCCCAATCGGTAAAACTATCATACAGTATAGATAACTATTGCTTTATTTCAATTTTCAAAAAATAAAGCAATAGTTATCTATATTATAGCATTCTTTTTCTTTAATGAGTTTATTATATTTGTTTTAAAGAGCTGTTTTCTATAAGTTCACTACGTGCTTAAAGTTCACAGGCTGTTTAAAATTATAGGGAGAGTCAAAAAGGAGAGTTTTGTAGGCATTGTGTGCCAGGAAAGTACAGACATGAAGAGTTTTTTGTATAGGGGTCTCTATTATCTTGATGATCTAGGAAGGTGGAAACACCTCTATCGACATTTTGGTTTCTAGAGAATTTAAATGATATGTACCAATCACAGAAAGTTGTTGTAGCTATTGCTGATCGATTGAATAGTAAAGCCATTTCTACACTACAGCTAAAAGGATTATTAAAAAATCATAACAAATTTCTTGACTATGAAGGTATTAGAAAGGCTCTTATACAACAAGGAAAAATAGGTGTTATACGAAATTAGTCCTTCCATAATGGGTAGCACTATATATCAGCAGTATTGAGGACATAGAATATTATTCATTATTTTAGCATATTTATGAAGTTAGTATTGATTTATCAAATCCAAAAGTATCTACAGAAAAGTTATTATTTTTAGAAAAAACTAAGCCAGTGGAGATGTTTTTTAAAGGGGTAAAAACGCTAGATCAACCAATTGATGAGAGTATTGATATGTTACTATTATCTGTTAACTAGTTATGTTTGGATGTACAGTTTGTTCCGGAAAGGTCTTTTCAACAATCTGTTCTTAATTTTTTGAAGATAAAGACTGTTCTCTAGATTTGACATATTTTTAGCCCTACCCGAAAGGATGTTGGAGGCGACAGCTAGGGCTTAAAGAAGGGATGTCAGGAATAAATGAGTCTGTGGAATAGAACTTTTCCCTAAAAATCCTTATTTTTTCAAGTAAAAAAGAAAATATACCTAATGAAATAAGAAGTATTTAAATAGAAAAAATGAGATATTTCAAATAAAGAATTTATTTATTCAAACACACAGTTAAATAAATACATTGCATTATTTTTCTTTTTAAGATATGTAGTAAGTAAATATTGGGGGTTATAAATGGACTATAAGAGTACTCTAGAAAAAAAAGGTACAGTTGTCATCAATCAACAAGATTCTCCTCTTTCACTTAAAGAGTGGTCAGATCTAGAGAATATGTATGATTCTCTAGAGTATGAGCAAGCTAAGTACGGGGATACAGAAGAAAAAGCATCTTTGAAATTTTTTAGAGTAAAGAAACCTTCTGATAGAAAAATACATTCTGAAGAAGCGTATTCCATCCTTAATTCAGATAAGGTGAGGTCCTTTTTTAAAAACAAGCTTAATATCCCTTTAGAACATGAATTAGATAGATGTCAGATGCATTTATTTAATAAAGGTGATTTTGTTTCAAAGCATATAGATAGCGAGAGCTGTAAAGACTATGAATATAGTGTTTCCTTTGTCGTTAATGACCAATATGAGGGGGGAGAATTTCTTGTATATGGTCCCAAAGGAATGGAATCTCATAAGGAGCCTTCAAGAAGCATCCTAGTTACTAGGTCTACTATTCCTCATGAAGTTAAACCTGTTGTTAAAGGTCAAAGAAAAACAGCAGTATGTTTTTTTAAGAATACTAATTAATTTTATCAGAGATAGCCCATTTTCTTCTTAGAAAATTCAATGAGTTTTTTATTTTAATAGAATTTTTTCTAGATTTTAGATAGCTAAGATAAATAGTTACTTTTGGACCTTTACATTCATTTGGAAGAACTTCAAAGAGTTTATTTTTTCTATATTTAGTTTCAATATTATATATAGGTCCTATACCTATTCCTTTTTCTATTAGGTTGTGTATAGCTGGTATAGAATTTATAGAAATAGGGGGTATAAAATTACTAGGAAGGTAATCTAAATGCCAGTTTATGCTCTCATAAGGGTGAGGAATATTTTTTCCATAGCTTATAATTTTATGATTTTTAAGGTCTTCTATATTTTTAGGGAGACCGTACTTTTCCACATAAGATTCACTAGCGTAAAGGCCCACAGAGAAATCTAAAAGAGGTTCTTGTAAAATATTATCTTGTTTAATCTCCCTATTAACTATAGAGACATCTGCTTCTCTATGTTCAAGGCTTAAATTCTCATCAAAAGATTTAATTTGTATTTTTAATTGAGGGTACTTAAGAATGAATTCTTTAAGAGAATCGATGATCCAAAGATCGGCAATAGCATTGGTTGTTGCAATCGTAAAATCTCCTTTCATTTCTTGAGAAGAATCTTGAAAACAAGCAATACCAGTTTCTGCAGATTCAACTATACTTTTAGCATATGGAATAAAATTTTCTCCTGCTTCAGTTAATATAAACTTCTTATCTTTTATATTAAAAAGATGTATTTGAAGCTCTTTTTCAAGGCTAATTAACCACTTTCTAACTGTTCCATAATTTTCAAAAATAGAATTAGCAGATTTTTTGTAAGATCCATGTTTAGCGACAGCACAGAAAGCTTTGAGTTTTTTTGTCTCTAAAACTTCTTCTATTTCGCATTTTTCATTCAAGTAGTCGTCAATGGCTTTTTTTATGTGAAAAATGTAAGGTCTATTTGTTTTTCGAGAAAGTGTATTTAATCTTTTTTCCATTTTTTCATTTAGATGAATATAAATCATTTAAAATGTCCTCCATTATAAGTAAATGTTTTTTTATTTTGTGCGTATTACATGCTCCTTTTTCTTTTTCTCAAGGAAATACTTCCACATCTAACTCTATTTCAGTTGAAGAGATGAGGGGATTCATTGAAGGAAAAAAAACATGTGGGGGAACTCTTCCTAGTAATAAAATAACAGCCCCAACACTGCTGGTATTTGTAAGCACCTCTATGCCTAAATCTTCTATAGAGCATCTTTTACATCAAGTAGAGAAAGTAGGGGGGTGTTTTGGTAATGAGAGGCCTTATAAATAACTCTTTTAAAGAGACTGCTGTCTATATGAGAGAGTTTAAAGCAGGTCTTTGGATAGATCCAACGCTTTTTAAAGCTTTTAATATAGTACAAGTGCCCACGTTTGTGGTTTTAGAAAAGTCCTTTGTGCAAGGATTAGTCGTTAAACACGATAAGCTTTCAGGAAATGTTAGTTTGGATTTTGCTCTTGAGAAAATCTCTAAAGAGAGTGTTAAAGCACAAGAACTCCTTCTTAAATTAAGGAGTAGAAAAAGATGATTCTATTTTCTTTCTATGCTTTTTTACGTAGTCCTCTAAAGCTTCTCTTAAAAGCCAAGATGTTGATTTGTTGGTTATCTTTGAGAGCGTTTTTAAAGTTTTGTCTATCTCTGGATCTATATGGTAAATGGTCATATTATTCCCTCTGCCTTATTATAATTTTACCTACTGTAAGCTTTGGTGAAAATATAGCAAGCTTTAAGAAAGCGTATTCAAATCATATCTCAAGCATACAATCAACAGACTTAAAAAATCTTGCAGGGATTTGTGAGAGATCTCCTACAGAAGCCTCTTTATCTGGAAGTTCTAACCTAGAGGGTTCTGTTCAAGCTAAACTAGGATCGTCTGATACGGCTATTCAATTTATGAATGAGACAACCAAAGACAGACCTTACTTTACGATAGGACATGAAGATCCTTTTGTTAAAGGTGCACAGGGGGCTATCCAAGATCCAGAAGCTTTCCTAAAAGCAAGAGTATTTGTATCAGAAGATATTTTAGAAGAAGAAGAAATTGTTTGTGAAGAGGGCAGGGGACTTGAAAAAACGATTTGTATAGAAGAGCCTATTATAGAAACTTATCAACCGGCTGATCAAAAAACAGCTATCCAAGCTTCTATATACGGATCTCACGGAGGACTTTTTAGAACAGATCTCCTTTCTGGAAAAAAACTTGATCCCTACCACGTTACTCCTGGTGGAAATTGGGCGGCTCACATAACTCTTCCCAAACCCCTGGCAAAAGAAATAGCGCCTCTTGTTAAAAGCATGAGAATTGTTAATTTTTCTGGGAAGAGAGCCAGAGTTCCTAGGTGGGCTGCGCTTTTAGCTCAGAATATTTATTTAAAAGGCTATGTTCTTGAATTCAACTCAAAAGCATGGGTTAATCTTCAGGTTGATATAGAAGTTACGTACGCCCCAAAGCCTGTAAGCCGTATTAAAATAGGCGCTGGAAATGGATGTAAACATTTACATGAAAAAGTTCAAAAAGGGCAGTGCAGACTTGTAGCTACAGCTGCTTTAGAAAGTCCTCCAGGAGCGTCACCCGATTGGAATAGACGACGGTTAACGTTTGAGTGTGGAAGGCCCTCTACATGTAAACCGCTTCAAGGAAGAGGCTGTTACCAGGTTGGATCAACGTGTAAAAACAAGCAAGGAAATACCTGTGTTCTTTGGCAGCAAACTTACAAATGTCCTTCCAAAAAAAAGAATGTCGTGCAAAAACTTCAAAGTGATATCCATCTGGTTAAGAATGAGATTTCACCTTACGCCTCCAACAACGGAATAGCAGATGCTGTTGCAAAACTTCAAATCTTAAAAGAAGTTCAAGATGATATAAGGGCAGAGCAAACCAATAGTTTACCAAGCATCTTTAAAGGGGAAACAGATAAGTGTGTCATCGCTTTTGGGAACTTTAAGAACTGCTGCTTTAAACAAAAAGGGTGGGGTGTGAGCATGAACCTGGCTGGGTGTAAGGGAGAAGAAAAAGCTCTTGCACAAAAAAGAGAGAGAGAATTATGCGTAGAGATTGGTACCTATTGCGCAGAAAAGCTCCCCCTTATTGGCTGCATTAAAAAGAAGAAATCGTATTGTTGTTTCCCAAGTAGATTATCCCGTCTTGTTCATCGGCAAGGGAGGTCTCAATTGGGCATAGGATGGGGAAGTCCAGAAAGACCAAATTGTAGAGGCTTTAGTGTAGCAGAACTCGCTCATATAGATTTTGACAAGCTAGATCTCTCAGAGATATTAAAGGACATTTCAAATCGCGTAAAAGCTGTAGATCCTTCTACATTGCAACAAAGACTCGGGACGCGTATTCAAAGTATGACTGCGCCTTTTAAAGAAGGAGGACAGAGCATATGAAATATACATTTCTTATTTTAATGAGTTTTCTTTCAACTTCTGTAGAGAGCAAAACTGCTTTTTATGAGGATAAAGCTAGAGGCTGGTTTTGGTATGAAGACCCTAGATTGAAAGAAGAGGGAGAGTCTAAATCCCCTACTGAGAGAGCAAAGAGTTACATAGAAAAAATTAAACAAGAGCTAGAAGATAAGAAAGCTGTAGCTCTGGTTAATCCGACACATAAAACCATCTATAATTATATGCAAGCACAAAAACAGGTAATGGATAGATCAGAGTTATTCTCAAAAAAATGGCTTGAAGTTTTATATACAAATCCTGAAGAACTTGATTACACAGTAAAGTATCCAACGATGCAGGCAGCGCGACATATAGCTATTGATAAAGAAAAAAAAGAACGAGAGGAGAGAATAAAAGCTCTATCAGAGTCCTATGGTTTGTTTTTCTTCTTTGCCGGATCTTGTTCTTATTGTCATGGGTTTGCACCTATTGTTCAGCAGTTCTCCAAGAAATATGGCTGGAAAGTTCTGGCTATAAGCCTAGATGGAGGAGCCATAAAAGAATACCCCAATGCACAGAGGGATAATGGTATTGCAAAAACCCTAAATATTAAGTCTTTGCCAACGCTCATAGCTGTCTGTCCAAAAACAGGAAAGACGATTCTTTTAAGTGCAGGGATGACAGCGTTTGATCAGATTGAAAAACGCCTGGATGTCCTTATGAAAAATGGAGAAATGTAATGTTAAAGGAAACCATTTTAAAAGTTTATGAATCTAATAAATACATAGCCTTTAGATTCTTATTTTCAGCCATTATTATTATAAAGATAACAGCTACCTCATATGCGGGCGTTAGCGATGATATGATGCATTTCTTTAAGGCATATGGGAGGTTCTGCCAATATAAGCAGTGGGGGCGCATATAAGGATCAATCAGCAGGTTTTTTACACAGGCGGAAATCTCTTTGTACGAAATACAGTTCACAATGCCAACTTAGCTTCTATTAAAACGCCTGGTTATAGAGCAGGGTGTGGAGGAATTGATATGCATTTGGGAGCTATGTCTTTCATTAGTGCTCAAGAACTTGTTAGGGCTCTTCGTACTGTGGGGTCTAATGCAGCAAGTTATGCCATGCTCCTTGCTTTAGAGACATTCTCTCCTCAAATTAAAAACATTGTAACGGAGCTGAATGATTTAGCTCAAAAGATTAATCAATCAAACATTAATTCTTGCGAGATAGCCGCAACAACTTTAGGAGGTATGCTTCCTAAGTCTGAAGTAGCTAATAGGCATCTATGTACCATGATAGGGACCG
>JAJRRM010000116.1 GCA_024279475.1 Alphaproteobacteria bacterium | reverse complement strand
TACCGGTCTTAGGGCATTAGATTTATCCCCTTTAGTTAACATAACAGCTACTGATGATTATTTCCTCTATGGCTATATCGGAGATACACCGATAGATCCTCATGGGTTAATAAAAGCCCTGTAGAATACCAGGTGATGGAAATGACGCTATTAAGTAGTATAGTTTATTCATTCAAGACACGGCTCTTAAAGATAAAAAAACATATCTATCATAGACTCTTTCACTTTGCACCACTACCTTCTGACATTCATATGAAAATTTATAAGAAGAACAGTTCATCATAATATATTTTTTGAAAACACCCTGCCCTCTTCTCTCAAATATTTCGGCCCTGTTGCAAAAACAAAACTTTGAATGTGCTCCACAATCTTCTATTCCAGAAGTAACTCAAGTGTACTACTCAAGAAGCATTTGAATTTATGAGTAATACATTCAGCAAGTTTCCTAGCTAAATTGTTCTTCTCTTCTCCCTTTTGAGTTATACCATGAGCTGCAAAAGTACCCTGTCCTAGAATAGCAGTATCTGCTCCTCTTTCTATAGCCTTTGCATATAAAGATTTTAGCGATTGTACTATGTCACGAAACGTGGCAACAACCTCACCCTCATGTTTAATATTAAAGGTAACATAGAAGGACTCAACACCTGGAAGCACACAAACTAGTTTGGCAAAGCCTTCTACATCTTCGTCAATAGGTTGAGCAATCGTAAGTATTTGAGGCATCCTTCCTCTTTTCTGGGATAATATATCTTCAGCTTGCGATGCAGTATACACTTCCAAGAGATCCTTGCCCTCTTGCTTATTAGTAAAACCCCTTGCTAAAAGATCTCCAGGATAGATAATAGGATCAAGTCCTTCAGCATCAAACGCCCTTAAGAAGGCTCCCAAAACTAGTTGACGGTCTTTTCTTATTGCTCCCTCACCTCTAGGATGTATTAAAATACCCCAAGATTCAGTAGAATGAATCTCCAAACCATCCTTTTTTGTAAACATAATAACCAATGAATCTGCCTTCTTTTCTCTCGCCAGCTGCCCCAATAGGTTCTCATATACATATTGGGCTTGCGACTCAGAAAACTGTAAAAAAGTTTCATGAAGAGTCGAGTATGAAGGTTGCACAGTACCTGTGTTCTGATATTCATAAAAATGTAAAGGTTTTGTAGAAAAAGGAACGCATAAAGGTCGCACAGCTCTACCGTTGATTTTTCCACTCGATGTGGCCTGTTCTTCCTGATACATAGAATAAGTAAGAGGAGAAATAAAAATCATAATAAATGCAGCCAAAGCGAGTTTTTTAAACATTTTATTACCTATGTTTATGCATTAAAAACTTTCTTACAGATTTGAAAATAGTCTTCTTAGTACCAGGTATTCTCTTTTATCCATAATATTCTTAATATAAACGTACCTGTAATCTTCCTCATTTCCATACCACAATTTAGGAGCTTTAAGGAAAATAATCAAGCCCTATAGGAACAGATTTTCTATTTATTATAAGGTCCTTTATTAACCCGGAGGATCTACCGATGTAACTCCATATCCATAGATAATCTCTAACCAACAGTCCATTAGGTTATCTAAAGGGCAAGTCTACTGGTATTTATACCAGTTAAACAAGACAGAATAACAACAACTTTTTATCCAATTTTATTTTTAGCAACAGGGCCGTGTTTAATGCTTATTTTTCTGACAACTCAGAGAAAACACTTAGGATGGAAGCCATTCAACTTCCAGAAAATGTTTCTCATCTAACTTTTTCAAAAACACGACATAACCTAACGGCTGTTGGTTATGCTTTTCTCGATAGTTGTGGTGCTCTTACGACAGTAGATTTATCTCCTTTAGCCTAACATAGAGACTGTTAATGCTGCCAAGCTTGCAAAAGTAGTTTCTTTACAAGGACTGATACTGCATATCCCTTAGACCATAACTACTTCTATCTAGTTTACCTACTATTCGGCGGACTTCTTTCCAGTCCACTAATTCTTCCACTATGTTTAAAGAACTTTTTTCAAACCAACGTTCCGCTTCCAGCATTAAAAAACTCATGAGAGTTTTCCTCTTTTTATTTTTATAATACTGAGTTTAACACCCCTTTTTTACTTAGAAATACCCTTTTTAACTCCTTATATATCGGTCTCATTTATGCAGTTGGAAGAGTTCTAGCAGTTGAATTTATAAATCTCCTAAAATTTAAAGCTGGATAGGAAATTTGAAAACATAAACCTTACATCCTAAGTCTTCATGGATACTTTCTATCATTCTTCACAGGAGCTAGCTTACTAACTAGATTCATCAACCTCTATCAATATTTACAATCATCTTAGAGAAACTATATGAATTTAACCTAAAGCTAAACAAACCCTTTAATTTTCCTGTAATTCCTTCAATAGCCCCTTCTAGATTAAGATCCCCTACACCAGGCAAGGCTTTTTTTATTTCTCTATTAATTTTATTTTTTAATTTTTTAATACTTTTATTTATAACTCTACCCCCCATATTTCCAATAACTTTACTTGATAAGTTTTTAACTTCATTTTTTATAAGATTCCACGTTGCTTTCCAAGCATCTTCTTTCTCTCTATAAATTCCTTGAGCGTCCAGCTGTATAAGTTTTCCATCACCTCCTTCTATCTTCCACTCAATCATTTCTTTTTTATATAGAAGGTTAAAACCTATCTTTAATGGACCCACCAAACCTGAAGCTGGACCTAACAACTTTTTATTTAATTGTGCATCCACATTTCCTGCTATATTAAATGATCCTTTATTTCTTTGTTGAAGGATCATTTTTATTTTACCTATTGCATAATTGCTCTTTTTTATCTGAATATCTGCCTCTATACGCTTTTGCAAAAGGGGACCCTTAACCTTCATTTGGAAAACAACAAGTTCAGGTTTTGTTATATAGCCTTCTAATTGAGTTTTTAAATCACCAAAACGGCTAAGATGAAAAAAGCCTTTTGCCTTAGACATAGCTACCATTATCGCTTTATCATAAACAATCAGTTTGTCTATAAAGACCCCTTCCACACTAAGAGAAACTGGTGGTAACATTGATTTTAGCCAATTTATATTTTTGTGATTATCATCATATTTTTTATTATGCTTAGCTTTTACGCCTAATATCTGTTTTTTTTCTTTTGGTATATATATCTCTATTTTTTTAGCCGAAAAATCGCTTATATGAATAGAACCATAAAATAAAGATTTCCAGTGCCATTTTATAGAAAAGCCTGAGATTTTTGCCATAAGGAATTTATCATGCTTTACCTCTATCTCCTGAATAGAAAAATCGAAAGGTATTTTTCCTGTAATTTTACCAATATTTACATCCAGATCAGAATTTTTTAAAGATTTTTGCGTATATGCTATAAAAGCCTTCTGACCTACATCCGAATTAAGATAAAAATATAGGCCTGCAACAACAACAATCCATAAACTAACAAGAGTTAGTATTGTATAAAGCAAGTATTTTATTATTTTTTTTAGCATAGCCGTATATTTTTCTTATTTCTATACAAAATCGTAGCATATTATCCATATCCTGACGACTATAAAACAGCTCTTCTATACAGCCCTGCCTGCTCCCAAAAGAATTTATCTTTAAAATTTAGAACACCTTCTAGCAAATAGATTTTTTCCTTTAGGAAACATACAATGATAAATATCATTCTCTACCAAGAAAACTTCTACTACCATTTATTCAAACGATTAATAAGATTGCGACTACATTTAAAGGAAGGAAACATTTTCGCATCTACTTTTACTTGCTTACCAGTACGTGGATTGCGTCCTACACGAGGTGCACGTTTTTTTACTCCAAAAGCGCCAAAACCACGAAATTCAGCTCTGCCTCCAGAGGCCAATGTCTCCGCTATACAGGAAAAAACTTCATAAACCGATTTTTCAATATATGTTCCTGGAAGATGACTAAATTCTTGTTTGAGAGCTTCTATAATTTCTGATCGCGTCATAGTTTTTCTTTTTCTTTTTATTATAGTTTATTTTAGTTTTATAATAAGATTATTACAAGGTTATTTTTTTTAGCATAGCTGTTTGCAAAAAAAAGACCCCAAAAAAACCATCTGGAGGTCCTTCAAACTCAAGTAAAAGAAAAAATTAATCTTTCTTTTTTTCTTTTGGTTTAGCTTCTTTCTTAACCTTAGCTGTAGGATTTTCTTTTGGTTTAGCTTCTTTCTTAGCCTTAGCTGCAGGCTTTTCTTTTGGTTTAGCTTCTTTCTTAGCCTTAGCTGTAGGATTTTCTTTTGGTTTAGCTTCTTCAGAATCTTCTTTAGCTTTCTCCAAAGCAGCACCTAGAATATCACCAAGACTCGCTCCACTATCAGAAGAACCATATTCTTCCATAGCTTTCTTTTCTTCTTTTATTTCACGTCCTTTAATGGATAGGCTAACTCGACGATCTTTTTTGTCAATAGCTGTAACCAACGCATCTACTTTTTCTCCTACAGCAAAACGATCTGTCCGTTGTTCTGAACGTTCACGAGCCAGGTCAGAACGACGAATAAAGCTTGTCATTTTACCTTCTAGAAGTTTTACTTCCAAACCGTTCTCTTGAACTTTAGAAATAGTACATGTTACAATTTGGTCTTTCTTCAGCTGTCCAATGCTCTCACCTACAGTATCTGACGTTAATTGCTTAACACCCAAACTAATGCGCTCTTTTTCTGGGTCTATATCCAAAATTTTAACTGTGATAAGCTGTCCCGGCTTATATTCTTTAATAGATTCTTCACCTGTTTTCTCCCAAGATAAATCAGAAATATGAATCATACCATCAATATCTTCATTCAAAGCAACAAACATACCAAATTCTGTAATGTTACGAATCTCACCTTCAAGCTTTGTACCTACGCTATTTAGCTTCGAGAAGGATTCCCATGGATTTTCATAAACTTGCTTCATACCCAGGCTTAGGCGACGCTTTTCACCATCAGACTCAAGGACTTTTACCTCAACCTCTTGGCTAGTAGCAACAATCTTACCTGGATGCACATTCTTTTTAGTCCAGCTCATTTCAGAAACGTGAACAAGACCTTCTATACCACTAGAAAGCTCAACAAATGCTCCATAATCCGTTATATTTGTTACAATACCCTTGTGAATACTGCCTTTCTCATATGTGTTTTCAACTTTTTTCCATGGATCTTCCTCAAGTTGCTTCATACCCAAAGAAATACGAGATGTCTCTTTGTTAAATTTAGTAACTTTCACGTTAATAATATCGCCAACTTTTAAGACATCACCTGGATGGTTAATACGGCGCCATGAAATATCTGTTACATGAAGCAATCCATCTACACCACCTAGATCTACGAACGCTCCATAATCCGTTATGTTCTTTACAACACCTTCAAGAACACGACCTTCTTCCATAGAAGAAACGAGTTCTGTTTTAGTTTCTGCACGACTTTCTTCAAGAACTGCACGACGAGATACAATGATATTTTCACGGATACGATCCATTTTTAAAATCAGAAACGGCTGGGGAATATTCATTAACGCTATTACATCTTTAATTGGACGTATATCCACTTGGCTACCTGGTAGGAAAGCAACCGCCCCACCAAGATCTACAGTAAAACCACCTTTAACGCGTGTAAACATAACTCCCATAACAGGTTCTTTAGCTTCTGTAGATTTTTCAAGGTTGTCCCATACAGATTCAAGGCGTGCTTTTTCATGACTTAAAATAAGCTCTCCATTACGATCTTCTAGACGCTCAATAAATACATCAACAAGTGACCCTATTTCTAAATTACCATCCCTAATAAGCGATTCGAACTCATGGCGTGAAACACGGCCCTCGGATTTCAATCCAGTGTCTATAACAACATATTCATCATTAATAGAAACAACAGTTCCTTTTACAACTTGACCCTCTGAGAATCCCTGTAAACCTGTGTCACAGCCTTCAAATATTTCTTCAAAATTTTCTCCCTGAAACTCTTTTTCAAACGCATCAGTTGTAAGTGTATCTTTTAAATTTTCATAAGTGGTCATACTCTATCCTTTTGTTAAATGTTTATCAAAAACCCCGATTTAATGGCGCACAAAAACTGTATGACCTACTTAAATATTTTCTGTACTACGTACAATTTTAAGCATTTTGGCTGCCGCTTCTTCAGGACCTATACTTGTTGTATCTATTACAAATGCTCCTTTTGGAACCTTTAAGGGCGATACCTCCCTGTTTGAATCACGATCATCTCTTACTGTCAATTCCTGCAAAACATCACCGAGTGTACACAACTCACCCTTAGCATGCAACTCTTTCCAACGTCTTTTTGCTCTTTCTTCTGCAGTAGCTGTTATATAGAATTTAAAATCAGCATCGGGGAAAACAACTGTCCCTATATCCCTACCATCTACTACAATGCCTTTTTTCTCTTCTGGCAGACGCTCAAGGGCCCCTCTTTCAATAGCTAGCAAGGATTCTCTCACAGCTGCATGCTGAGCTACAATAGAAGCTGCAGCAGAAATTTCTTCTGTACGCAAGCTCTTATGATCTACACAATTTCTAATATCTAATATTTTTGCAGACTGTTCTACAGCCGTCTCATCTTGCAGATCTATACCTGTATATAAGGCATGCCTAGCCACGCATCTATACAAAAGACCTGTGTCAAGATAAAAAAAACTTAAAGCCTTTGCTAACCTTCGAGAAACAGTACCCTTGCCTGATGCCAATGGCCCATCTACACTAATAATATATTTTCTCATAAACCACTCTCTACCATTAAATAATAAGCTTTCCTACTTATTTTTTCAGCTATTAAGAGATTTATTCATCCTTTAGAGGAAGTATTACAGGCTATTTTTAATCAAAAATGGTCCTGTGAAAAAAATATTTTAGGCCCTATAGAGCAAACAAAGGACCTGCTGAAAAGATACCATTAAAAGTAAGACATGTTTTTTATAATTTAATATTTAAAGTATAGACTCTATCCATTTTTTCAGATCATTTTTTTGCATCATACCTGCTTTTATAGAAACAGCCTTACCCTTTTTGAAAAGAATCATTGTTGGAATGCTTGTTACACCAAACTGTGAAGGTGTGTTTGGATGTTTATCAATATTAACTTTCGTGATGTTTATTTTATCTCCAAACTCTCCTGCTAAATCATCTAACACTGGAGAAAGCATACGACAGGGACCACACCATTCAGCCCAAAAATCTACCAATACTGGCACGCTTGATTTTAGTACTTTTTCTTCAAACTGATCATCTGATATTTGTAGGACTGCTGACATATTTCCCCTCGTTTCATTTGTATAAACTTCACCCTAGCATAAATAAAAAAACTTGTCTTTAAGGGACAAGAATAAACTTTATGCTAGGGTGATTTTCTTAGACTTTCTTTTTGATTCCTTTTTTTCCTGCGTTGTAGGGGCCTCAATAGTATTTGGTTTTTTTACAGACTTAGAATCTTTTCCTATATTTTCTGCTAATTTTTTTGCCAGAGGATGAAGCTTTTCATTCAAGACACCTATTGACTTGTTATAACTACTAACACCCAATCTTAGTTGGCGTCCCAGTTTTTCCATCTCTTCGCCCAAAATGTTAAATTTTTGATAGAATCCTTGACCTAAGATCCTGATTTCTTGTACTTTTTCCGCCATAGTAGCCTGCTGCCAACCATACGCCATAGAAAGCAAAATAGCCATTAATGTTGCAGGAGTAGCAATAATGATATTTTTACTAAAAGCATCTTCCATCAGGGCAGGATCTGTTTCTAATGCCGTACTCAAAAAAGGGTCCGCTGGTAAGAATAAAATTACAAATTCAGGAGCTTTTGTAAAATTTTGCCAGTAGGCTTTTCCTGATAGTTCTTTTACGTGCAAACGTAAATTCTTAGCATACATTTTAAGCGCTGCAGTTTTTTCTGTATCATTAACCGCTTCTTGCGCTTCAAGATATGCCTTTATAGGCACCTTAGAATCCAAAATAATTTGTTTATCATCAGGTAAATAAATAATCATATCTGGACGAAAGCGCTCTCCAGAATCGGTCTCTACATGAACTTGTTCTACAAAATCACAATGTGGTAACATGCCTGCTAGCTCTACCAAACGACGTAACTGTATCTCCCCCCATCTACCTTTTACTGTAGGAAGCCTCAATGCTTTAGACAATGTAGAGGTCTCTGCTTGTAATTTTTCCTGAGCTGTCATTAGCTCTTTTACTTGGTGATGAATGGATGTATAAGCTGTTATGCGGCTTTTTTCTATGTCTCCTAATTTTTCATCCATAGATTTCAAGCGCTCTTTAAAAGGAGTAAGCATCTCATTAATTGACCCCTGTCGCTCCTTTAAGTCGTTGTGAGAAAGAGAGTGAAGTTTATCAAATGTGCTTTTAGCCATTTGGAAAAACGAATCCATATTTCCCTTTAGTGCCTGGTTAGACAAATTTGAGAAGGTATCACTTAGTCGTTTTTCAGCTGATTCATATGCTTTGAGTTTCTCTTCAAACACTCGTTTTTCTGTAGCTAATATAGCTTGTAATGAGGCTATCTCTTCACCGGCTATCTGATTATCTTCTCGTAACACTAAAACTTCTTGAGCTGTCTTCAATCGATCACGTACAACAACCCAAAAAAAGCTCCCTCCAAGTATAAAACCAATTATAAACGTTATAAGAAGTTCAAAGGAAAAAAGATGGGGCATTTGTGCTCTTTCTGCTTTTCAAATTTGTAAAGTTCGTTTAATAACATAACTAATTAAGGTTTTATATGGAAGCTTAATATTTTTAACAATCAAGAAGAGGTTAATATGTCTTTTGTTCAAGGTATCCTAGGTATTTTCTTTTTAATGACCTGTTGCTGGATTTTCAGTGAAAATCGAAAGAAAGTCTGTTTTAAGCAAATTATTATTGGTTTGTCCGTTCAAATTGCTTTAGCTTTTGTTTTAACAGAGGTACCTTTTGTACAATCTATTTTTTTCAAGCTTGGCGATGCTATCATGGAATTAAAGGATGCAACCCTTAAGGGAACAAGTTTTGTTTTTGGATACATTGGGGCTGTAGACCAACCTTTCCATATGAAAGAAAATGCTAATACTTTTAGCTTAACTTTCCAAGCTCTCCCTATGGTTTTTGTTGTTAGTGCCCTCTCTATGCTTTTTTTCTATTGGGGTATTTTACCTGCTATTGTTAAAGGGTTTTCTTGGGCATTGAAACGATCTATGAATGTCGGCGGGGCTTTGGGCGTTTGTGCTGCAGCAAAAGTTTTCCTTGGGCAAACAGAAGCGCCTTTGCTTATTCGTCCTTATTTGAAAGATCTCTCAAAAAGTGAACTTTTCACTGTCATGACACTTGGTATGGCTACAACCTCTGGAACAATTATGGCCTTGTATGCCGCTATTCTAGACGGCGTTATACCAAACGTTTTAGCGCATATTCTAACAGCTTCCCTCATTAGTGTTCCAGCAGCTCTAACAATCTCTCGGATTCTTATACCACAAACTGATGATCATACAGATGGAAATTTGGTAATGCCCTACAAGTTTCGTAATTCCATGGATGCCATATCTCAAGGAACATCCGATGCTATTAAACTATTCATTAATATCGTAGCAATGCTTATTGTTTTTGTAGCTCTTGTTGCTCTTTTGAATAAAATTCTTGGTGTTATTCCAGACATTTATGGGGAACCTGTTAGCCTTGAACGTATCTTAGGTGTCATTATTGCCCCCTTTACTTGGCTTATGGGCGTTCATTGGGATGAGGCTAAAATTGCAGGTAGCCTCCTTGGAACAAAGACTGTTCTAAATGAAATATATGCTTTCCAACAACTAGCAGAGCTATCAAAAAATGCTCTTTCTGATCATACACGTACTATTATGATTTATGCCTTATGTGGTTTTGCTAATTTATCCAGCCTTGGAATTCAGATAGGTGGATTGGGTGTCCTTGCACCAGAGCGGCGGGAAGATATTATTGAGCTAGGCTTCAAAGCTGTATTAGCTGGCAGTCTTTCAACAATGCTTAGTGGTACAATTATGGGATTACTTGCCTACCTTCATCTTTAAAAAAGTATATCTTATTGCTTTTTTTATGTTTTTAGCTAGTATGTAACAACAATAAAAAGTAGACTGTTTTCATGACAATGATACCTAATATAGAAACCCTTTCATTTGAAAATGCCTTAAAAGAATTAGAAACTTCTGTTAAACAGCTTGAGGAAGGATCTCTACCCTTGGATGAGTCTATAGAAATATTCGAAAAAGGCATGCTCTTAAGTAAGCATTGTGAAGAAAAATTGAAAGAGGCCTCTCTTAAAATAGAAAAGATTACCTTAAAAAATCAAAAACCTGAAAGCTTAGAGTCTCTTACACCCTCTTCTTAAATCAACCATAAAGAAACCGAAATGCTATCTGAAAAACCCAGGTTAACACTTCAGGAAAAAATAAAAAAAACCCAGGAAGATATCAATCGTGAGCTGAAAATTCTCCTTCCTACAGAGGAAAATGATCCTTCAGGGCTCAATTTAGCTAAATCTATTCGTTATGCTATTTTAGGGTCTGGGAAGCGTATTAGAGCTTTTCTTGTTTTGGAAGTTTCTAGACTTTTTAACGTAGAAGAGCACTCTGCCCTACGTACAGCTTGTGCTTTGGAACTAACTCATACATTCTCTCTTGTCCATGATGACCTCCCCTCTATGGACAATGCGCATTTACGCCGAGGCAAACCTTCTGTCCATGTCGCTTTTGGTGAAGCTCTCGCTATTTTAGCTGGCGACTCGATGCTTACTCTTTCTTTTGAAATTTTAGCAGAAGTAGAAACATATGCTGATCCGAAAGTCAGAGCAGACCTTGTTCTTACTCTCGCAAAAGCTGTGGGCCCAAATGGCATGTGCGCAGGACAAACAATAGACTTATCTACAGAAAATATAGATCTTGATATAGCAACAATTATTCGCCTACAACGCTTAAAGACAGGGTGCCTTTTAGAAGCCTCTTGCCTAATGGGTACTATACTGGGTCATGCCCCTAAAGAAGCCAAGGTAGCTTTGCAAGGATATGCCCATGACCTAGGACTTGCCTATCAAATAACAGATGACCTTCTGGACGCAGAAGGCTCTATTGATGAGATTGGCAAACCTGTGGGTACTGATGTTATGCTTGGAAAATCTAACCTCGTTACTTTAATAGGCATAGAGAAAGCTAGAGAACATGCTAAAATGCTTGTAAATCAAGCTATTGCACATCTTGACTATTTTGATGATAACGCTCATTATCTTAAAGAACTAGCTCGACATATCTTAAGCCGTCGAAGCTAACAGACGGTAAATAAAAAAGAGAAAAACAGATGGATATTATTCTAATTCCTATTTTAAAAACAGCGAGCTTTCTTCTAACTCTCTATACGTATGCACTTGTTGCCTATATAGCTGTGAATCTCCTTTTGAATTTTAAAATCATTAATCCTAGCAATCAACTTGCTCGCACCCTAATGGATTTTCTTTACAGAATTCTCGATCCTGTTCTATCTAAGATTAGAAGTATTATTCCTTTTGTAGGCCCTTTTGATCTATCTCCGCTTATTTTGCTATTATCCATCTTTTTTATACAAAATATTCTCGCACGTCTTTTTCTAAGTCTTATCAAAGACTCAATAAGGTAAGGAAACTCTCTATGGTTTGTACCCTTATCAATGGGAAGCAAATTGCTAATACTCTTCAAGTAAAAATAGCAGACTTAGTAGACACTCTAAAGAAGAAGCATTTTCTAAATCCAACTCTGGCTATTCTTCAAGTTGGTAATGATGAGCCTAGCTCTATATATGTTAAAAATAAATTAGAAGTACTGAAAAAACTCAATATGTCTGGTAGGCATCTCCATTTACCAGACTCTGTTGCTCAACGAGATGTTGAAAAAGAACTAGAAAATCTTAATAACGATACCTCTATCCATGGCATTCTTCTCCAGCTCCCTCTACCTGCACATCTAGATAAAATAAAGCTCCTACAATATATTTCTCCAAAAAAAGATGTTGATGGGCTAACTATCTATAATCAAGGACTTTTTTTTAATGATATCTATACCGGTTTTATACCCTGTACTCCTTTAGGCTGCCTTTATTTATTAAAAAAAGTTATCAAAGATTTATCCGGTAAAATTGCTGTTGTTATTGGACGCTCCAACCTCACAGGAAAACCCTTGAGCCTCTTACTTCTTAGGCAGGGGTGCACCGTTATTCAAGCACATAGCCAAACAAAAAATTTAATGAGTATAACTAAGCAAGCAGATATCCTTGTAGCTGCCACGGGAACGCCTAAACTTATTCGTAAAGAGATGCTTAAGCCTGGTGTTAAAATTATTGATGTTGGTATTAACCGTCTTCCCTCTGGGGGCTTGTGCGGTGATGTAGATTACCAAAATGCAAAAGAAATAGCTGGAGCCATTACACCCGTTCCAGGCGGCGTGGGTCCTATGACAGTTACTATGCTTATGTTAAATACACTTCAAGCAACTTATAGAACTCTCAATATAAGGACATCCCTCTACGAAACTTTTTTAGACCTACAATAAAGAAAAAAATCTATTTCTACCTTTGTGTTGCCAAAGAATAACCCCAAAATTAGTTTTAAGTAAAACGCCCTAAAAATAAAAAAATTATAGACTAGTCTTGGCGCGCGTGCTTTAACCCTCTATGATACAAAAAGTTTAAATAACGACTAAAAAAGAGTAAATTATGTCCAATACAATCCATCCTATTCTCATTATTGGTGCTGGTCCAGCTGGTTATACAGCCGCTATTTATGCTGCTCGAGCCAACTTACAGCCCTTCCTTATTCAAGGTCCTCACCCTGGGGGACAGCTCACTGTTACAACAGATGTAGAGAACTATCCTGGGTTTGCCGATGTTATTCAAGGTCCTTGGTTAATGGAGCAAATGGAAAAACAAGCCATCAATGTGGGTACGAAGACTGAATTCGATATCGTAGAAAGCGTAGATTTTTCTCAATCTCCCAAAGAGATTAAAACAGCTTCTGGCAATATATATAAAGCTCATACAGTAATTATTTGCACAGGAGCCCAAGCCAAGTGGTTAGGTCTACCGTCTGAAGAAAAATTCCGAGGATTTGGTGTTTCTGGTTGCGCTACTTGTGATTCTTTTTTCTTTAAAGGAAAAAAAGTTTTTGTACTTGGTGGAGGTAATACCGCTGTAGAAGAAGCTCTGTTTTTGACAAATCATGCAGCTGAAATCACCCTTATTCATCGTCGAGAAGAACTGCGTGCAGAAAAAATACTGCAAAAACGCTTGTTAGAAAATCCTAAGATAACGGTTCGTTGGAATACTGTTACAGAAGAAATTATAGGCATCGAAGATCCTTTTAAAAAGGTAACTGGTATACAACTTAAGAATATAAAAGATGGTTCCGTTGAAAAATTAACAGCAGATGGTGTCTTTGTCGCTATTGGCCATTCTCCTGCGACAGAAGTATTTAAAGGACAAATAGATATGGATAAAACAGGCTATATAACCGTTGCTCCCGGCACAACAAGGACAAATATTCCGGGGGTTTATGCAGCAGGAGATGTGTGTGATGCGGTTTATCGTCAAGCAGTAACTGCTGCTGGACTTGGTTGTATGGCTGCGCTAGATGCTACAAAGTACCTACAAACAGAAAACCTTATTTAAATGGATTGGGACAAGCTCCGAACTTTCTATACAGTTGCTAAAATTGGCACATTTACGGGTGCAGGAGCTTTCCTTTCTCTTAGTCAGTCTGCTACAAGCCGGCAAATTTCCTCTTTAGAAAAAAGTCTTGGCCTCATGCTTTTTAACCGTCATGCACGTGGACTTATACTAACAGAGCAAGGGGAAATACTCTATCAAACTGTCCAAGAAGTTTTTACAAAACTTACTTTAACAGAAACAACTCTTAAGGAAAATAAGAACACCCCTACAGGATCTCTTACGATTGCGACAATACCCTCTTTTGCTGCTATATGGTTAGCTCCTCGGATCCCTAAATTTATAGAAAAATATCCAGAGATACATCTTCAAATCAGAGTAGATGATATAGATCTTGATTTGCGGATGCGTGAGGCGGATGTAGCCATTCGCATGCATGAAACTATCCAAGCTGATCTTGTACAGCGGCATTTATATAGTTTTTCTCTAAACGCCTATGCCTCCAAAAAATATATTTCAAAATATGGTCACCCAAAGGTTATAAATGACCTTCGTTTCCATAAGATTATTGCTTATGGAATAAACCCTATTCTACCCTTCCAAAAAATCAACTGGGTTTCTCAGTTATATGAAAAAAATGAGAAAAAAAAGCTACCTGATTATCTATCTTTTAACAGCTTGCTGGGTGTCCTTCGGCTTATTAAAACAGGGGTTGGTATTGGTACATTGCCTTCCTATGCAACAGTTCATGAGACTGGTTTAATTCCTGTTTTAGATGATATAAAGCCACCGACTTTATCTGCATTTTATGTTTATCCTGTAGAATTGCGCAGCTCAAAAAAAGTGAGAGCTTTCAGAGATTTTTTAATGGAGGAACTCATAAGAGATAGTCAAACTCCAATATAATCTACAGAGTTCTTCTCTCTTAATTCACGCTTAAAGAAAAATATTAGTATTGCTCCAAACCATAGTTTAATTTCTCTTCTTCTAGCTCTGGGCTATCTTGATCAACAAGCTTAACATTTACTTCTTTCAAATGATCTTGTATCTGCTTTTTTCTTGGTAAGCTTGATTGAGCGCCTACCTTTAAGCAAGACAATCCCCCTGCCACACTCCCCCATGCCACAGCTTCTGGAAGAGAATATCCCATGTCTAGCGCAGCTGCTATCACACCAACAAAAGCATCTCCCGCACCTGTCGTATCCACTGGTGTAACACCCAAAGTGCTGGCTCTCCAAAGATTTTTTCCATCGCTAGCATAAGCTCCCTGTCCCCCAAGCGTAACAATACATATATTGCTAAACATTTTAGAAACTTCAACTGCTATATCTTTATGCTGATGTGCCTCCAAACCAAGCTCTTCCGCTAAAGCTAAGGCTTCTATTTTATTTAGCACTAAAATAGTTATTTTTTTCAAAATATCTTTTGGAACAGCATGAACAGGCGCTATGTTTAAAACTATTCTAGCACCTTTATCATAAGCACGCTCAACAAGAGCCCAGTTTTGCTGTAGACGTACTTCCATTTGGAAAAGGAGGGTTGATTTGTTTGTAAGCATTGTATCTGGCACATCAGCAGATAAAGCTTCCATATTAGCACCACTAGCTACTGTAATAAAGTTTTCCCCTGTATGGTCCACGCAAATAGCCGCACATCCTGTAGGCTTTGGCAGCGTTTTAACGCCTTCCATATCTACATTAGTAGAAAGCAAGGCTCCTCTTAGCATTTTACCAAAATCATCATTACCAACAGCACCATACATATATGTTTTAGAGCCCGCTAATGCGGCAGCTACTGCTTGGTTCGCCCCTTTTCCACCGGGAACAAGCCTATATTCACTAGACAATACCGTCTCTCCAGAACGAGGTAACGTTTCAACAGGCATGACCATATCAACATTAAGTGACCCAAAGACAATAATCATAAGAGAAAACCTTTTATTTCTAAGTTTTTTTAAGTCTTTCTACTGCCCAGGTCAACTATTTTTTAATGATTAGATCCTTCATTGTAAGAAGAGTTTTTTCCCTAAAATTTTTAAAACATCCTTATATAGTTCTTGACAGAGCCCGTAAATCCTGGCAAAAAGACCTTGTTCTGAGTTCATGTGGGCGCTTAGCTCAGTCGGTAGAGCATCTGACTTTTAATCAGAGGGTCACAGGTTCGAATCCTGTAGCGCCTACCACTATCTTACCATATAAGAGGGTGCCTCATCTTCTTTTTATTGTGTAAGTGAGCGTTACATTGTATGATGATGTTTATATATTTTATGGCCTTTTTAAGGCCTTAGCCAAATAAAAAATTGTGGAGACAGCAATGAAAGTTGTAAATTCGTTAAAAACCCTTAAGTCACGCGACAAAAACTGTCAGTTAATTCGCCGTAAGGGTCGCCTAATTGTCATTAACAAAAAAAATCCACGCTTTAAAGCTCGCCAGGGTTAATAAGAACTAGTTAACTTCAACTAGGTTCCTTCTTTGAAGTAGGCCTGTAGGCCTCCTTTTATATATTTCCGAAATACCTGAATAAAAAGACACTTATCAAGATGCACTGCTATCCTACCAAGGTTTTTTAGCAAAGTATTCATCCTGCCCTTGAATACCTATTTTTTGTACAAATAATTAATCTAGAAAAATATATTTTAAATTGATTTCCTTTTAATTTTATGTTATAGCCCTGAAAAGAATAGTTGATTGAATTATAAAAACAAAGAGATTGATAATGAAAAAATATAAAATTATGCTCGCTACTTCTGTTTTCCTTTCCAGTACTATTATAACTGCTTCATCTTTTGCCTCTAAGGAAGAGGAAGTAGTCACTAAACACGATTTCCGCGGATTTTATATAGGTGGATCCTTCGATACTGTTTATGCTGGTGGTCATAGAAATGATACTTCTACATTGCTTACTTCGACTGTTATTTTAATTGACTCTAAAGAACGGCTTGGCTTAGGTGGCTCTCTTTTCGCTGGTTGGACATTTCAGTCAGGCGTTTTAGCTCTATCGCCTGAGATTTCTATTCAAGCAAATTCAGCAAAAAATAAAACTTCTAGTACTGCAGCTCTATCTAAAACAGAACTCTCTCGAAAATATGCTTTATCCCTAAGCTTGCTTCCTTCTGTTGATCTGTACGAAAATTTTTCTCTACAAGGACTTATTAGTGTTAACTATGCTCGCTTTCAATATAAGACAGAAGAAATAGATTCTTCTCCTGCTCCTGCGAATAAAAGCTTCAATAATGTAGGGTTTTCCCTAGGTATTGGTGCAGAGCAACGATTTGAGTATCTTTCAGCAGGCCTTATGTTATCTCATACGATTTATCAATCTAAAAAAACTAGCGTGACAAACTCAGAGGGTAATACTTTTGAAAACAATAAAATTCCTGGTTATACCCAACTAAGCTTGCGTGTAAAAATACCTTTCTCTTTATAATTTAATTCTTCGGCACCTGCCTTATTTTTGATCAACAATATTATACTATGGATACCTAATTGTGAATACATTCCTTAAAAAATCTCTCTTTGCTTGTGTTTTACTCACTCAATCAACTGTTTTGTGTGCTGTACGCGAATCTGTTCTGTCAGCAACGTCTGGAACTGGGGAAGTTCCGCCAAAGCGCCAAACTCGTCTTATGAACGGCCTAGCTGGAACTCTTGCAGGTCTTAGTGAAGCTAATTTAACAGCAACTATGAGGAGCGCCGGTATAACTGTAGAAACGCCGGCATCTAGGGAACTGCCTCTTCTCCAAGGAAGGCTTGCTCAGATCACAGCTAACGCTGATCGTGTGGCTGCTGATTTAACTGATGCTCAGAATGCTTTAGCTCCTGTTACCGCTGCTCGTAATGCTGCTCAGGCTAATCTAGTCGCTGCTCAGGCTGCTACTGCTGCCGCTGAGAATGACCGTGATGCTGCTCAGAATGCTCTAGCTCC
>JAJRRM010000115.1 GCA_024279475.1 Alphaproteobacteria bacterium | reverse complement strand
AGGTGAAGTGTGCCTAAAACCTGAAAAAAGAAGGATTTAAGACAGAAAATAACAAAAAACAGGCCACATTTAAAATAATCTAAACATAAATTCACAGCTGTCTAGAGGTTTTTCATTTTATTCAGAGGGCTCCCCCTTTTATTTAAATTTCAACTATTTTAAGTATTTATTTAGTAAATACTACTATAGATAAAAAAGTAATATCTGATATAGGAAAGTTATACTCTATAATTTGTTGAGTAATACTTTACTTTTAAAACTTTTTATTTTTTATACGTAAATTACCCACAAAGGATATACGTACGGATATTTCCATACTTTTTTAGAAAAACTATCGGACTATAATACAAACATATTATAAGGAATTTACTTTAAATAGCCTGACTCCCTAGGCCTTAAAGTAAAATATTTAATGATTAAAATTGTAAAGCTCTATTATAAATAAAATGATTCTCTAGTTTACTTGAAGTTCGTTTCCCCTGTTTAGCTCTACTTCTTTTAAAAGAGATATAAGAAATTATAGCATAGTATTATATAACCTTAAAGCCTTTTACTCCTTATTTTAGAAAAGCCCACACACCCTGTCTGTGTGGGTTTTTTTTACTAACCCCTTTACCTTGTAATTATACAAGTGCTACCTATATATAAAGATTTGAAAAATAGATTTTTTATCGGATATAGCTATATAATGGAAAAGGAGATTAAAAACATGCGTCACTTTATTATTTTATTATATTTGTGCTTGTTTTTTCAGGAGAGTAAAGCTGGAAAAGATGGCGGAAGCTTGGGTGATTCAGATGAAGTACCTTCATCTGTAACAACTTCCCCTAAACCTAACCCTGCATATTTGCAGTTTTCTCAGAAAGTTAAAGAAGCATCTCAAAAACATGAAGCATATGCATTCCCAGTTCTCTTAAAAAAGTTTAGAGAACTAGAACTATCAGAGGAGACTTGGGAAGCAGCAGCAGCTAAACAATCGGTAGAAAAATGGCCTTTCCAAAGTTCGTGGAAAGTAGCTATGGGAGCACAGATATTTCTAGATGCAGCGATTAACTTTCCCCACCAAAACTTGTTACGTAATGGCCTAAGGCCTCTTCTTTCTTGGGTATCAGAGGCAGGAAGTTTAGAAGAAAATTATGCTGAAGCCACTACTACAATCCATGAAATTATCCAAGCTCACCCCTATATTCGTCGAAGATCTGCTCTTTATGCTTTAACAGCAGCAGCTCATCTTCAACACCCTCTTGCTCGCTTGTTTTTAACAGAGGCACTCAGGTGTTATGATGATAGCCATTCTCGTTTTTTTGGAAAAAATCATTTCTTGGTTAAATTTGGTTTATCCTCACAAGAGGGGAAAGAGGCTCTTCATCATTTCATTGATGTTCCTCATATTGAGGCTTTTGTTGATTTAAGAGATGAAAGGGACTTGAAGAACCCTGAGAAGTTGAGAGAAAAGGCTCAATTAGGTCTGCCCCACTATGACGTTTTATTGGGAGATCTTATGGATAAAAAATCTCTATCCCACCTTACATGTCCTCCTGAGATAACAGATCCAATTATTGGAAAATACAAAGACGCAGCTGACAAAGGAGATTTTGAAGGATGCCTTAAGGTTTCTAACTTAATGAGTGGTATTGCTGCTGGAGGAACAGAAAGTACTCAACCTTTGGAGTCTAGAGAACAATATAGACTTTTATCAGCATGGTATGGTAGCGAAAATGCTGGCAGTTATAGTCATATTAGAAAGATACTAGAAAAAGCAAATATACCTGACACTGGTAAAAGTATTTACAAAGCTGTAAAAAGGTTTTTAATCCCCTAAACGTAGGAAATAGGGCTCTGTTGCAAAAAATAAAATAGGATAAAAAGGTATTGTTGTTTAGCATTATTTAACTGGTATAAATACCGAAAGCTTGATTAATAAAACGTACTTCTCCAATGACATTCTTTTCATTCATCCATGCAGAGAGTTGGCCTTTTTTAAACATACGCATTATCTCAAAGCCTTT
>JAJRRM010000114.1 GCA_024279475.1 Alphaproteobacteria bacterium | reverse complement strand
GGTTGCTTATTTTGTATCGTATTATGATTACTATCAACCAGAGGCGTATATTCCCAGAACAGACACTTTTATTGAAAAAGACGCGTCTATTAATGAACATATTGATAGAATGCGCCATGAAGCCACACGATTTTTATTAGAAAGAGAAGATGTTATTATTGTAGCCAGTGTTTCTTGTATTTACGGTTTAGGAGATGTGGAGGCCTATAGTAAAATGAAACTTCAGCTTGAAGTAGATACGGAAGTGCCTATAGAAGATGTTGCTAAAAATCTTGTAAATCTCCAGTATAAAAGAAATGATATTGCTTTTACCCGAGGTACCTTTCGTAGAAAAGGTGATATTTTAGATATTTTTCCAAGTCATTTTGATGATAGGGCATGGCGTCTCTCTTTCTTTGGAGATGAGTTGGAAAGTATTTATGAAATTGATCCTCTAACAGGAGAAAGATTTTCTGAGCTTGACCGTATAGTTATTTATCCTAATAGCCATTATGTGGCGCCGAAGCCAAGTTTACAGCAGGCAATAAAGAAAATAAAAATTGATTTAAATAATCGTTTAGAAGAGTTTGATAAATTAGGAAAACTGCTGGAAGCTGCTCGACTAAAGCAGAGAACAACTTTTGATTTAGAAATGATGGTGTCTACAGGTATGTGTGCTGGTATTGAAAATTATTCTCGATATTTAACAGGACGCAATCCCGGTGATCCACCACCCACTTTGCTTGAATATTTGCCAGAAAATGCTCTAATGGTTGTGGATGAAAGTCATGTAGCTGTACCCCAGCTGGGAGCTATGTATAAGGGAGATGCTTCTCGCAAGCAAAATTTATCAGAGTATGGTTTTCGTCTTCCTGCTTGTAAAGACAATAGGCCTCTTAAGTTTGAGGAATGGGAAAATATCCGGCCACAAACACTTTTTGTTTCTGCTACACCAGCTAACTGGGAGTTGGAACAAACGCAAGGAGAGGTGGTGGAACAAATTATCCGTCCCACAGGTTTAATTGATCCTATCTGTGAAATTAGATCAACTGAAAATCAGATAGATGATATAATTCATGAAGCAAAGATAAGAGCTTCAAAAGATCAGAGAGTTTTAATAACAACGCTTACAAAGAAGATGTCAGAGGCTCTTACAGAGTACCTTACAGAATCAGGGTTAAAGACGCGTTACCTGCACTCAGATGTGGAAACATTGGAGCGTATTAAAATAATTCAAGATTTTCGTCAGGGTGTATTTGATGTATTAGTGGGCATAAATTTATTGCGTGAAGGCCTTGATATTCCAGAATGCTCATTGGTGGCAATTTTAGATGCAGATAAGCAAGGGTTTTTGAGGTCTAAGACAGCTTTGGTTCAAACTATTGGTCGAGCAGCACGTCATATAGAGGGAAGAGCTTTACTTTATGCAGATAAAAAGACGCCTGCTCTAACTGGCGCTTTGGAGGAAACTAATAGACGACGAAAAATACAAAGAGCGTATAACGATAAAAATAACATTATCCCAGTCTCAGTAAAAAAGACTATTATGGATAGTGTTTTTAATAAAAATGCTATAGTATTAGAGGATACATCTAAGAAAAGTTATTTAAAGCCGCAAGACTTAATAAAGCGAATTCAGTTGTTAGAAAAAAGAATGCTAAAAGCGGCAGAAAACCTTGAGTTTGAGAGTGCATCGCACTATAGGGATGAGATAAAATTATTAGAAAAAAAATTACTAGAACTGCCTTAAATAGCTAAATCATATGTCTGAAATTGAATCGTTATCCACTTCCTATAAGGATCCTGAAAATATAAAACCAAATTTTGGTTTTGGTTTAAAGGTATTGCTATGCGTAATATCTTTTTTCTCTATTATTTCTATGACAATTGCTATGCCAATTTTGCCAGTATTAGCAAAATACTTTCACGTAGATAAAGATACAGCACAGCAAATCTCTAGTATAATTTTTTTAGGAAGTGCTTTTTCAGGCCTTATTTATGGTCCTTTATCTGATTCATTTGGTCGAAAAAAAATTCTTATTTTTACTTTAATTATGTACACTGTTTTTTCATTTCTTAGCTCTTTTGCAACAACTATTGAAATGTTTATGCTGCTTCAATTTCTTCAAGGATTGCATGTGGGATCGGGAGCAGTTATTGTTTTAGCTATTGCAAAAGATGCATTTGAAGGTGCTTCAGCTGCAAAAACCATTGCAAGCTTGGGGTTAGTAATTCCTCTTGCTCCAGCCACGGCACCTTTATTAGGAGGTTACCTTGAAGCTTACTATGGGTGGCAATCAATATACATATTCATAGCTATATCAGGCATAATTGTTACGGGAATAACCTTTTTTTATTTGCCAGAAACGCATCAAAAAAACGTTCGGTTACTTTTTTCCCCTAAACTCATGATGGAAACATTTTTGAAAGTTATTAGGAAGAGGGAGTTTCTGCAGTACGCTGTTATGCTTGCTTTAGCGCATGCTAGTATGATGATGTATAATGTTACAGCAGTCTTTATGTTCGTCCAGCAATTGGGGGTGGAATTACAACATTTTGGATACTATCAGATGTTTTCAGTCTCAGGTATTATAGTTGGTAATTTTATCATTAATAGGTTTGTTATGGACTATGGCCTTACAAGGTTATTAAGGCTTGGTAGTCTATTATGCTTAATAGCGCCTATGCTATTTTTTATTGTGATGATTGAAGATATTAGAGACCCATTTATTTTTTCTATGTGCATGTTTGTTTTTAATATAGGCGTTGGTTGTGTGTTCTCAACAGCAATGCCCCTATCTATGTCAACAGTGCCAGAGGCAAAAGGATATACAGCCTCTTTGGTGAGATTAATACAGCTTGGTGGAACAGCTATAAGTACAGCTGTTATAGCAGAGTTTTATAACCATACTTTCTGGCCTATGTTATTAGTTTTTATGACGTTTGGGTTTATAATTTTCATTTTTGGTTATCGTATTTTTGCACGACAGGAGAATTAGGTGGTTTCTTCTTCAAAAAGATCAAGATTCCTTTATTTATTAATAATAGCTATTTGGGCTACTATGGCAGCAGGAGATTTATATATTCCGAGTTTGCCAGTAATGGCAAAATATTATAAAACTTCTGATAATTGGCTCAATTTAACAGTAACAGCTAATTTACTATGTTTTCCTCTTATAGGTGTTTTTTATGGCCCACTTTCAGATGCTTATGGTCGTCGTAAAATATTTATAATTGGTATGGGAATATTTCTCCTAGGAAGTGCTATTTGTGCATTTATTCCAAGCTTACCTATTATGATTGCAGGACGCTTTATTCAAGGAGCAGGAACTTGTGTTGCAGACATACTGGCGATTGCCATGATAAGGGATCTTTATTCTGGAAATAGAAGTGCAAAGGTTTTAACAGTTTTGGAATTATATATTGCAACTTCCCCGGCTGTTGCTCCTATACTTGGAGGATTTATATCTGAGTATGTTGGTTGGCAGTATAATTTTTATCTTATTTTTGCTATGAGTTGTGCTGCTTTTCTTTTGCTTTTTTTTAGGTTACCAGAAACTCTTCCTGAAGAAAAAAGAACGACTATAACTTTGAAAAAAATATATTTTTCATACAAAGAAATTTTACTTAATAAAGAATTCTTTGGGTACTCTATAGTTTCAGGCTTTGTTTTTTCAGGTCTTTTTGTGATTATTGTTGGTACACCATATCTTTATCAAGAAGTTTTTGGATTTGATGTTTTACATTTTACATTGTACTTACTTGCTGGAGTTATTGCTTATGTTTTTGCTGCAGAAATTAATAGACGTACAGTAGAGAAGTTAGGGGCAAAATATTTATTGTGGAAAGCTATTAAATTTTTCTTTGCTATGGGTATTTCAAATGTGATTGTTGCCTACATTTTTCCTACTGATCCAAGTGTTATTCGTTTTTCTACAGCAGCTTATATCTTTTTCATGGGCTTTATTATTTCCAATAGTGCATCTGTTGCATTAGATGTTTTTCCAGAAAAAGCAGGAACTGCATCAGCTGCCTTAATTGCGATTGAAATGCTTTTGAGCTCCATTTTCATAAC
The DNA here is from genome assembly GCA_024279475.1 of Alphaproteobacteria bacterium. GTDB lineage: Bacteria > Pseudomonadota > Alphaproteobacteria > 16-39-46 > JAJRRM01 > JAJRRM01. The sequence continues at coordinate 67,699 of JAJRRM010000114.1, read as the reverse complement.
TCTTACAGGATATTTCTACAAAGATTCATTTGAACCGTTAGCTTGGCTTATTTTTTCTGCATCTACAGGAGCTTTTTGTGTCTGCTACTATATAAGAGATGTTAAAAAAAATGCTAAGAACTAGAAACGGTTAAAGCTAAAGCATGTATATCTTTTTTCATTTCTTCTTCTAAAACAGCATATACCATACGCTGAGCTTGAACCCGATTTTTCCCCTTAAATGAAGAAGATATAATCTCAATTAAAAAATGAGAATTACCTGTACCAGGTGAGCCGGCATGTCCTGCGTGTTCCGACGATTGATTAATAACAACTAATTTTACAGGGTTAAATTTTTTTATTAATTTTTCACGAATGGATTGTTCTAGGCTCATTTTTTTTCCTTTTCATCCTTCTTAATTTTTAATTCTTCTTGAATTAACTCAAGTTTTAACCATTCTTCTTCTAATAACATCTTTTTTTCTTCGTATGATTCTAAATCAAAGGAAAGTTTATTAAAAGCTTTTGGATCACGTTCATAAAAAGTTGTGTCATGAAGTTGCTCTTCGCAGCATAGTATAGTTTTTTCTAGTTCTTGCATTTCTGTAGGAATTTTTTTTAATCGGTAAGTATGTTTATAAGTAAGTCGGTTTTTATATTCTATTGCCGGTTTTTTTTTGTAAAAAGGAGTTATTTTTGGTTTTTGGCTTTTTAACTCTACATTTTTTTCTTTTCTCTTTTGAGCGGAAAGAAAATCACTATAGCTGCCTGCATATTCAATAAGTTTTCCATTTTCTTCAAAAGAGATGATAGATGTGACAGTTTTATCTAAAAAATCTCTATCATGACTAACCATTAAAATAGTTCCAGCGTAGCTGTCTAACATATCTTGCAGTATATCTAATGTATCCATATCAAGGTCATTGGTGGGCTCATCTAGAATGAGAATAGAAGATGGAAGGGAAAGAGACTTTGCTAGTAGCAAGCGATTGCGTTCTCCACCAGATAAGGTGCTTATTTTAGAGTCAACTTGCTCTGGAGAAAACAGGAAGTCTTTTAAATAAGAAATAACATGTCGGTGCTCTTCGCCAATTCCTACATGATCACCACCGCTGGGACATAGGATTTCCTTTATGCTTTTTTTAGGGTTTAATTCTGACCTATGTTGATCAAGATATACAATATCTATTTTTTTTCCAATTTTTGTTAAACCTACATCAGGATTTATAGCGCCAGTTAGCAGCTTAAGGAGTGTTGTTTTTCCAGCGCCATTAGGGCCAATGATACCAATGCGGTCGCCTTTTAGAATTCGGGTGGAAAAATCATTTACTAGAACTCTATCACCAAAAGACTTAGAAATATTAAAAGCCTCAATAATGACTTTAGAAGCAGAGATTTCTTTAGGGGGATTCCAGTTTCCAGTGCGAGGTTGCTGAAGAAGCGTCGCACGTTGTTCTCGTAGCTCATGCAATTTTTGAATGCGCCCTTGATTACGTTTTCGTCGAGCAGTGACACCTCGGTGCAACCAGCGCTGCTCTTTCTTTAAAAGGCTTCCTAGGCGTTGCATCTGCTGAGCCTCTTGATCTAAGAGAGAGCTTTGCCAGTCATAAAAATATTCAAATCCTTTATCTAGGCGATGAATATGGCCACGTTCAATCCATAAGATAGCAGTTGTTATATTGGACAAGAATGTGCGATCGTGGCTAATAACTACAAAAGCTCCACGGAAGCTAATAAGTTTTCTTTCAAGCCATTGAATGGTAGATAAATCCAGATGGTTGGTAGGTTCATCCATTAAAATAACGTCAGGTTCTTGCATAAAGGTAGATACAAGTGCTAAACGGCGACGTTCACCACCAGATAAAATACTAATAGGATTTTTTAAATTAACTTCTAAGGACTGAGTATATTCCTCAGCTTTATAGAATAAAGAGGGGTCTTTTAGTTGCTGTCGAAGAAATTTTTCAGTGCTGATTTCTTCATTTTCAAATACAGGATCTTGCTCCATATAAACAATATTAATACCGGGTTCTTCGTAGCGTTCGCCAGTATCCTGGGGTAAATGGCCATCTAAAACTTTCAAGAGAGTGCTTTTCCCACAGCCATTATGACCAACTAGGGTGATTTTATCAAATCGACCAATATCTATAGTCAAGTTATCAAACAGTGTCTTTGATCCAAAGGATAAATTCACATCACGCAAGCTTAATACAGGAATATCACGCATTTATAGTTATCCTTCTCCTCTCATTTATAAGCTATAGTAACTGGAGAGATCAAGAAAAGAATTTTATTACAAGGGAACTTTATTTTTGGTAAAGATTTTTTTGAAAATTTTCTATCAGATCTTCTATAAAAAGGGGCATAATAGTGAGGATTTTTATTAAGGTCCTCATACTAAAAAATTAAAAGGTAAGATAGGATAAAAGAGCCTTAAAAAACTCTTCAAGGCTTTTATTTAATATGCTTAGTTATTTAAAAGAAATTAAAGTTAGTAGCCTTCGCGTTGTAAACGCTTGCGCATAAGTTTACGTGTGCGACGAATTGCTTCCTCTTTTTCACGAGCTTTTTTCTCAGAAGGTTTTTCAAAGTGACGTCGTTCTTTCATTTCACGAAAGACTCCTTCACGTTGTAGCTTTTTCTTAAAAGCACGTAAAGCTTGATCTATATTGCCATCACGAACACTAACTTCTACCAATTTATTCTCCTACTTAACGGGATTCTTTATATCTTCAGATAACCTGTCTCTTATACAGGGCTCTGATGCAGTTGTCTAGCTAAAAAATCAAATAATAGTAGGATAAAAATTAAAAAAAAGGAGCTTACAAGTGTTGTTCAAAGAGGTGTTTTTTTTCTAAAAAGCCATTATATAGGGAAAAATATATATTTAAAATTCTTCCTTGATTTTTTAATGATTTTTCAATCGTACAGTGGGCTATTGACTAAGGGTATTCTCTTTAATCTATTTGACTACATAGATTTTCAGGGAGGTTAGAAAAGAAAGGAATAATTTTTATTTGCTGAATAGAAGTTCTTCTAAAAGAGGGTAGAAATGTTTCTAAATTTTTATTAGCAATCACTCGGATAAAACAGAAAATAAAAAAAGGTGGGTAACATTGCCTCCCACCTTTAGTTTTTAATTTTATTATTATTATTAGTTCACTTGTATCCTACCTATATGGTGTGTGCAATAGAAAAAAAGTAAAAAACTAAATTAATTATGGAATGATCCCTTTTTAAGAGAAAGCACTGATACATAACCAATTGATTTTTAATCATATTTTTTATCAACTAAATAAATGTGTCTTTTTTGCAACTTTAAAAAAAGAGCTAAGTATCAGATTATAAAGGAAACTTAAGGGTAATTTTATTCATTTGAATAAAATCCATGCCCACTATTAAAAATATGTGGTTTTTCATGCCATATTTTATCTGTTTTTACATGCAAAAATAAATGTATTTTTTTCTGAAACATCTCAGTTAGCTCTTCTCTAGCCATTTTGCCCACTTTTTTTATGGCTTGGCCGTTCTTTCCAAGTATGATAGCTTTCTGGCTGTCTCTTCTTACATAAATTGTCTGGTAGATTTTTATATTTTTATTAAGCGTTTCTTCCCACCTAGCGGTGTCTACCATTAGTTCGTAAGGAAGTTCTTTATTAAGGGTTCGGAAGAGTTTTTCACGGGTAATTTCAGAGGCTATTAGACGCTGAGGTAAATTAGTTATTTTATCATGTTCATAAATCCAAGGGCTTTCAGGTAAACGTACACGTATATATGTAACAAAATCAGAAACACCATCATTATTGAGGGCAGATACCATAAAAATATCTTTTACAATATTGGTTTCATGAAATTCTTTGGCAATATTCAATAGCTTCGGTTTAGCAATAAGATCAATTTTATTAAGAACAACAATTATCTCAACTTTTCTTTCTTTCAGAGTGGATATGAGTTGTTTCATACGAGATGAAAAGCCTTCTTGTACATCCACTAGAAGAGCAACAAATGAGCAGTTATGTACAGCATGCCAAGCAGTTTGGAGGATGCTTTTTTCAAAAGGAGACTTTGCTTGAAAAAGACCAGGTGTGTCTAAAAAAATAATTTGGGAATTTTCTTCAATATGTATACCAATGACTTGGAAACGAGTTGTTTGAGGTTTACGAGATACAATGGATACTTTAGTGCCAAGTATTGTATTTAGCAAAGTAGATTTTCCAGCATTTGGAAGACCAATTAAAGCTACGTGTCCACAGAGTGTTTTTATATCTGTCATTTTATATTCTCAAGGCTTAGGGTTTTTAAATGCATTTAATGAGTCTAAAGCAGTGGTAGCGGCAGCTTGTTCAGCTTTACTTTTGCTTGTGCCAGTTGCTTTATATATCATAGTGTTAGGAAGAGCAACTGTTGCTTCAAATATAGGATTATGATCTTCACCGCTAAGTTTTTCTGTGGTATATGCAGGAAGGATTGTGCCCTGTTTTAAAATAAGTTCTTGGAGTTGAGATTTAGCATCTTTAAGTTGTTCTTCGGTCTTTGTTTCTAAGAGATCAAAGTAGGGAGCCCAAATGTTTAGAATGATAGAGGTGGAAATTTCATATCCTAAGGTTTCATATATATGCCCGAGTAGGGCTTCTGTTGTGTCAGCAAGAACACTTTCAGGTAATCCGCTTGTGCTAAATATTTTTTTTTGAGCGTGTAAGCAGGAAGATAAATTTAATTTTTTAGCTATATCGGCTAGTGTTTCTGTTCGAATGAGAAAAGTTAAGCGTTTTGCTAGCTCTCCCTCTGAAGCATTAGGATAAGTCTTATAAAGATACGCTGTTACACTTAAAGCTAACACACGGTCACCTAAAAATTCAAGACGTTGAAAATAAGAAGGTTTTGTTTCTTTTTTTCGGTAGTTAATAAGGCTTGGATGTTCAAAAGCTTTTAACGTTTGGGTTAAATTTTCAAACGATAAATTTAGACGTTTCTCTAACGCCTTTAAGGCATTTAAGAACGTTTCTTTGTTTGCCATGAAATATCGTAAAGTCCTTTAAAAATACGTTCACCACGAAGCCCACTTGCGTATTTAAAAATTTCTTTCCATTTAGCTGTTGTAGAATAGAAAATAAAGAGTGCTTTTCCCACGAGCTTTTCTTCAGGAATATCCCCCATACTGAAGCGACTGCGGCTATCTCCAGAGAAATCACGGTTGTCACCCATCATAAAATAATGTTTTTCAGGTAGATGGAAAGCAATTGTATTGTCAAAAGTGGCTTTACCAAAAGCAAACCCTTTAATTATATAGTGATTTACACCATTGGGAAGTGTTTCCAGAAAGCGTTGTGTTATAAATTTCCGTTTTGTCTCTTCATCTATGTAAGTATAAGGTCCTATGTTTTTTATAGGAAGCTTTTCATTATTTATATGTAGGCGTCCATTTATCATTTGTATAGTGTCACCTGGGTTTCCTACAAGGCGCTTGACGTAAAATTTATCATCACCAGCTTTTGGTCCCTTAAAAACGATAACATCTCCCTTTTCTGGCGAAGAAAAAGCAAAACGTCCAGAAAAAGAAGGGTAGCCCCAAGGAAACGACCATCGGCTATATCCATAAGAATTTTTATTAACATAGATATAATCGCCAACAAGCAAGGTTGGGATCATAGATCCAGAAGGAATAGTAAAGGGCTCAAAAATAAAAGTACGAATGATACCCGCTATAAGGAGTGCCCAAATTAAGGCGGCAGAAAGTTCTTTGCATTCTTCTTTTATTCTGTTTTTCAGAGGTAATGTATTTTTATCGACAGTTTCTTGCAAGGATATTTTTTTTGAAGGCATATTTATATTAAATTCTTATTTTTCTATTATAACAAAGGCTAGGGCTAGGTTTTTTTCATCCGAAAGGCTCAAGTGGATCCTACACGTATCAAGGGGGCCGTGGCAAGCCTCAATAAGTTTTTTTGCTTTCCCATGAGCAATGATAAAAGGTTGGCCAAGCTTTGTATGTGAAATCTCAATATCTTTCCAACGTAATCCTTTTCGAAAACCTGTTCCCAATGCCTTAGAAAAAGCTTCTTTGGCTGCAAAGCGTTTAGCATATACATTGGGAGAATTTTTAGATTTTTTAGCGTATGCTCTTTCTTTTTGCGTAAAAATACGTTTTAAGAAACGGTCTCCATAGGAGGAAATCAAGTATTCAAAGCGATCTACGTGAACGATATCGCTGCCAATTCCTATAATCATCTTATGTTTTTCTGTTAGTTTTAGATTTCGTTGGTGTTTTTTTGTATTTATCTAGAAAAAAAGAAAGAATTTTATAGGAGGCAATCCAGACAAAGATAGCCAGGGGAATACTTCCAACGAGCATGGGTATAAAAATATGCCAAGGATCTTCAATCAAAGAAGACCAGTTTAGAGTATGTAGATCTAGTATTTTTGATGAATCTGAAAAAAAAATATTTCCCAGGAAATAGGTAAAAGACCAAATGAAAGGAAAAGTCCATGGATTACCAAACACAGTGCCTAGAGCTGCAGACCAGATATTAAGGCGAAATAAGAAACAGATAAAAGCAGCGAGGATAAGATGAAGACCAAGTAAAGGTGTACATGAAAGGGCAGCGCCTGTTGCAAAGCCAGCAGCTAGATTTTGGCTTGAGGCTGGATGGTGTACTAATCTTAGCCAATAGTATCGCATGGTTCTTTTTATGCCTATACTTGGCCATATTAGGTCTGCAGCTTTGCGGAGGATAGGTTTAGCTTTTCGACGTTTAAACATGTATTTAAGATATTAGCTTATATTTATAACATAAAAGGGTCTCTCTCTTTGGAGAGTAGCAGCGTAGATAAAAATAATCAGTCAGTAGTTTTTTCAGAAACATCTTCGAAAGCTTCTGTTTTTAAATCCCTTTCCATTTTTTTTTCAGATATAATTTTTAACTGATCATCAGTGATTTCTTCCCGCATTTCAGAGCTTTCAGGTTGAGATATCCATGCTTGCTCTTCTTTCATAAGATCAGCTACTTCTATATCATCATCAGAACCTATTTCCGGAACACGTTGGTATTTTCTTATTAGAGAGGCTCTAAGGGACTTTATATCAATTGTACCCTCAGCAATTTCACGTAAGGATACAACAGTATTTTTATCATTATCTCTATCTACTGTAATTTCAGCGCCTTGAGATATCTGACGAGTGCGATTTGCGGCTTTGATAACTAAATCAAAGCGATTCTTAATACGTTTTACACAATCTTCAACAGTAACGCGTGCCATAATTTTAAAATCCTTTCTTGACCTTTTCTTAATTATCATTATAAGAAAATAGTTAACAAAGCAAGCTAAACATGTGTAGATACTTATTAAAATATGCTGAGTCTGTTTTTTATATAATATTAATAACAAATTTTGGAGAGCAAAATGATTTTTTATAAACAGGAGCGCTTGGGGCTTTTTATGGATGGGTCTAACTTACATACAGCCGCAAAAGTTCTAGGCTTTGATATCGATTACAAACGATTACTAGGTTTTTTTTCCGAGAAAGGACTTCTTATTAGAGCTTTTTACTATACGGCTTTGGTTGAAGAGCAAGATTATTCCCCTATACGACCATTAGTTGATTGGCTAGATTATAATGGTTACTCGATGGTAACAAAGCCATTTCGTGAATATACAGATTCTGCAGGTCGCCGCCGTGTTAAGGGAAATACAGATATTGAGCTGGCAGTGGATGTAATGGAACTATGTGACCGTCTTGATCATATCGTATTATTTTCTGGGGATGGGGATTTTCGTTGCGTTGTAGAGGCTGCCCAACGTAAGGGTGTTCGTGTAACAGTTGTTAGTACAATTCGTACAAACCCACCAATGATAGCTGATGATTTGCGTCGTCAGGCAGATAATTTTATTGATTTGAAAGACATAGCGCCTTACGTTATGCGTGACTCTTCTCAAAAAACACCTTCTGAAAATGCTCAACCTGCAGCAGATTTGCAAGGTGATTTCGCTTTAATAGAGAAGGTTGGCGAGAAAAAAACTGCAAAAGCATCTGGTGAAAAAGCCGCTTAAAGCTTTTAGTATTAAAAAAACCAGGCTTTGTCCTGGTTTTTTTATAGCCTATTGCTTTAAAATATATTACACGGTACTCTTTGAGCAGTATTAATTTAAATAAAATGATTACAGGAAAAAGATGATTTCTCAGCCTTACGTTATTGTTCTTGGGAATGAAAAAGGCGGAACAGGAAAGTCTACTGTAGCTGTGCATATTATAGCAAGCCTACTGCATGCAGGGCACAATGTAGGTAGTATTGACGTGGATGCAAGGCAAGGTACTTTAACGCGATATCTTGAAAATAGAGATAAATATATAAAGGACAATAAAGTTAAGCTATTAACGCCTTCTCATAATCCGGTCTATCTGAGCGAGAATAAAAGTGTTGATGAGGCAAATAAAGAAGAAGAATCTAGTTTTTCTGAAGCAATGGAAAAATTGAAGGGGTGTGACTATGTTGTTGTAGATACACCAGGTGGTAATACATATCTTTCAAGATTTGCGCATTCTTTTGCAGACACACTTATAACGCCGCTTAATGATAGCTTTATAGATTTAGACCTATTAGCTCATATTGAAAATGGAACGCTTAATGTTAATCGTCTAAGTATTTATGCTGAGAATGTATGGGAATTTAAAAAAAATAAAGCTCTGCGTAATCGTGGCAATATGAATTGGATTGTTTTACGTAACCGCTTAAGCCAGTTGAATGCAAAAAATAAAGAGTATATGGAAGAAGTGTTGGGGAAACTAGAAAAAAGGATAGGATTCAAACATGTCCCTGGATTTTCTGAACGTGTTATTTTTAGAGAATTATTTATGCAAGGTTTAACATTATTAGATTTAACAGAGGTGGGAGAGAAAAAACTTAATTTATCCCATGTTGCTGCAAGGCAAGAATTAAGAACTCTTATAACAGCTTTGGGCCTATCAAAGGTTAATCAGCGAGTGAAGGATGCTGTATAATTTTAAAATTGAAAAAAGGAGAAATAAGTGGCAGTTAATAGTATTACATTGCCCAATCCACTTCATCAGTTTGAAATAAGAAAAATATTCCATCTTGAGTTTGGTGGTTTAGATGTATCTTTTACGAATGCTTCATTGTTTATGGTACTTACAGTTTTATGTATAGTAGGATTTATGTCTATTAGCTTAAGAAGCCCTAAAATGATACCTGATCGAGCCCAAATTGTTTGTGAAGTTGCTTATGAATTTATAGAAAATATGATACATGAGAATGTAGGAGATAAGGGTAAGTGTTTTTTCCCTTTCATTTTTTCAATATTTTTCTTTATTTTATTTGGGAATCTTTTGGGAATGATTCCTTATGCATATACATTTACAAGTCAAATAATTGTAACATTTTCTTTGGCTATTCTGGTGTTTTTTGTTGTTACTTTAGTAGGATTTATAAAACATGGTGTTCGCTTTTTTACATTGCTGGTACCCAAGGGTTTGCCTGTTTTCTTATATCCACTTGTTATTTTAATTGAGACACTCTCATATTTATCTCGTCCAGTAACATTATCTGTTCGGTTGTTTGCTAATATGATGGCAGGGCATACAATTTTAAAAGTATTTGCAGGATTTTCGGTAGTTATGGGTGTTTACTTCGGTATTGCTCCTTCTTTTTTTACAGTGTTGCTTCTAGGGTTTGAATTTATGGTAGCAATATTGCAGGCGTATGTATTTACGATTCTAACATGTATTTATTTACATGATGCCTTGTATTTACATTAAACATATTTATACTTTAACTAAATAAAAGGAGAAAAAAAATGGATGTTCAAGCTGCAAAAATGATAGGGGCAGGTCTCGCTGTTTTTGGTCTATTGGGAGTAGGTATAGGAATTGGAAATATATTTTCTAGTCTTATTCAAGCTATATCGCGTAATCCTGAATCAAAATCACAAGTGATGCCAATTGGGTTGCTAGGTTTTGCTCTTACAGAAGCTGTTGCGATTTTTGCACTTGTTATAGCCTTTCTGATCTTATTTCTATAAGGACTGGAGCCTCTGAGCGTGCCACAGTTAGATACAAGTACATATTCGTCATTAATTTTCTGGTTGTTTTTGACCTTTGGTTTTATGTATTGTTTTTTGAATCGCTTTATTTTTCCTCGATTAGGAAGGATTTTACAGGAGCGACAAGAGCATATAGATATTCAAAAAAATCAGATAAAAACCCTCTTAGATCAGATGGAAAAAATTGATGAGGAAATAAAAAATCAGCTGATAGATAGCCGTTTAAAATCGAAAAAAATGATTGATAAAGCAGAAAGATCTTTTCAGATAATTTTGGATAAAAACAAAGAAAACTGGCAGAATATAGCAGAAAAAAAAGAAAAGGAGCTTAGCCTAAAACTGCAGGAAGCTCAAAATATTTTTCTGGGAGCTTTCAAAAAAGAAGTACCGTATTTAAGTCACCTTTTTCTAAAAAAATTAACAGGATCAGCCGTAGAATATAGAAGTATAGAAGCTACTACAGAAAAGACTTTAAAAAACAAAGAGAAGATCAATGATATTTAAAGAATTTTTTACTACAGGTATTTGGGTTTTAATAGCTTTCATAGCTTTTTTTTCTTTTTTTGGAAAAAGAATTTTTACTACATTTTTAAACACTGTAGATAATAAAGCAAAAAAAATAAAAAACCTTATTGTAAGTATACAAAAAGAAAAAGAAGAAATGCAGAATCGCTTTGATAAACGCGAGCTAGAATTACGTTGTATTATGGAACAGTGCCAGAAAATTCAGGATAAAGCAGATATGCGCATAAAAAAGTTGTCTATTGAGAACAAGGAAAAAATAAAGATTCTAGGAAAAAATATGTCAGAAGCTTTGGACAAGCGTATGAAGCAGCTAGAAGCTCATTTTGAACAAATATCAAAGAAAAAAGCTATTGATTTATGTGGTATTGTTGTGGCAAAGGGGTTGATAGAGGAACAAGAAAAAAATATTGTACAAGAGTCTATAGAAATGGCTAAATATGTTCAACAATCTAAAGAAAAAAGGGTAGGATAGCAGTGAAAAAGAAAAACATTTTTTGGCAAGATATTTATAAATTAAAAACGATTCTTTTTATTTTTTATACTCTTCTTATTGTTTTTGATTTTGCACCAATAATTTCACTATTTTTAGGTATCTTTATTTTTCTAGCTTCGGTACACAAAATGCCAGAGCTGGAGAGATCTCACTTTTTATGGCTAAGAAAAACTCTGCTTATTTATTTTACTTTTACAGGTTTGTCGGCTTTTGTTTTCATTTTTTCTCCGGCTAAGGGTGTATCTATTAGTAGTATTATTATATTTTTCGTTGGGTTTTTATGGGTAGAATTCAGAGAAATAAAAGGGCTTATTTGCTTATGGCAAAAAAAGGATCCGGCTCAAGGGCTTAGATTGTTTGACAAAAAGAGCGCATAGACACTGCTAAGAGGAAGTCCTATTACATTTGTATAAGATCCATTTATATTCTGGATAAAACAGCTAGCAAACCCTTGAATTGAGTATGCTCCTGCTTTTCCTTCCCATTCACCTGTAGAGAGATAAAACATTATTTCATCAGAATGGAGGTTTTTGAATCGAACGTGAGTATATTCAGTCTTTTGATGAAAATATTTAGTTAGAGGATTGTAGAGAGTTATAGCTGTATAAACGCGGTGTCTTTTTCCACTAAGTAAGGTTAAGAAGTTCAGAGCTTCTTTAGCATTGGCAGGCTTCCCTAGAATGCGTCTCCCAACAGCAACAATAGTATCAGCGGCAAGAACGAATGAGTTTAAATTTTTGTTAGAAACAGCTTGCGCTTTTTCTAAGGCCATACGTTGAACAAAAACTCTAGGTAACTCTTTTTTTAAAGGGGTTTCATCAATATTTGCAGGGTATACACATCGAGGCATTATCCCCATTTGATTTAAGAGATCTAGGCGTCTTGGTGAAGAAGATGCTAATATTAACTTATCTATAATTTTAAGGGGTAAAGACATAGTAGATTCTTCTTTTAAAAAAATCTTTTTTAAGAAGGGGATTATTTTTCGCGGAAAGTAATGCGCCCTTTGGTTAGGTCATATGAAGACATCTCTACTCTAACACGGTCACCAGCTAAAACACGAATACGATTTCTTTTCATGCGGCCAGACTTATGGGCGATAATAATATGCTTGTTATCAAGTGTTACGCGAAATGTGTCATTAGGCAGTGTTTCACTTACGATGCCTTCCATCTCTATAGGGTCTTCTTTAGACATAGAAACCTTTTTTTCATTATTTTACTTTAACTCTAATATAGAAACCACGTTTTAGCTATTTAATCAAGTTTTTTGTGGTCGTTGGAACTCATTATCTGTTAAAGGTGTTCCTCCATAATCTATAATTAACTGTTCTATTTTTATAATAGCTGTGTCTATAGAGCTTTTTTTAGTACCTTTTACAACAAGGCTTGTTCCATTATTTGTATCAGATTCATAGAAAGGATAACTGCCAATATCTAAGCAAGGATGTTGTTGTTGAATAACTTCTAGCCCTTGAGCAATAATGCTCTCTGCTATATGACAATGAGTAGAGTTAGAGAAAATAGGATCGCCTATTTTTAATGTTATTTCTAAATTTTTGAACATTTCACGCATAATTTTTGGAAAACCAGCAAGTACGTACACATTTTCTACCTGAAAAGCAGGGGCTGAAGTAACTGTGTTGTCAATTAAAATAGCGCCGCGAGGCATAAAAGTCATTTTTTGACGAGCTGGTGTGAAAGCTTTTTTACCATAAAAATTTAATAAAATCTTATAGGCTTCAGAATGAGGCTCAAAGGGAAGATTAAAAGCAGCTGCTACAGCCTTAGAAGTAATATCGTCATGGGTAGGACCAATGCCACCAGTAGTAAAAATATAGGTATGTTTTTTACGCAGATTATTAATTGTTCCAATAATAATTTCATGAACGTCAGGAATAATGGTGACGCTTTCTAAACGAATGCCCAGATTAACAAGTCGTTGAGCTATAAATTGGATATTCACATCTTGTGTGCGCCCAGAAAGAATCTCGTTTCCAATGATAATAATACTAGCTGTTAGTTGAGGCATGCTTTGACAGTTATTAGAGTTATATGTATGACTAAGATATAGATAATTACAAGACAAGGTCAAGATGTTATTACCAGTTTCTCTTCAACGTGGAAAACTTATAAAAAGATATAAACGGTTTTTATCAGATGTAGAGCTTTCAACAGGAGAAGTTGTGCAAGCACATTGCCCTAATTCAGGGTCTATGAAAGGATTGTGTGATCCAGGTGTTAGTATTTGGGTGAATTATGTAGAGGATCCCAAACGTAAGCTAAAATATTCTTGGGAGCTAGTTGAAATGCCAAGTTCTTTAGTTGGGATAAATACTAATAGACCAAATAAGCTGATGAAAGACGCTTTTATGGATCAGACATTAAATCCCTTCAAAAACTATCAGAAAGTTAAACCGGAAGTTCAATGTGGAGAAGGTACACGCTTAGATTTTCTTTTGTTAGAAAGTGCGACAGGAGAAAAAAATGCCTTTGTTGAAGTGAAGAATGTGACATTAAAAGTGGGGGATCAGGCACAGTTTCCAGATGCAGTAACGACGCGAGGAACAAAGCATCTCAATACGTTAATTAATGTATTAAAAGAAGGATATCGTGCAGCTCTTGTTTTTGTTGTTCAAAGAGAAGATGTAAAAAGTTTTACAGCAGCTAAAGATATTGACCCAGTATATGCTGAAACGCTAGATAGGGCTAAGAAAGAAGGGGTAGAGGTTTATTGTTATGCTTGCCAGATGCAGACGGACAGGATTATACTGGGATCGGAATTGCCTGTAGAATAAATTAAAAAAGTAGGAAGTCTATGGATCATATAGAATATGTACAAGAAGAAAATACAGATGCTATTCCTCTCTATGGTGAAGAAGAATTTAAGGGTATGCGCGCTTCTGGAAAATTGGCTGCACAAACGTTGGACTATATAACTGATTTTGTAAATCCAGGTATAACAACAGATGAGTTAAATACTTTGTGTCATGACTTTATATTACAAAACAAAGCAATTCCAGCGCCGCTGAATTATCGTGGGTTTCCAAAATCTATATGCACCTCTATTAACCATGTCGTGTGTCATGGAATTCCAGGTCCACGAGTTTTGAAAGAAGGTGAAAGTATTAATATTGATGTGACTGTTATTTTGGATGGTTGGTATGGAGATACAAGTCGTATGTTTTATGTGGGAAATCCCAGCAGAAAGGCTCAGCGTCTCATAGAAGTCACTTATGAGGCAATGATGCGTGGTATTGAAGTGGTAAAACCAGGGGCAACACTTGGCGATATAGGTTATGCTATTCAGAATTTTGCTGAGAAAGAAGGGTTTAGTCTGGTTCGCGATTTTTGTGGTCACGGTTTGGGGCGTGTCTTTCATGGACCGCCATCCATTGTTCATTTTGGAAAACCAGGCGAGGGAATGGCATTGAAGGAGGGTATGTTTTTTACGATTGAACCTATGGTGAATGCTGGAAAATGGCAGGTAAAAATATTAGGCGATGGTTGGACAGCTGTAACGCGAGATAAATCTTTGTCAGCACAGTTTGAACATAGCCTGGGTGTAACAAAAAATAGCTATGAAATATTTACGCTCTCTCCTAAAGGCTATACGTTACCACCATTTTCTTAGCAGAAAAAATAAAAATATAGCAGGTAAATGGTATAAGTCTTATGATAATTCAGCTTTGGTCTTTTTATTAAATATATAGGGTAAAATACCTCCAGTTTGGAAATAAGAAGATTCTTCAGGGGTATAAAGGCATACTTGAAGTTGTATTTCTTCTTTTCTTTTGTCTGGATAAGTGATTGTAGCTTCAATTTGGCCATTTGTTTTTTTTGTAGCATGGGAAATCCCTTTGAAAGACCAAGTTTCTTCACCTGTAATCTTAAGTGTTTTTCGAGATGCTCCTTTTTTAAAAATAAGAGGCAAAACACCCATGCCAATTAAGTTAGAACGATGAATGCGCTCAAAAGACTCAGCTACTACAGCTTTTATGCCCAGCAGGCGTGTTCCTTTGGCTGCCCAGTCCCTAGAAGATCCTGTACCATACTCTTTCCCAGCAATTACAATCAAAGGCGTAGATTCTTCTTTATAGCGTATAGCTGCATCATAGACTGTCATAATTTCACTTGAAGGTAGATGCTTGGTCACACCACCTACAATATCAGGTGTCATTTCATTATTAATGCGTACATTTGCAAATGTTCCTCGAATCATAACGTTATGATTTCCTCGTCTAGAACCATAAGAATTAAAATAAGATGGAGTAATCCCCTGTTCTATAAGATATTTCCCAGCAGGGCTATCTTCTTTTATGAATCCAGCTGGAGAGATATGGTCTGTTGTGATGCTATCTCCTAAAACAAGAAGAGGTCGTGCAACATTAATATCATCTGTATTAAAATCATCTAAAGAGAAAAAAGGTGCTTCTTTAATATAACTACTATTTTTATCCCAAGCGTAGGTATCTCCTTTTTGTATAGTTAAATCATCCCAAAGGGAATCACCGGTAAAGACATCTTTGTAACGGTTTTTAAACATTTGGGGTTGAACACACTTAGCTATAAGCTCATTAATTTCTAGAGAAGTAGGCCATATTTCATGCAAAAAAACATCCTGACCTTCTGCATTACGACCAATAGGGTCTGTTTTTAAGTTACAGAGCATGGACCCTGATAAAGCATAGGCTACAACAAGAGGTGGAGAGGCGAGAAAACTCGCTTTTGTATAAGGGTTAATACGTCCTTCAAAATTTCTGTTTCCTGATAAAATAGAGCAGACAGTTAGGTCTCCTGCCTCTATAGCTTCAATAATTGGGCTAGCTAAGGGACCAGAATTTCCAATGCATGTTGTGCAACCATAGCCAACTAAATTAAAGCCAAGCGTATCTAAATCTTTTTGCAAGTCAGCTTTTATAAGATAGTCTGTCACTACCTTAGAACCTGGTGCCAAAGAAGTTTTTACCCACGGGGGCACATGCAGGCCATAACTTATGGCTTTACGTGCTAGCAACCCAGCAGCAATCATCACAGAGGGGTTAGAAGTGTTTGTACAGCTCGTAATAGCAGCAATAAGGATGCTGCCATGTTTTATATCATAATTATATCCAGGAATATTTATTTTCTGGCCTAACTTTACAGTGTGTGGGGCTTTTTTTTGTTTGTCTATAAATTGTGTGATGTTTGCCTTAACAGAAGATAGATTAATTTTATCTTGAGGGCGTGTTGGACCGGCAATACAGGGGGTAACAGAATCAAGTTCTAGAGAGATGGTGTCTGTATAGTGGCAAGCTAGCGCATCATCAAAGCGCCAAAGACCTTGCTCTTTAGCATATTCTTCCACAAGGTGAATCAAATGTTTTTTACGGCCAGTAAGTGAGAGATACTTTATAGTTTCTTCGTCAATAGGAAAATAGCCACACGTGGCACCATATTCAGGAGCCATATTAGCCAGTGTGGCTCTATCAGCTAGGCTTAAGCTTTTTAGCCCATTACCAAAAAATTCTACAAACTTTCCTACAACAACTTTTTTGCGTAAAAGTTGCGTGATGGTAAGGACAAGGTCCGTCGCCGTAGATCCTTCTTTTAGAGCTCCTTTTAATTCAAAACCAATAACTTCAGGAATAATTATGGAAATAGGCTGGCCGAGCATAGCTGCCTCTGCTTCAATACCCCCTACGCCCCATCCAAGAACAGATAAACCGTTGATCATCGTATTATGGCTATCTGTGCCAACTAATGTATCAGGGTAGATGAGAGGTGGAAGAGTTGTATCTTCGGATGACTGAGTCCATACAACTTTAGCTAGGTATTCAAGATTTACCTGATGGCATATGCCTGTACCTGGTGGAACAACCCGAAAATTTTTAAAGGCGTATTGTCCCCATTTTAAGAAAGAGTATCGTTCAGCATTGCGTTTATACTCAAGCTTTTCGTTTTTTTTAAAAGAGGTATCTGTACCAAAGTAATCGACCATAACAGAGTGATCAATAACTAGATCTACGGGGAAAGAAGGATTTATTTTTTTAGTATTAAGTCCTTTTTTTTGTAAAGCATTGCGCATAGACGCTAGATCAACAATAGCTGGAACACCGGTAAAATCTTGCATAAGTACACGTGCTGGTGCAAAGGTTATATCTTCTTGGCTAGAGCGTTTTTTTATCCAATTTTTTAAAGATAAAAGTTCTTTTTTCCTATTTCGACGCAGGAGGTTTTCAGCTAAAATTTTTAAAGTAATAGGAAAATTTTCTATGTTTGGAAATTCTTTTTGTAATTTTTTAAGGCTATAAAATCGATAAGATACGCCATCAAATTTCTTAACATGCTCGTAGGGCTTATTAAAAAGAGCAATTTTCTCCCCCATATGTATCCCCTATTTTTTATATAAAAATGGGGCGAACGATGGGACTTGAACCCACGGCCCCCAGAGCCACAATCTGGTGCTCTAACCACCTGAGCTACGCCCGCCACACTACTAAATATCTAGCGATTTATTACTCTATCGTCAAGGGAGAAGTTTTAATTTTAAGCTGTTTAGGGTAAGTATTAGGGGTGCTTGAATTTTTTTTAATCTTTATCACAACCATATAGTTTAGGATTTATGATAGCCAATAGCTTTAGCCTTATCACGGACAGATTCTTGCAGTTTTTGCATGGCACGTGTTTCAATTTGACGCACACGCTCTTTAGCAATATTATATTTTTTAGAAATTAAATTTAAGGTATGAGGTGTCTCTTCTAAATGGCGAACCGTAATGATATCTTTTTCTCGTTCATTTAAAACACTTAAGCTCTCTTTTATAAGATTCCATCGTACGTTGTATTCTTGTGTATTTGCTAGATTTTCTTCTTGAGTAGAGCTTTCATCTTCTAACCAATCTTGCCATTCTTGAGGTGTATCAGAATTTTTAGAAGAGTGTGCATTTAGGGAAGAATCATTGGACTGCATACGTTGATTCATAGATTTTACATCTGATTCAGAAACATCTAATGTTTTTGCAATGTAATTTAGGTCTTCAGGACTAAGTGCTGAATCATCGTATGACTGCATTTCACCTTTTAAGCGACGTAAGTTAAAAAAAAGTTTCTTTTGAGCTTTGGTTGCGGTAATTTTTACCAGAGACCAAGATCTCAAGACATATTCTTGAATAGAAGCTCTAATCCACCACATGGCATAAGTGGATAGCCGCACCCCTTTTTCAGGATCATAGCGCTTTACAGCCTGCATAAGACCCATAGTACCTTCAGAAACAAGTTCTGCCAAAGGAAGGCCATACCCGCGATAACCAGTAGCAATTTTAGCTACAAGACGCAAATGTGAGTTAATTAATTGCTTAGCGGCATTTTTATCTTGTTTAGAAATCCACTGGTTAGCTAGTTCATACTCTTCTTTTTCACCTAACATTGGAAATTTGCGAATATCTCGCAAAAATTTCGATAAGCTGTCTTCACTAATATTACTTTTTGGAAGTGATTTAGGTAGGGCCATGCATATTTCCTTTTCTAAGCAAAGTATAAAGAAATTAAAGGAGTTGGTCTAGGGATAAATAGATAAAATATGTGTTGCTAGCACACTATGCCACACGTCTTAGCTACTTTTTTCATAAGTGTAGGAAGAGCATGTTTGTTAATATTACAGGATTTTATCCATTGCATATTAGGAAAGGGTACATAATTAATAATAGAGTTACTAGCAACATATTTTCCTACGCGAGCTTCCAGATAGAAGTGCGTGAATGTATGTTGTATAGGAGTATCTATCCACTGAATGTTATCATGATTAGGAAGAAATTGAGAATAAAATGCAGGGGCATCTGGCCAAGCATGCGGTTGCCAATTTGTTGAAGGAAACCCCATGAGGCCAGGTAGCAATCCTTTCAGAGGTCTCTTGTAAAAAAGAAATGCCTTGTCATGATTTCGTTCAATACATAGGAAATACGCATAGCGTGTAGGTTTTTTTTTAACCTCTCTTTTTGGAAGTTGTTCAGCAATACCTAGCTTTTGAGACTTACAATGATTTTTTAGAGGACAGCTGAGGCATTTAGGTTTTGCCCACGTGCAAATACTATTAGCAAAGTCCATCATACTTTGAGCTATGTCTCCTGGACGATGATTTAAAGGAAAAAGTTGCAAAATTTCTGTAGAGCGTTTCTTTATATCCTTTTTAGGAATTTGCAAAGCATATAAACGAGCCATGAGGCGTTCTACATTACCATCTACAACAGGAACAGGTTGATTAAAGGCAATAGAGGAAATGGCTGCTGCAGTGTAGGGACCAATACCAGGAAGTAGGAGTAGATTATTGTAAGTAGAAGGAAAGATATTATTATATTTTTGAGAGATAAGAATGCTGCACTCATGTAGTTTATGGGCTCGATTATAATATCCGAGTCCTTGCCAGGCATGAAGTATTTCATCACGGCTAGCTCTAGCCAAGTCAGAAATAGAAGGCCATTTTTCTAAAAAACGATAAAAATAAGGGATGACTGTGGGAACGGTTGTTTGCTGCAGCATAATTTCGCTAAGCCAAACAAGGTAAGGATTGGGGACATTGCCATCTACCATACGCCAGGGTAATATACGTTGATTTTTATCGTACCAAGTTAAGAGGATTTTTACAATTTCATCTGGCATTTGAATCCTTGATTTGCTACATTAATAGGGAAAGAAATAGTCTCATATGTCACAGAACTATAAAAAACTTCGCCATTTTAATCAAGGATGGCATTCCATTGATAAGATTGCTCAAAAAATTGTTCGCCCTTTGGTTAAACAGAAAGGTTCCCCTGTGGCTACATTAGCGTTGGATTGGCACTTGATTGTAGGTTCTTTTTTAGCAGAACAAACGCATCCAGAGAAGTTATATTTTCAAAAAGGAACTAAAATACAAGGGTCTTTAAAACTTTTGATAATGGCAAGCTTTTCCCATGAATTTCCTTTTCATAGGCAAGTTCTTATAGATAAAATTAATGCATATTTTGGCTATAATGTTATTAATAGAATTACTATGCGCCAGGTATATGAGCTGCCAGTAAAAAAAAGAAAGGATGCACTAAGCATGCAGAGGGTAGCGCTAAAAAATATAAGGGATACAAGTAAATTTAAATCTATATATAAAGGTTTAGAGGATATAAAAGATGAAAAATTACGTTATTCTTTGGCAGAATTGGGAACTTTCTTAAAAGAGTAAAATTATTACTTTATCCAATTGAATAGACGTCCAAACCATGAAGAAGAAGGGTGTTTGACAAGGCCATCTAGAACAGCATGTGTTCCATAATGCAAGAGCCCAGCACACACAGAAAAACTTGCTCCTCCAGAGGACTCTGTAAGCCCTTGAATACCAAGAGGGATGCCAAGCCTAACTTGCTGGCCAAGGCGCTTTGTAGCATATTTTTTTATATGAGTCATTTGACTTCCACCACCTGTGAGAGCAAATCGGCGTGCTACAGCTTGTATTTCAGGGTATTGTCGAAGAGTATCTAAAAGAGCATCAAATATTTCGTCTAGTCTAGGCTGGATAACAGCATTTAGCTCGAAACGTGTGACAGATTTTTCTAAGTCTTTTTTATCTATACTTATTTGTGGAATTTTTAAGCGTTCTTTTTTATCAGAAGGTGAAATCACAGCAGAACCATAGAGAATTTTCAGCCTTTCTGCTTGTGCAATAGGAGTAGATAGGGCATGAGCAATATCATTTGTAATATGCATACCACCAATGGGAAGACTTGCCGCAAATAGGCAATGACCAGATTTAAAAATGCTAATAGAAGTAGTACCTCCACCAAAATCTATAACACCTACGCCTAGGTCCATTTCATCTTCTACCAGTGTGCCTAGTCCCGAAGCATAGGGTGTGTAAATAATATGTTGAGCATCCATCTGTGCCTTATCTAAAGTATTTACAAGGTTTTTAATACGGCCTTTAGAAGTAGCTATAACATGTACTTTAACGCCCAATGTTTCAGCATACATGCCTATGGGGTCTAAGACGCTTTTATTGTCATCTACAGTATAGTAAATAGGCAAACAATGAAGCATTTCTTCTTTATCGATTTTTGTTGAAATTTTCTGAGCTTGAATTAATAAATTTTGAATATCCTCTTCTTCTATTTCTCTACCTCCAATATTTTCTGTGATTGTAGGGCGAAGAGAAATAACGGTGCCAGATAAGTTTACAAACACTTCCTGAATAGGTTGGCGAGCCATATGCTCAGCAGCATGGATAGCTTTAGAAATTACTCGACTGGCTTCGTGTATATTAACAATTTTTCCATTACGTATCCCTTGTGAAAGTTGGTGACCTAGGCCAAAAATTTGTAGATCATCACTATCCTCAATAGGTTGAGCTAAAGCACAGCATATTTTAGTACTACCTATATCCAAAGCGGCAATAAAGGGTGAGCGTGAAAAAGTTTTTCTCATTTATACAGTCTAGCACATTTTTTATAATCTGGTTGTTTTGTAATTAAGCTGATCGGGGTCTTTTTTTCAAAGAGGGAGAGTTAATAGTTTTATAACGCTTAGCTGTTTCTGACTTTAAACGCAATACTATTTGTGGTGGAACACGCATATCAACAAATTTTATATCCTTTTTCAACAGTTTTGATTTCTTATTTAGATCTTCTAGACTAATAATAGCTTCTGCCCAATTAGCTTCAGGGAGCTGAACTACAATACCAGTAGAAAGATTCAGATTCCATCGTCTATTGTAAATAAAAGATGCTGATTTAACTAATTTTCTTAGATAGGGGGTTTTGGAGAGGGTTTCAAATAAGTAAAAAGCTTTTTTATTAGCATTTTTTCCGACAACCAAAGGAAAATGTTTAAAAGGTTTTAGATTTCTAACAGCAATCTGGGTGCCTTTTGTATCAATAAGAGTAAGTTTACTATTATTTTGCCAAAGAGCCAAAGCCTTTTTTTCTATGAGAGAAATTATTAGAGTATTTGGCCAGCGGCGTTTCACAGAAACTTGCTGGACCCAAGGAAATTTTTCTATTTTATTTTTTAGAGCTTCTACATTAATAGAGAAAATAGAAGGGTAATGTTTAGATGAGGAAAGAATTTTCTTTAAGGCAAGTATAGATGTTTTATTAGCACCTATAATAGATATATTTTTAACAACCAAGCCTGATATTTTAAGAGATGTTTCACCAAAAGATCTTGCTTGAAGAAAGAAATACTGTTCACTATTGCTTTGAGATAACCAAATAAGCCCTAAAAAGAAGAGAAGAAGAGAAAATATCTTTGGATTTAAGAGACTTCTAATCCAAAAAGGTTGTTTTTTTTGTTTAAACCTGTAAGGCTGGTCAGCTTTATAGAGGTTATTGCCTTTTTTCAGTTTTCTTATCATACTAAGTAGTCTTCTTATATTTTAGGGTCGCAGCTAGCATTTTCAATAAGCCATTGGACTAGATCATTATAATTTAATCCTCTTTCTTTGGCTGCCATGGGGATCAAAGAAAGAGGCGTAAAGCCAGGTTGTGTGTTAAGTTCTAATAAAAACAGCTGCTGACCGTCTGGACGAGTTGGGTCGTAACGGATATCAGAACGAACAATACCACGGCAACCTAAGGCATGAAAAGCTTTCAAGGTCATTTCTTCTGCTTGGTGGCGAATATTTTCATCGATTGAGGCAGGGCAAATATATTCAGTAAGGCCTTTTGTATATTTTGATTTATAATCATAAAATTCATGTTGAGGCTTTATTTCTATAATGCCCAGTGATTTTCCTCCCATAACAGAAACAAATATTTCACGGCCTGGAATGTATTCTTCCACAAGTGCTTCTTCACCAAAGTGCCAGTCTTTGAGAGTAGGAGGGTTTTCCCCTTTCTTAACAATAGTGATTCCAACACTCGAACCTTCGCAACTAGGTTTTACAATATAAGGAGGCTTCATTACATGCTTTTGGCGAATCTTTTCAATGGGCAATAGGTATCCCTCAGGACAAAGTATATTATTTTGAGAAAAAATGCGTTTAGCCATAGGTTTATTCATAGCCAGGGCAGAGGATAGAAGGCCAGAATGAGTATAAGGGATGCCCAATAGGTTTAGAAGACCTTGAAGGTTTCCATCTTCAACGCCATGGCCATGAAGCGCATTAAAAATAACATCTGTTTTTTCAGGAATTAGGTTTAGCAAAGCACGTGGGCATCGGGGAATATCAATAACTGTGATATCATACCCTAATTCTTTTAGGGAGGTTCTAACATTCTTTCCTGAAGAACGTGAAACTTCTGCTTCTGCATTCCACCCGCCTAAAAGCACTGTTATATGTTTTTTTCTTTTTGTCATAGGGTTGATTTAACTTTCTTTATTTTAAGCTATTATTTGGTTGCTTCAAACGTCCAATCCGCCTAATTTCCCATTTTAGAGTAATGCCACTAGTGGTGCAAACTTTTTTCTGTACTAAGTTTCCAAGATCCTCAAGATCAGCTGCGGTAGCTGCTCCTGTATTGAGAAGAAAATTGCAGTGATGCTCTGAAACTTGAGCGCCGCCTAACTTGAGTCCTCTACATCCAGCATCATCAATAAGTTTCCATGCTTTATTATTTTCTGGGTTTGCAAAAGTACTACCGCCTGTGCGTGTGCGAACAGGTTGAGTGTCCTCTCGTTGTTTTTGAATTTTATTCATCTGTATGAGTATATCTTTTTTATAGCCAGGCTTTCCTCTTAAGGTAGCTCCTATGAAGATCCAGCCTTCTGGAATTGAGCAATGGCGATAGGAAAAATTTAGATCTTCCAATTTAAGCGTATGTATATTTCCATCTAAATCAATGGCCGTAGCGCTCTCAATAATATCTTTCATTTCTGTCCCATAGGATCCAGCATTCATACGAAGAGCTCCACCAATAGTACCAGGTATGCCCCATAAGAAAGATAATCCATCCAAGTTATGCTCAGCAGCCACATAGGCAACGTTGCGGTCTAGGCTAGCTGCCCCCACATGCAAAAGTAACGGATTTTTATTATCTATTTCAATAGCTGAAAAAGAACGCCCTAGGCGAATAATAACACCTTCAATACCCCCATCACGGATGAGCACATTTGACCCGAGACCTAAGGGAAGAATAGGTATATTTTTTTCTATATTCCTTAGAAAGTTCTGAAGATCTTCTAGATTTGAAGGTTTAAAAATAACATCAGCAGGTCCTCCTACACGAAACCAGGTAACTTTTCTTAGATCATATCCATAGGAGTATCTGCCGTGCACCGTAGGTAAATATTTTATCCATTTTGGTAAGGAAAGAGTCATTAAAATATTACTGATATAGTTTTACAAAATCAGAGGCAATGGAGGTAATAGATCCAGCGCCCATAAAAACAAGAATATCCTTAGAAGATAAATCTTCTTTTAGGTGAGAAAAAAGATCTTCATCTTTTTCTATAGCTATAGCTGTAGTTTTATATGAATATGGAAGAGAACAGATAGCATTAGCCAATGACTTGTGGTTAATGTTTTTAATAGGTTTTTCACCTGCTGCATAAACAGGCAGGATGTAAGTTTGGTTAGCTAACTTGAAAGCTTGGGCAAAATCCTTAAATAAATGAGCTAGACGAGAATATTTATGAGGCTGAAAAACTACTATAATACGCTTATTAGGATCTTGATCTTTTAGGGAGGTTAATGTTTTTAAAATGGCTTCAATCTCTTTGGGATGATGAGCATAATCATCATAAACAGGGGCATTATTAACATTTCCTAGCAATGTAAGGCGCCTCTTAACACCTTCAAATGTGGAGAGCGCTTTACGTATTAGGGACTCACTAAGACCAATACGGATAGCTAGTCCTATAATAGAGAGACTGTTTTGAACGTTATGTTTCCCTAGCATTTTTAACTGAATGTTTTCTATCCGTATAAAGGAGGTAGAAGAAATATCTTTAATAAGGGCATCAAAACACATACCTTCAGGTGTATGAACTATATTTATTGCACGCACTTGAGCTTCTTTGTGAAGGCCATAAGTAATAACTTTATAGTTTTTCAACTTGGGTATTAGACTTCGCACATCAGGATCATCATACCCCATGAGAGCAAATCCAAAGAAAGGAATATTATGTAAAAATGTTAGAAAAGCCTCTTTTAGCTTATCAAAAGTAGCATAGTGATCCATATGTTCTTCATCTAAGTTGGAAACAATACCAATGGTGGGAAAGAACTTTGTAAAACTACCATCAGATTCATCTGCTTCTGCTATAATCCAATCTCCTTTTCCAAGACAGGCATTTGATCCGTAGGAATTCATGATACCACCATTAATTACGGTAGGATGCAGATTTGCTGTTTCAAATAAATGTGCCATAAGAGAGGTTATAGTTGTCTTTCCATGGCTTCCAGAAACAGCTATAGACCATTTTAGTCGCAAAAGCTGAGCTAAAAGGTCTGATCTATGTATGATAGGCATATGGAGTTTTAGCGCTTCTTTATACTCGGGATTATCTTTTTTTATAGCTGAAGAAATAACAATAATATTAGCATTATCTAGGTTGGAAGCTGTTTGAGTAATAAATATAGGGATACCATTTTTCCGGAGCCTTTGGATATTAGCATTTTCTGAAATATCACTACCTTGAACAGTTTGTCCAAGATTATGAAAGATTTCTGCTAACCCACTCATACCAATTCCACCAATACCAATAAAATGGAGAGTTCCAAGGGAAAGAGGGGATAATTTCATAAACATATATCCATTTTATTTTTTATAAAGAACTACAGTCAGGTTTTATTTTGCAATATTTCTGTAGCAAATTCTAGGGGGTTTTTCTTAAAAATTTCATTGTGAAATTTTGTTAGAGCTTTGTTATATTTTTTGAGTACGGTTATATCCTTAAAAATTTCTTCTAACAGGTTTTTCAAATCGGTCGATTGATTTTTCTTATCAGAAAGAACCCAAGCACTTTTCTGCTGTTCTAAATATAAAGCATTGTAATACTGATGGTTATTAGATGCTGTGGCAAGGGGTAAAAAAATAGCAGGACGTTTAGTGGTTAATATTTCCCACACGGCGGATGCCCCAGAACGAGAAACTACCAGATGAGCAGTTTCTAGTTGTTTAGGCATATCATTGAAGAAAGATTTTACTTCACCTGGAACTCGCTTGTTTTCAGTACCATCTTTATATGTTGGCCATTGTTTATAAAGAAGATCAAGCTCTTTTTTGGGTGCTTGAAGTATTAATTTAATACGTTTCTTTAGAGAATTTGGCAGAGCTTGTATAGCTTCTATGGTATTTTTAGATAAACTTAAGGCACCTTGGCTTCCACCCAAGGCTAAAATATGAAGAGGTTCATTTTGAGAGGGTAAGGTATAAGCATAGTCAGAACCTAGAAAATCTTGACGAACAAAATTACCAGTTATATAAGTCTTATTTTTATATTTTTTGCTAATAAATTTTGTTTGAGGAAAAGATGCCATAAAGCCCTTACTCTTTTTGATAAACAGTCTATTTACAAGTCCAGCTACAGAGTTTTGTTCATGAATAAAAAGAGGAGTTCTTGTTAATTGAGTGGCAATACAAACTGGAAAAGCGGGGTATCCACCGAAGCTAATAACGGCTTTAGGTTTAACTTTAAGAAGTAATCGCACAGCTGTAAGACATGAAGGTAAAATATAAAATAGCTGCTTTTTTAAGCTCATATTTCCAAGATTTTTATATAAAATAGTAGAATAACTAAGAGATAGGGAAGATTGTTGAATATAGTCTCTTCCGCGCATATCTGTGCTTAAGTGGACAGAATATTTTTTCTCTTGCAGGTGCTGCCCCAAAGCTATAGCGGGAAATACATGTCCACCGGTACCACCTGTAGCAAGAAGAAATGTATTTTTTGTAGTTTTTTTAAAAAAGTTAAACATAGTTAACAAGCTCTAATTTAAGGATATATAGTTATTTTTTCACACGTGTTTTTCTTGTAAAGGCTAATAAAATTCCCATGCCAAAAGAAAGGGATAATAAAGAAGAGCCACCATAGCTTAAGAAGGGAAGAGTCATACCTTTTGTTGGAATGAGTCGCAGGCAGGAGGCCATGTTAACCATAGCTTGTGTGCCAAACTGTACACAAAGTCCAGTTCCAGCTAGTAGGGAAAATAAATTTTCTTTTGAATACAACCGCCAAAAACAACGCAAAATAATAAAAATGTAGAGAAAGACAATGCTTAAACAAACAACTAGGCCAAACTCTTCACCAGCTACAGAAAAAATAAAGTCTGCGTGGGCATCTGGCAAATGTGCTTTAATTTTTCCTTCGCCGGGACCCTTGCCAAAAAAACCTCCACTAGTAAAGGCTTCTAGAGACTTATTTATTTGATAATTGTCGCCGGATTGAGGGTCAAAAAAACGGTCTATACGGCTAGCAACATGAGGAAAAAACAGATAGGCTCCAACTATTCCAACTAATCCTAAAATACCAATAATAATTACAGAAAGAATAGGAAGTCCTGATAGGAAAAATTGAACAAACCAGATAGAAGAAATAATGAATGTCATACCTAGGTCAGGTTGCATGAGCAAAAGAAGAACAATGGTTAGGAAGATAATTGTAGAAACATAGCGGCCAAGGTTATCATGTGAAGTTTTAGCATGAGCAAAAAACCAGGCAGAGGTTACGGCGAAAGCAGGCTTAATAAATTCGGAAGATTGAAGAGAAAACCCCGCTATACGTATCCAACGGCGAGCACCTTTAATGTCAATACCGAATAAAAGTGTGCCAATAAGAAGGAGGATAAATATAAAGAGTAGAACAAAACATATATTTCTTAAAGTTAGAAGAGGTGCCATAGAGGTAACAAGTAAAATACCTAAGCTTGGAATAAGGAAAAGAAGCTGTTTTTGTAAAAGATGATAGGGTGTGTGCCCAAGTTTTTTAGCAATAAGAGGTGTACCAGCAAAATTAAGTATGATGCCAATGAAAATAAGAGAAAATAGGGCAAAAAGCATCCAACGGTCTAGAGTCCACCACCAACGGCCAATTTTAGTTGTATCAAGATTGCGCATAGGTATTTTTTTACA
This sequence comes from Alphaproteobacteria bacterium, assembly GCA_024279475.1. Taxonomy (GTDB): domain Bacteria; phylum Pseudomonadota; class Alphaproteobacteria; order 16-39-46; family JAJRRM01; genus JAJRRM01. The sequence goes on along the minus strand of JAJRRM010000114.1, from coordinate 39,632 downwards.
TCTTATTGTATTACTGAAGGGAGTGTATCAGGTTCTTAAAAAAATCACCACGGTATTCAAAATTTTTAAATTGATCAAAAGATGCACAGCCTGGAGATAGAAGAATTGTTGATTGATAGGGTGCATTTTTTACAGCTTCTAAAGCTTTCAAAGTAGCTTCTTCTAATGTTTTAAAAAGGCTAGAGTCGCAGGCCTTATTCAAATTATGTTGTAATTTCTTACCATCTTTCCCAAAAAAATAAATATGATCAATAGCAGGAAAAGACGCTTTGCATTGCAAAATAGAATCATCCTTAGAAAGTCCACCGACAATCCAGTGAATGTGAGAAAAGGAAGAAGTGGCTTTTGAGGCTGCTTCAAAACTAGTTGCTTTAGAATCATTTATAACTTTAAATTTTTTTGTTTTTGTAACGAGTTCTTGTCTATGAGCTAAGCCAGGGAAAAGTTCAAAAGCCTTTAGAATATGATTTTTTTCGAACCCTAAATAAGAGCAGGTTAAATAGACGGCTGTAGCATTTTCTTTGTTATGAATACCTGTTAAATGAGAGCAGGTATCTAAAGAAAAAGGAAGGTCTTTTATAGTAAATCCATGTACAGGGGGACAAAGGGAAAGTTTTTTTGTAAAGTCTGTGTTTGTACCAATAAGAGCAAATTCTGTAGGTTTAAGACGTTTAAATATATCTAATTTAGCTGCCGCATAGGATGAAAATGAAGAGTAGCGATCTAGATGATCAGGGGTGATATTTAAAAGAATCATAATTTTTGGAATAAGAGAAGGCGTTAGCTCTAGTTGATAGGAGGATAATTCAAATATAAACCAAGCATCAGTTGTTTTAGGGTCTGTTTGTGCACATAAATCAAAACATGGAATACCAAAATTTCCAGCTATCAAAGCTTTAACACCACAATAATTAAATGTATGAGCCATGAGAGCGGTAGTTGTCGATTTTCCATTAGTGCCTGTGATACCTATTATTTTTGAGGAAGGATAAGCTCTATAGAATAACTCTATATCACCAATTATTTCACAGTTATTTAACCGTGCTAAATGAGCTGATTTATGAATTTTATTATGTGTATGAGGGATGCCAGGGCTTAAAATTAACGCATTGGGTTTTAAAGTTTTATCAGAAAAAGCATGCTCAGGAGAAATAACGGGAATCCCCAATTCTATAGCTTTTGTTCTCTGTTCTTTGTTGTCATCCCACGCAGCTAATAAACGGCTGTGTTGTTGAAGCCACTTAGCTGTTCTAAGTCCAGAGCGCGCCAACCCAACAACGTAGCAATATGAAGGTAAAGTAGGAACTTTTCTCATAAAATTACCGTAGTTTTAGAGTGGCTAGGCCAACCATGGCTAGAACGACAGAAATAATCCAAAATCGGATAACAATGGTGGTTTCTGCCCAGCCTTTTTTTTCAAAATGATGATGTATAGGAGCCATGAGAAAAATGCGCTTTCCACCAGTTAATTTAAAATAAGTTACTTGAATGATTACAGAGGCAGTTTCCATCACAAAGAGACCACCAATAATAATCCAAACAAGTTCGTTTTTTACAATGATACTCATAGTTCCAAGGGCTCCACCCATGGCAAGAGAGCCCATATCGCCCATGAATATAGAGGCTGGAGGAGTATTAAACCATAAGAATCCCAATCCAGCACCAATCAATGCACCACAGAAAACAGCTAGCTCGCCACTACCAGGTACATAGTGTAATTGCAAATACGCAGAAAAATGATAGTTGCCGGTGACATAAGTAATGATTAAAAAACATAGAGAGGCAACAATAATAGGTCCTATAGCCAAGCCATCAAGGCCATCTGTAAGATTTACTGCATTAGATGATCCAACAATAACAACAATAGAGAAAGGTATAAAAAGCCAACCCAGGGGAAGAAGCATATTTTTAAAAAAAGGAAAGGCAAGAGAGCTATTTAAGTTTTCAGGTAGGAAATACATAATTGCTCCAACGGCTATAAAGCTTACAATGAGCTGGGCTAGCAATTTAGTTTTTGCACTAATACCCTTGCTTGTTTGTTGAGTTACCTTTAAGTAGTCATCACTAAATCCCAAAAGGCCGAAAAATAAAGTGGTAAGCAAAGTTATCCAAATATAAGCGTTGCTTAAATCTGCCCATAAAAGAATGCTAGAAGTAAGAGAGATCAAAATAAGAAAGCCACCCATGGTTGGCGTTCCTTTTTTTGTTTTCATATGAGATGTTGGTCCATCATCACGGATAGGTTGACCTTTTCCTTGTTTAGATTTTAAATATTTAATCATCCAAGGGCCAATCAAAAGGCTAATAAGAAGAGAGGTAAGCAAAGCACCACCACTACGTAAAGTAATATATCTAAATAAATTAAAAAAAAGATTTTCAGTGCCGTATAGAGCTAAGAATTTGTAGAGCATTTATTTCTCATTGTTAGTAGACCCTTATAGTAGCTAATACGGTTATTTAGAGCAATAGGGAGAGTTCATATTCTAAAGAAAAGATTTTACTATTTTAGAAAATAATGCACTCTTACTGGCTTTTGCCATAAGCAAATCATCTGCTTTCACATAGTTTCTTAGGAAAACTATAGATTCTTTTGTGGAATTGAAATGGTATGTTTCTGGGTATATATTTTTTATTTTATTAGAAAGTGCCTGTGCAAATTTACCAACTGTGATGATTGTTTGAATTTTATCTGGATCAAGAACTTCTGATATTGATTCATGCTGTTTATGAGTTTCTTTATCATTTCCTAATTCATACATGTTACCAATTACAGCAATACGTTTTCCTGCAGCTTTGAGAGGAATGTCCTGCAGGGCTTTCAGCGCTGCACGCATAGATTGTGGATTAGCATTGTATGTTTGATCAATAAGTGTAAATATTTTATCTGGTTGAGTTGGCACAATAGGATAATGTAATCGCCCACGCCCTTCGGGTTCTTTAAAAGTTTTTGCAGCTTCCAGGAGAGATTTTATATCAGCTCCTAACAAAAATCCAACAGCTAAAGCAGCTGCAATATTGTGTGCCCAATGCTGACCATAAAGGGGTACTTCTTTTTTTAGAATTAATTTATTAATTGAAAATTGTAAGCTTAAGCCTTTGGAAGTGGGAGTAGATTTTAAAATACGCACATTAGCTTCTTTATGATATCCAAAAGTAAATATCTTTATAGCCTTCTTTTTAAGGGCTAAGATTGATAGCTTACTAAAATGGGAATTGTCTCTGGGAAGAATAACTGTTCCACAGGAAGAAAGCCCTCTAATAACAGATATTTTTTCGGCTAGCAAATGGTCAAACGAAGGAAAATTTCCTAGGTGTGCTATACCAACGGTTGTAATGAGAGCAATGTTAGGGCTTACCTGTTTGCTAAGAGGGTTTATTTCTCCTATATGATTTGTACCAATTTCACAGATACCATATTTTGTATTAACTGGCATGTTTGCTAGTGTAATGGGAACGCCCCACAAATTATTAAAACTACGCATACTAGCCCATGTGGGTGCCTGCTGATTTAGTGTGTAGAATAGAAAGTCTTTTATACTGGTTTTCCCCACACTTCCAGTTATGGCAACACGTTGTGCATTAATATGTTGTCTAGCATAAACGCCTAGATTTTCTAAAGCTTTCTGGGTGTTTGGTACTTGAAGGACAGGAATTCTGTTTGCTGAAGGTAGAGATGTTATATCATCCACTATAACTGCCATAGCACCATTTTCTATAGCCTTAGATAGATATTTATGACCATTTTTTGCTACACCTTGAATAGCTATAAAAATATCATTAGATTTGATGATGCGTGAGTCGAAAGTAAGAGAACCCAACGGCTTATTAAGCATATTTGATGAAGAAATTTCTTTCCATTGACCACCAGTAGCTTTTTTTAGATTCTCATATGTCCAAAAAGAAGGAAGTAAACTAGGCATTTTTTTGTAGTTTCATCCAATTTTTTACAACAGCATAGTCAGAGTATGGAAGTTTCTGTTTCCCTATAATTTGGCCGTGTTCGTCGCCTTTTCCAGCAATAAGAATACTGTCACCTTTTTTTGCTCTATTAAGAGTATATTCTATAGCTTTTGTACGGTCTTCTAAAATGATAGACTCTTTGCATGCTCTTGCTATAGATTCACGTATAGAACTAGGATTTTCTGACCGAGGATTATCATCAGTAATAACAACAATATCTGCTAAGCGTTCAGCCACGGCTCCCATGAGAGGGCGTTTTTTAGCGTCGCGATCTCCACCACATCCAAAAACAACCCATAATTTATTATCTGTATATTCTCTAAGAGATATAAAAGCTTTTTCTAGAGCATCAGGCGTATGAGCAAAGTCAATAAAGATAGAGGTCCCTGAGGGCGTTCTCCCCACAAGATCCATGCGACCCTTTGGAGGGTTAATAGAAGGTGCTTTTTTGATCAAATCATTTAAATAAATTGAAGATACAGATATAACTAAAAGCAGAGCCCCTGCTAGATTCCATGCTTGAAAATTCCCAAGAAAGGGGAGTTTTATAGGATAATGAACACTATCGTATATAAGGGTAAAATGCAGATTTTCTGCTGAAAATATGCACGATTTTATAGCTAAAGTACTTTCTATATTTTCTCCAAATGTTTTTATTTTAAGGTTATGAAAGTTGCAGGTTTTTATAATATCTTTGCCTAAAGAGTCATCTATATTTATCACAGCTGTAGCATCTGGTTTCATATGCTTTGTAAACAACAGTTTTTTTGCTTGAAAGTAAGCTTCTTCAGTCTTATGAAAATCCAGGTGCTCAGGAGATAGATTCGTAAAGCATCCAGCAGAAAAAAACAAACCATCTAGGCGTCCTTGTTTCAAACCGTGGCTAGAGGCTTCCAGAAAAACATGATCAATACCAGCTTCTTTGCAAATAGATAGTGTTCTATAAAGAGAGAAAATATCTGGTGTAGTTAGAGCTGGGAGAGGATCTAAATATTGACTTAAAAAGGGAAAACTTTTTAAACCAATAGTGCCAATATAGGCAACTGGTACATTGCAAGCTTTTAAAAGTTGGTAAGAAAAAAAAGCTGTGGAGGTCTTTCCATTTGTACCTGTGATAGCAACGAGTTTTTTTGGTAATTGAGGATAAGTTTTATGAGCTAAAGCAGGTAGATATAGACTAGGGTCTTCATTTAAAGCAATAAATTGCACTTCTTTATATTGACTCTTAAGCAAATCTATAGGGTCTGTCCAAATCTCTTCTTTTTTATAGAGAATGATAGAAGCTCCTTTTTTGCAGGCTTCTTCAATAAAAACGCGACCATCAACTGTAGTGCCCTGTATAGCAATAAAGGCACACCCTGGAACTACTTGTGAAGAAGCTAAAACAGGCATGTTTAATTTGATATTTTCTAGAATTTCTGGAAGAAATTGTTTAAACATTTGTTATTTATCCTGCTGATGAAGAGAATACTTTAGGTGATAAGTTAATGTTAAGAAACTTGTGTATACTAGGGTCATTTTCATCTTCTGGCAAGATGTTAAGTAAAGGAATAATACGTTTGATAATGGCACTAGCTGTTGGTGCTGCATTCCATCCAGCAGCTCGGAAACCATGGGTTTCTTTAACACCTTTTGGATCATCTAACTGTACATATATAATGTATTTTGGCTTATGAATAGGAAAAGCTCCTAAGAAGGAAGTTATGTTAGCTTTTTTAAGAAAACCCTTACCTCCTACGTTACGTTTTTCTGCTGTTCCTGTTTTTCCCCCAACAAAATATCCAGGAATACGTGCTTTTTTAGAAGTTCCTTTTTGTACAACTAAATGAAGAAGTCGGCGTATATCTTTTGATGTAGTTTCTGAAATCACTTGAGTTTTAATAGGAGATATATTAGCTTTTATAAGAGTAGGTTTAACAAGGTATCCGCCGTTAACTAGTGCAGCAAAGCCACGTACTATATGTAAAGGGCTAACAGCTAATCCATAACCGTAAGAAATAGTCATGGTAGCTACATCCCCCCAGGATTGAGAAAGTATAGGTGTGCTGAGTTCGAGCAGCTCTATAGGAACCTTTTCAAAAAATCCAAGGCGCTTAAAAAAACTTTTCTGCGCTTGAGTACCAGCGTCCATTGCCATTTTTGCTGAGCCTATATTTGAAGAATACAAAATTATTTCAGGTATAGAGAGCCATCTTTTTTCACCGCCTAAATAGTCAGATATAGTGAATCCAGCAATACGGATAGGATTTGTGGCATCATAGCCATCTTCAAGAGTAATTTTTTTTGTATCTAAGGCAATGGCTGCTGTGAAAATTTTAAAAATAGAGCCAAGGTCATAAACACCTAAAGTATTAGAATCAAAAAGCGTCTCTTTTTTTATTTTACTTGGCAAGTTTGGATTATAGGTGGGAAAAGTAGCCATAGCTAAAATCTCACCGGTATTAGCATCCATAACAATGGAATTTCCACCATTTGCCTTAAATTTTTTTACAGCCTGAAAAATCTCATTTTCAACAGCGGTTTGAATGCGCATATCAATAGTTAATTGTACTACAGTGTCAGAGTTAAGTAATTGCTCATTAAAAAAGCGCTCAATTCCAGCTAGGCCCTTGTTGTCAACATCTGTGAAACCAATAATATGAGCGCCTATGCTTCCATGAGGATACATACGTTTTTCTTCTTGAAAAAAGTCAATACCAGGTAATCCTAGTTTTAAAATTTTCATTTGTTGAAGAGGGGTAATGTTACGTGCAAGCCAAACAAAATCTTTTCTTTTATCAAGCTTTTTTCGAATTTCTTTTGAGTTTAAATTTGTTAGAACAGAGGGGAGTTTTTTTGCTACTTCATCAATATCTAGGAGTTCTTTTGGCTTTGCAAAAACGGAAGCTGTTATAAGATTTGTAGCAATAGTTGTGCCACGAACATCAATGATGTTAGCTCTCTTTATTTGAAAAAAAGGAGAAGAGTACGAATCTATCTTTGTACCCATAACACAGTAAAAACCGAGTTCAATAAGCCTAAAGGCAATAAGGCTATAGGCTATTAAAAAAACAATACCAAGAATAGTGAGTTTAAAACGTGCTTCACCTAAGGCTGAAAGTTCAGCTCGTTTGGGCCTCTTCTCAGTATGGGAAAGGTCACGTACTTGACGAAGTTTCATTACTAATTATTAACGTGGTTGCTGATAAGATGCAAGACGTATAGAATATACTTTTTGATTGCGAGGAATAGGATTACTAGAAACAGATTTTAAATCAAGCACATGAGCAAGTTTGACAACTGAGACATGTTGTAAATGTACAGGATTGGTATATTTCTTATCTAAGTATTTTTTTGCTAAGGTAGCTAGCCGTTTAGGGTTAGAAAGGAAAGTATACTCAGCATTTAGTGTGTGATTGGATTCAGAGAGTATATTATATTTTTTTTGTAAGGCCAAATGACTGTGTTCTAAGTCTATAACTTTATATTTTATATGATATAGAGCACAAGCTAGAGAGAGATTTAAACTAATAGCTATCATCCAAAATTGAGAGAGAATACGAGTCATTTTTTAACTTTCTTTTTTATATAATTGTTGTTGTTTAATATATCGTTGAGCAACGCGTAACTTGGCAGATCGAGAGCGTGAATTTTCTGCACATTCTTCTTCTGTCGGTAAAATTGGCTTTTTTGTAATTGCTTTGAATGTGGATATGTTTTTTTGCAAATCTTTTGGCATCGTAGAGGCTTTTTGCCCACTTTGCTCTTTTATGAATCTTTTAACTATGCGGTCTTCTAGTGAGTGAAAAGTAACGACAAGCAAGCGTCCTTTGTCATTAAGAATATTAATGCTTTGAGAAAGAGAACTTTCAAGAGAAGAAAGTTCTTCGTTTAAATAAATACGTAATGCTTGAAAACAACGTGTAGCTGGATGAATTTTCATCTTTGCTTTCTCTTTTTGAGAGAAGGTATTTTTGATGATATCTGCTAATTGAGTAGTGGTAGATAACGGAATTTCATCACGAGCAGCAATAATAGCTCTGGCAATTTTATAAGATTTTCGTTCTTCGCCATAACGCCAAAAAATAGTAGCTAGATCTTGTTCTGAAGCGTTATTAACTAATTCTGCTGCATCAGGGCCTTTTTGGCTCATACGCATATCTAGAGGGCCTTCTTTTTTAAAAGAAAACCCACGTTCTGCTTCATCCAATTGAGGTGAAGAAACCCCTAGATCTAGTACAATGCCATCTACATGATCTACACCAATATCGTTTAAAAGGTTCTTTAAATTTTTGAAATTTCCATGGAGAAAAGTAAAGGCAGGGCCATATTTTTTTTTGGTGGCAGTAGATCTTTTTTTAGCATCTGGATCTTGATCAATGGCAACCACATGCTTTGCTCCTTGATCTAATATAGCATTAGTATATCCGCCAACACCATAAGTACCATCAACATAAATACCATTTTTTTTAATATTTAAAGAAAAAATAACTTCATTTAGCATCACAGGATAGTGGGAAGAAGTGTTAGAAATTGTCATCATCACTTACTCACTATTTTGTTGAGGATTAATTTTGAAAGTAGTTTTATTGGAGAGAATTTTCTGGCGAGCTTCTTTTTGGAATAAATAAAAATCTGTTGGATTCCAAATTTGAAAAGAGGCACCGCGTCCAACAAAGGCAGCTTGTGATTCTATATTAGCATAAGTACGCAAGGTTTCTGGTAGCATCACACGACCCTCATTATCGAAAGAAAGTTGATGTGCATCTGCAAAAATAGTGGAGGAAACTTCATCATAAGCATCAGAAAATTGGTCAAACTGATCGACACTTTTGCTTAGTTGTTCCATGCGATCCATTGTACATCCCTCAAGAGCAGCATACTTATAAGAACGAAAAACGATCAGTCCAGAAAAAATTTTAGAAGAGAGAGATTGCCTAAAAAGAGCGGGAACGGAAATGCGTCCTTTCTTATCAATTTTATTAATATACGTTGATAAAAATAGAGCCAACGTTCCGATCCCTTAAATTTTTCTTTATTCAATTTTCTTATTAGTATAAGTGATCATATCATGGGTTAAGATGGGATGCAATGGTATTTTATGGTTTTTTATATCATTTTTACATTTTAAGGATATTTTAGGGTGATAAAATTTTATTGTCCTGTAGAAAAATAAAGAAAAAAGTAAGATATTGAGACCTATAGATATAGTATTATTTCAGACACTAATTTTAAATGTTTCAGTTTATGGGGAACAGATCAATAGAAGAAAAGTTATTTTGTAGATTTATACTATTAGAAAAAGAACCATGGTAGAAACAAGTTTATCTAAGCTATTTCCAACCATAAGAGATTTTCTTGAAGAGGGTGGATATAGGAGCTAAGTATTTATCTTTATTGATTAACGCACTTAGGTAAGAAAAGGAGACCTCTGGAAAGAGGATTAAAAAACTATTGAAGAATATAAAGAGTTTACACTAGTGCAGGGGGCTCATCTGATCTTATTAATAAAATCGCCATTACAGCTGCAATACTACTGATGGAGATGGAGTAGTATTCAAATGTTTTACGTTGAAACTGTGATCTGTATGAAAGAGCATGCTCTGGAAATGAAGTTTCTTAGCTTTTTTAACAGATGAGATAAAGCTTGTACTATACGATATTAAGACTCTAAAAAAGAGAGAGTTGCATGGTTATTTCTAAGAGAAAGTTTTAGGCCATTTTTTTCTAAAAATTGATGTAAAGATATACCCACAATAGACGAAGGTGTGATATTTTCTTGATCAATTTTTAGAGAAGAGAGATTGCTAGCTGATATAGTTATAGTATTATTGATTTGCTTAACTGCAATAGATTGCCCTGTATGTATATGATTTAGCAATATATACAGTATAAGGCAGAGAGCTTCTGTAATCTGTTGATGATTTTCTTCAGATAGTGTAGAGGCAAGTGAGCTATATGTAATTGTTATTTTATTAAATATTGCAAGCTTTTGTAAGTCACTTAGCAACATACTCATATTTTTAGAACTTCCAAAACACTTACGCCATATATTGAGGAGCAGAGAAAGTTTGTCAAAACTATTTTTCATAATTTCTATCATCTCCGGATCGGAAGATTCTGTATTCATTACTTCAAAAGCTAGCATAGCTCCTGTTAAAGGTGAGGATAGATCATGACAACATTTAGAAATGAGAGCGGCTATCATATCTTGAGAGGAATTGTTTTTTTCCATATTATATCTATAAGTTGTTGCCCATAATAGCTGCTGTATCCAGCATACGATTAGAAAAACCCCATTCATTGTCGTACCAGGCAAGAATGCGGCAAAATGTGCCATTAATCACATGCGTTTGGCTTAAGTCGAAGATAGAGCTAGCACTATTGTGATTAAAATCAATAGAGACAAGAGGATCTTGGTTTGTAATCAAAATATTTTTTAGGGAAGCTTGTTTACTAGCTTGAATAATAGCATTATTTATTTCATCTTTAGTACACCTCTTTCCTGTAGTAAATGAAAAATCAATCATGGACACGTTAGGTGTTGGAACGCGGATAGCAGTTCCGCTTAGTTTGCCATCTAGTTCAGGTAAAATAAGGCCTATAGTTTTAGCCGCGCCCGTAGATGTAGGAATTATAGATAAAGGAGCAGCTCGAGAGCGGCGTGGATCATTATGAAGGGTGTCCACCAAGCGTTGGTCACTAGTATAAGCATGGATAGTAGTCATGAAACCATGTTGGATATCAAAATTTTTATTTAGCACTTGAGCTATAGGAGCTAAACAGTTTGTGGTGCAAGAGGCATTGGAAATAATTTTATCATTTTCTTTTATTTTGTCCTGATTTACACCATAAACAACAGTGAGATCAACATTTTTTGCAGGTGCTGATATCAATACTTTCTTTGCTCCAGCCTCTAGATGCTTTATAGCAGATGTGCAGTTTGTAAATTGACCAGAACATTCAAAAACAATGTCAATATTTTTCTCTTTCCAGGGCAATTTTTCAGGCTTTGATTCTGCTGTTACAGAAATTTTTTTACCATCTACTATAAGTGTATTGTCTTGGGTTTTAATTTCTTTTGGAAAAGTACCATGGACGGAATCATACTTTAACATAAAAGCATTGTCTTTTACTGTACCTAGATCGTTTATAGCGGTGATTTCCATATCTTTACGCCCAGATTCAACGAGGGATCGTAGAATAAGGCGACCGATGCGGCCAAAGCCATTTATGGCAATACGTAAGGTCATATTTTTGGCATCCTTATATAGTTTTTACTATTTCTCATTTAGTTGCGTACATATTTTTTTCACTATAGCTTCTGTTGTAAAACCAAAGTGTTTAAATAAAGTGTCTGCTGGTGCTGAGGCACCAAAAGTATCTATGGAAATTATTAGACCTTTGTCGCCAACATATTTATCCCAACCAAGAGAAACACCAGCTTCAATGCTTACTTTTAAGACAGAAGCATTTCCTAAAACTCTTTCTTTGTAAGTAGCAGACTGTTTATTAAATAGCTCAAAACAGGGTATAGAAACAACATAGGCAGATATATTTTTATCTTTCAGCGCTGCTTGAACTTTTAGGGCTAAATGCACTTCAGATCCTGTTGCTAAAAGAGCTATAGTTGATTGCACAGTTATTGATTCAGATATAATGTATCCACCGCGCAGTGTTAGATTTTCTTTCTTTGGTTCTTTACGAGATAAAGGAAGGGCTTGGCGCGAGAGGGCTAAAACAGAGGAAGAACGGTCTAAAGAAAGAGCTGCTTGCCAAGATTCCATTGTTTCTACAGCGTCACAAGGCCTAAAAACGTACAGGTTAGGTATAGCTCGTAATGATGCTAGATGTTCTATAGGCTGGTGCGTGGGGCCATCTTCGCCAAGCCCAATAGAATCATGTGTCATGACATAAATGACTTGTGCACCCATCAGCGCAGAGAGGCGTATAGCTGGTCTCATATAGTCAGTAAATGTTAGAAATGTACCGCCATAGGGAATGAAACCTCCATATAAGGATAAACCATTCATAATAGCCCCCATGGCATGTTCACGAATGCCATAGTTAATGTAAGATCCGGAGAAATCTTTTGATGTTATATCCTTTTGCATGCTAGACTTTGTATTATTGGAGGTTGTGAGGTCAGCAGAACCCCCAATCAGTTGAGGAATATATTTTGTTAAAACTTCTAAAGATTTTTGAGAATCTTGGCGTGTTGCTTTGCAGGAACCTTTCTCTAAAATTTCTATAAAATAGTTTTCTATAGCGGATTGTAAGCCTTTGTTTGGCTCTTTATTAAGAAAGCATTCAAAATCTTTGCGCTCTTGATGGGGCTTGTTGGCTATAGATTTTTGCCAGTTTGTGTAGATTTTCTCGCAGCGTTTTAAAGAAGAAGTCCAATCGTTGTAGATTTCATCCTGTATGTCAAAAGGATCATGAGCCCAATGCAGGCTATTTTTCAGAGCTTCTCGCTCTTCTTTTCCGAGAGGGGATCCGTGTGCTTTATTAGATCCTTGCTTGTTTGGTGCTCCAAAACCAATAATAGTTTTACATGAAATAAGGCTTGGTTTGTCTTCTTTTTTTGCATTTTCAAGAGCTGCAGAAATGGCTTCATAGTCGTGACCATCAATAGAGTGAGTTGCCCAACCACATGATTTAAAACGTTTAATTGTATCTTCACTAGTAGAAAGATCTGTTTTTCCATCAATGGTAATGCCATTGTCATCAAAAAGAACGATTAATTTTCTAAGCTTCAGGTGTCCAGCTAGAGAAATGGCTTCTTGAGAAAGGCCTTCCATCAGGCAGCCATCTCCTACAATTGTATAAGTATAGTGATTTGCTATATCTTTTCCGAAACGACTAGCCATAAGAGCTTCTCCCAAGGCCATGCCTACAGCATTGGCAAGTCCTTGCCCTAGTGGACCAGTAGTTGTTTCAACGCCAGGCGTGTGGTTAGCTTCTGGGTGGCCTGGTGTTAAGCTGCCAAGTTGACGAAAATTTTTCAGTTCTTCCAGAGTTATAGCTGAATAGCCTGTAAGGTGTAATAGACTGTAGAGTAGAGCTGACCCATGACCAGCACTTAAGATAAAGCGGTCACGGTTAGGCCAAGAAGGATCTTTTGGGTTGAAAACAAGGAAGTCAGAAAATAAAACAGTAGCCACATCTGCTATGCCAAGTGGCATGCCAGGGTGCCCTGAATTAGCGGCATTCACAGCATCTACTGAAAGAAAACGCACTGCATTTGCCATACGTTTTTTTGTATTTATTTTTGATAGGCTCACTTTTTGTCCTGTTTTTTAACCTAGTTTTCGTAGTTTTAATGTTTTTTAGAGGAAAAGCCAAGATAGAAAATGAATTTAAGGGTTTTTGTTGTTACTTAGTGCTAATATAGAGCAAATCTCTGTAGAGGATAGTAAAAAATAGAGAAATCCATCCATAAGAGGAGTAATGTATCATATTTTTTAGCATTGCCCCTTTAAATTTGTAGTATTTTATACTATATATATATATGTAGGGTGTAAGTCTTACTATGGCGATAAATTTCGTATGGAATAAGCATTATGGACCCGGGGGCGGTACCCGGCATCTCCACCAATAAAATACTGGGGATGAAATAGGCTCGACATGTGTAGTAAAGATATTGTTTTCGCTCGGCATGGTACCACCGATATCGGACTAGACACTATAAATGTCGAAAGAAAAAAACTAGCAGTGGCTAACGACAATGTCGTTATCCTTGCTTCTGCTGTTAATGACAACTCTGAGGGTTTATTCCGAAGAGTTGCTGCTGCAGCATAAGTCATTGGGTATATCCCGATGCGCGGTTTGAGGGGGCCGGGCAACAGAAGCCCCTCATAAATGCGCTGGCAGAAATAGGTGTTAAGTAGTATACTCACATCATAATGATAGAGGTAAGTGCTCGTGACCATGCAATATGAAGATATAGTACAAGATGCTTTAAGAGGTGTGGTAAAAACCATTCTAGAGGATGTAAAAGAGAATGGTTTATTTGGAAACCATCACCTGTATATTACCTTCCAAACTAATTATCCTGGTGTGAAGATGACAGATTATCTGAAGGAGCGCCATCCTGAGGAAGTGACGATTGTTTTACAGTACCAGTTCTGGGATTTGTTGGTTACAGATGTAGGCTTTTCAATTTCCTTAAGCTTTAATGATATTAAAGAAAATATTATTGTGCCATTTGGTTCTATTACAGGATTTGTTGATCCTTCTGTAAAGTTTGGTTTACAATTTACACCAAAAGAGTTGGAAGATGCTCTTTCTCCAGAAAAACTAGAAAATTTACCTAACGCTGAAGTTTTTCTTGAAAAAAAGAAGACAGGTTTAAAGACTATAAATAAGAAGAAGTCAACAAAATCTAATAAGGATATAAAAAAGAAAGATAGGTCGGCAAAGGTAGTTTCCATAGACTCTTTTAGAAAGAAAAAATAAACTTAGAGGCTTGAAATTTAGGCGTGTACTTATAGTTAGAAAGTATAAATTATAGAAAAATCTTGTAGAAAGATAGGTAAAAGAGACATTCTTTTGTAGAAGAAATTTTGGAGAAAGCTGTTCTTATAAAAGAAAAAAATATTTCATGGTATATATAAAGGTTTTATATATTTGGATTACTAAGAAAATTTTAACTTATAGCAATGATATGCTTGAATTTTAGGAGGAAAATCATGCGGATAGAAATAGATTCTATGGGAAAAATTAATGTGCCAGAAGATAAATATTGGGGAGCTCAAACGCAGAGGTCTTTGAATAACTTCAAAATAGGAACAGAAATTATGCCAGGTGAAATTATTCAGGCATTGGCTTATGTGAAAAAAGCGGCAGCTTTAGTAAATGCAGAAATTGGGGTTCTTGATAAAAAATTAGCTGAAACTATTGTTTTTGCTTGCGATGAGGTGCTAGATGGCAAGTTTGATGGGCATTTTCCACTGGTTGTTTGGCAGACAGGTTCTGGTACGCAAAGTAATATGAATATGAATGAGGTATTGGCTAACCGTGCTAATGAAATTCTAGGGTATCCATTAGGCTCAAAAAAACCCTTACACCCCAACGATCATGTTAATAAAAGTCAGTCTTCTAACGATACATTTCCTACTGCTATGCATGTGGCAACAGCTTTATTATGTAAAAAATCAATGTTGCCAGCATTAGAGGCTTTTGAAAAAAATTTAGATAAAAAAGCTAAAGAATATGCATCAATTGTGAAAATTGGTCGCACACATTTACAAGATGCCACTCCACTTACATTAGGACAGGAATTTTCTGGTTATGCTCAACAAATTAAAAGTTGTAGAGAGTATATTAATCAAGCTCTAAGTGAAGTCTTTTTCTTGGCACAAGGTGGTACAGCTGTTGGAACAGGCCTCAATGCGCCAAAGGGATTTGATAAGAAAATAGCTCGTAAGTTGGCTGAATTAACAAGTTTGCCCTTTAAACCAGCTCCTAACAAATTTAAAGCTTTGGCTAGTCATGATATATTGGTAGCTTTCTCTGGTACATTAAATACACTAAGTTGTGCAGCTATGAAGATTGCTAATGATATTAGGTTCTTGGCATCAGGACCAAGATGTGGATTTGGGGAATTAGAATTACCAGCTAATGAGCCAGGATCGTCTATTATGCCAGGTAAAATAAATCCTACACAAGCAGAGGCACTTGCTATGACTTGTGTACAAGTATTTGGAAACCATACAGCAGTGACTATAGCGGGTGCTTCTGGTCATTTTGAACTCAATACCTATAAACCGGTGATTATCTATAATGTACTACAGAGTATGCGCTTGATGTCAGGGGCTCTAGATAGTTTTAGAAGTAATTGTCTAGAAGGACTTGCACCAAATAAAGATCGTATTGAAGAACATTTGAATAATTCTTTACTTTTAGTAACAGCGTTAGCACCACATATTGGTTATGATAAATCAGCAGAAATTGCAAAACAGGCTCATGAAAAAGGTTTAACGCTTAAGGAGTCAGCCCTAAAACTAGGTTATGTATCAGAAGAGAAATTCGATGCTTGGGTTAGGCCTGAATATATGATCTAGCCCCTCAATATAGGTAGAAGTCTATCCCACCTATAGAACAAATGTTTTCATAGTTTAAAAGTTTTATATTTTTATGGTAGATTAACTTAAAGGCGATACCTATTAAAATAATTCTCAATAGCTTGTTGTATAGTAGGAAAATCACGAAAAGGAGAATCCTCAAGTTAACTTACTATATAAAGACCTACATGCTAAGTTTTACTTAAGATCAACTCATATACTTTGCAAGGTCTACCAACTAAGTGAGCTTTGTTTTCGAATCGGGTTATGGGCCAATGTACAGGTCGTTTATGAGTTTCTAGAAAATAGGTTTTTTCCAAAATAAAAGGAGACTTTTCAAAAGCTTCTTCCATCCATCCAGCATAATCAGTATGGTCTGTAGATATGGTAATTTTCCCTGTTGGTTTTAAATATTTTTTAAGTACTTTAAGCATTGGTGTGCTTACTATACGGCGTTTATTATGTCGTGCTTTCGGCCAGGGGTCAGGAAAGAGAATATAAATATGGTCAAGGCTATATAATTTAAGAAAAGTGAGAAGAGTTTGTACAGGTGTAAGAGATAAGAGAATATTTTTTAAAGGTTCTTCCTGAAGGTTTTTCAAAAGCTGTGATACGCCGCTCAAGTAAGGTTCACTACCAATAAACCCTGTATTAGGATTTCCTTTTGCTTGAGAAAAAAGGTGAGTACCTGTACCAAAGCCAATCTCTAGAGAAAATGTGGTAGCAGTTGGAAAAAGAATCTTAGGGTCAAGTTTTTCTTCTATATTTTTTGGAAAAATTAATTCGTATTTAGGAAAAAAATGGGTTAAGAGTCCCTTATTTAGGGACTTTAGAGGTCGGCCAATACGGCGGCCATAGAAGATAGATTTATTTTCAGTCATAAGGCTCGTCATTCTTAGGCTAAGTAAACAGAAATATTTTTAGCATTAGTAGCTAGAAAATAAAAGAAATTTTTCTATTCAAGCTTATATCAAGTGTGTGCTATGTGAATAGCTGCAATACCACCTGCTATATTTTTATAAGAAATTTGAGTAAATCCAGCTTCTTCAAGTTCTTTGCACAGTTGTTTTTGAGATGGAAACAAGCGGATGCTTTCTACCAGGTACTCATAGGCCTCTTTATCATTTGCAATGTACTCTCCTAACCTGGGTATAAATTTAAAAGAGTAGAGGTCGTATAGAGTGTCTAAGCCAGGCCACTTCGGGCGGCTGAACTCTAAGCAATAGAAAGTGCTATTAGGTGCAAGAATACGTTTAGCTTCTTTCAGCGCTTTTCTACGATCTGTCACATTGCGTAGACCAAAAGAAATAGTATATATATCAAAACTATTGTCTTCAAAAGGAAGTTCTTCTGCGGGGGCTAATGTGTAGATAAAAGATTTTAATAATCCTTTATCAATAAAGCGATTTTTTGCTTGTTTAAGCATATCTTCATTGGGGTCTAATAAAGTGATAGGGGATAAATAAAAGTCCTTATTTTTGGCTTTTTTATAGAGCAAATAGGCTATGTCACCACTGCCACAAGAAACATCAAGTAATCGCGAGCTAGTATATAAAAAAATCTTGCTTACAAATTGTTTTTTCCACAAACGATGCTGAAAAAAACTCATGGCATCATTCATAATGTCATATTTAGATGCTACACGGCTAAAGATATTTTTTACTAATTCAGTTTTTTCTTGAGGCTCTACTTGCTTAAAACCAAAAGAAACCTTAGCATTTTTTGGACCATTCATGATTTTCCTGACTTTCTTCTACCATACCTTAACAAGTTTAAAAGGCTTGATCAACTTTGATAAGTAGCGTGTTAAGAGGATAAAGATTCTTCTTTAGCAGATTTTTGAGCTAATAATATTTTATAGCGTTTGTAGAGAGCTTGAGTAGCTAAAATCCAAACAACAATCATAATCGCTATCAGTCCAGCTAGATAAGGGGCGATGAACATTAAGTCACTTGCCTGAGTAAGGATAAGAAGTCCGCCTACAACATAACCACTACTAGCTTTACTGAAGGTGTGGCCAATTACGTCAACTGCTGCTTTACCGCGGGTTTTTAGGTCAGGATCTAGAGGAATATAAGCCATTTCTTTTGTAGGGTCAAACATAGAGTATTTTGCACACTTACTTAATACTTGCTGCACTGTTCCTATAATAAGCGTAAAAAATAGAGGTGTAACCATGAACAGAGCTATAAAAGAAGACATTTTATCGCCAAAAAAAATAAAATAGAAAAAAATACTTCCTGTAATAGCTAAAAAAATAGGCGTTACAAGAGCACCACTAAGCCACCCAAAACGAAGAACGGTGCCTTTGAAAAAATAGATAAGTATTACGGTTACAATCCCTAGAATAGAGGAAAAATTTGCCATGAATTGACTATATTCCACAACAGTATCATACTGTAGTTTTATCTGTTTTTTCCAAATAAGACTTAATATATTATTAGAAAATCCATAGCCTAAAACAAGAATAGAAATTAAGCCTATGTAGGGAGAGTTTATAACGTGTTTAAAGCTTTCTCGTAAAGAATACTTAGGTCTTTGATAATTTTTTTTATAGTCTTTAGAGGCTG
The DNA here is from genome assembly GCA_024279475.1 of Alphaproteobacteria bacterium. GTDB lineage: Bacteria > Pseudomonadota > Alphaproteobacteria > 16-39-46 > JAJRRM01 > JAJRRM01. The sequence continues at coordinate 21,058 of JAJRRM010000114.1, read as the reverse complement.
CGTCATAATATTGTATATTTGTTAAAACTTTTAGATTCATCCAGCGATAAATAGCCATAATGAGGAGAGAAGCTACAATCACTGTTAACATAATATCGTTTAAATAGCTTGAGCACATTTTTACCCCGGGTTTTCCTATTGACTGAAACTTGCATAAGTAAACCATAATAAGTCCTGCAGCAATAAGTCCAAAATGACCTAGAAAGGCAAACATAGGATAAAAACGCTTGGCTTCTGCTATGCGTGTTATTTCGTTGGCAAACTGCCAAAATAATAGCCCTAAAACAAGAGTTCCCCACAGTTCAGAGAATATGTAAAAAATAGATGCTACCCAATTGCCATAGACAGATATCAAATGCTGTAAAGAGGGATAGGTTATTTTTAAGGCTAATATCTTTTCAGGAGAAGGTTCTAAAAATTCATGATTGGGGTAGAGAAAGAGAGAGAAAAAAGCAAAGAATGAAATAAACAAGCTAATAGCAAGGTAAAAAACAGTTTCAACTTTATATACGTTAAGACACTTAGCATAAAGTGCCACAAAGAAGATAGAAATAGGCATAATAAGAAGACCTTTTAAGAAAGGAATAACCTCTGGGCCACATAAAGTCACAATTAAAGCATCTTTTGTATTGCGAAGAATTGTATAGTTAAAAAGAACTAAGAACATCATAATAGCCATAGGAAGAAATTTTTTCATTTCATATCCGTGAATAGGCCAAAAAAAAGATCGCGTACGACTAAGAGGGCTTTTTTTATTAAGAAAGGGAGCTGTCATTACAAGATGCTCCCAATTGCTATATTGATAGAAAAATTAAAAATGATAAAGAAATTGAATGCTTTTGGAGATCTCACTTTAAGATCGGTAGTCATCAAATCCACGTAAATTTATTTAAGGAAGCTAATATAACCAGCATGTTTATGCCTGCAGTCTGAATACACAGTTTTAAGAACAAACGCAATACAAAAGAGATAAATTTTTTCTATTGTTGAAACAGAGCCAATGAAGGATATAGTTGCATAAGGGATTTTTTCTTAACGAGAGGTTAAAATAGCACATAAATATTTTAATATTAGGGTACAACATCTAAGTAATAAGGATATTTTACCCGTTTTTTGATTAGTAGAGATCAATGTATAAGTGAGTAAAAACGGCCCTATTTATCAACAACACCATAAAGAGTAAGAGAAATTTATTTTTACCTTCATAGGGAGTTTATTAACTCTCCAGTTATATTCTAGAGAAGGTTTCCAATACCAACATAATCGTTTCTCTACTTCTGTAGCAGTCTGTTGAATCTAACGATAGAGTGTTGTATGACCCACTTCAATACCTCTCTCCAGAATCGTTTTTTCAAGACCATGGTAGCTTTCATATTTGAGACAGATGAATAAGTAGATAAAAAGGTATTTCTAATTAAAAAAAAAGATTCAGCTCAGGATTATAAAGATAAAAAGAGGGAAAATCTCATGAGTTTTTTAATACTGGAAGTGTAACGTCGGTTTGAAAAAAATCTTTTGAAAGTAGTAGAAGAGGTAGTGTACTGGAAGGACGTCCGTTGAATAGCAGTTAAACTGGATAGAAGTAGTCGGACCCAAGGGATATGAGTATCAGGCCTTATAAAGGGATTACTTCTGCAAGCTTGGCATCACTTAAGTGATGAGAAATTAGAAGAGACTTTAAACTTATTTTTAGATTTGTAAGTTACTATTCATCGCTCTCTATTATACTCTTATGAGATGATTTTTGTTAAGGAGTGAGCATTTAAATATAGAAGAGATAGATTAACTTGGGAAAGCCATCCCCCTCTACATGACTATAGTTTACCTTGTATTTTCAAAGTAGGGTGATACTATTTTAATGACACTTAAAGTAATATAATTAGCTTTTTAAGAATTAATCTATAATAGATGTTTTTATACCTCGTGTGTGGAAAGATAAAAAGACATTCTTGCTATCTAATAGCGGAGTTGTTATCCTATTGTGCAATGTAATAATAAAAAGGCATGATAATGACTATTGAAATTCCAAAGCTTCCTTATAATTTAAATGCTCTAGAGCCATATATTAGCGCTAAAACACTAGAATTTCATTATATGAAGCATCATCAAGCATATGGAAAAAACTTAAATAAATTAATAACAGGTACAGATCTAGCTGGTAAAAATTTGGTTGAAATTATCCAAAAATCTAATGATAATGATGATTTGGTTTCTATATTTAATAATGCTGCACAGGTTTGGAACCATACATTTTACTGGCATAGTATGCGCCCAGGAGGGGGAGGTTTGCCAAAGGGTGTACTGATGGAAATGATCCAAGATTCTTTTGGATCTTTTGACAGTTTTCTGGATGTTTTTAAACAGGCTGCAGCAACGCAGTTTGGCTCTGGATGGACCTGGCTTGTGGCAAAAAAAGATGGAAAACTTGATGTTATTAAAACAGGGAATGCACAGACACCGTTGACAATGCCAATCTATAAGCCGCTTATTACGTGCGATGTGTGGGAACATGCTTACTATCTAGATTATCAAAATCGTCGTCCAGATTACGTGACAACTTTTCTTAACAAACTTGTGAATTGGGATTTTGCTGAAATAAATCTAGAACCTAGATAGAATTATATTTATATTAATAGCTTCTATCTACTGCATGATATAGTTCTTTATTTTCTTTTAAGAAAACAGATAAAATTTAAAAGAAGGAGGATTATCTCATTAAGCCCCGTGGGGGGATACAGTTCTAGAGATTACTCTGTATATAGACTTTGTCTTTTTTAGCATTTGAATTATGGAAGCTTAAGATTCAGATTAAAAGCTTTGTTAGTAAATTCTGGGGATAGGGGAGCTGTGAATTCCCATTTTTTTTCTGTCCAGATGAGTTGCCATGCGTGAAGCATCATAATCTCTTTCAAAGAAGAGGCAGGATTGTAACGTTTGTCTCCTATTACGGGACAACCAAGTTTTTGACATGCAACACGCAATTGGTGTGTTCTCCCTGTAAGAGGTACAAGCTCTAGTAGAGAAGCTATTTTCCCCGTTTTATCTAAGCAAGTGTACTGGGTAATAGCTTCTTTTCCATACTTGTTATCTTGAACCATGGTACGCTTATTTTTTCCTTTATCTTTACTTATTTTCATAGTGATTTTCCCAGATTTTTTTGTAGGATATTTATTACATAGAGCTAAATATCTTTTCTGTATTTTCTTTTCCTTAAATGCTTCAGCAATATTTTTAGATGCTAAAGATGATTTGGCTATTATTAGGAGGCCAGAGGTGTCTCGATCTAATCGATGAGGTATATGAAGTGTTTTGTTAGGAAGGGAGAGACATTTAGAAAGAAGAGGTAGCAGCATACTCAAATGGTGATCTATATTGGTTCCACCTTGTACAGCTAAACCAGAGGGTTTATTGAGGACAATATAATCTTTATCTTGAAAAACAATATTAATAATAAGGTTATCTATAATAGCGTGATCTTTAGAAGAATAGGACCTGGACTCCTTCATTATAGGTTCTAGGAGTTTAAAAAATGGAAAACGGACACTATCTCCAGCTTTTATGCGATGATTGCTTTTTACACGTTTGCCATTAATACGCACCTGACCAGAGCGGCAGAGTTTTTGCACGTAGGAAAAAGGTAGTCCAATCTCTTGGTGGTGAAACCACTTATCCAAGCGCAAATTATTTTCTTCGAGTAGAATAGTTCTAATAATAATTTTGGGCATGAAAATACTCTTACTGTTTAAGGGTTATGTAGCCAAGAAAAATTAAAAAATAGAAGGGGTAATAGAAAGAAGCAAAAGCAGTGTACAAAAATTGATTTCATATGAAAAGTTTTTATTTTACTAAGCAATAAAGGTTAGCATTTTTCTTAAAAATACTATGAAAAATATCTGCGATATATGATATAAATATTAAAATTAACATATCTTTCTTTTCAAACGTATGTATAGTAAATAAGGAATAATAGGCAACGAACTTCTATTTAATTCGTATACAAAGGTATCATTTTACTTGATGAAAACTCTAAAATATATTGTCAGACTTATAAAAAGCTTAAGTATTTGGTTTTTATCTATTCTTAGTATAGCTTTTATTGCTCTTTTCATAAGATTGCTTATAGCTCCTATAGATTTAACATGGGTTAAAGGATATGTAAAAGAGTCTAAACGTGTAAAAACAGTAAGCAAACTGGAACTATCTTTAATCCATACTAAGCTTAGATTAGTTATTACATTTAAAGTTCCCGAACTGGGTAAAAGGCAAGCTCCTTTTAAAATCTATATTACGCCAAAATGGATAGACTTACTAAAGGGAAAATTACATTTTCTAAAAGTAGAGTTAAAAACAAACAAGCTTGATTTGATATATTTTCAGCAGGGAAAACTAAAAGAAGAAAAAACTAAAAGACCTACAACGTATCAGCATGATTGGGAAGGCATCTTTAAAACACTTATGACTATGGTGCCTAAACTGGCAGAAACTAAATATATGCAGTTCACTTTAGTTATTCCGGATCTTATTGTAGGAAAAGTTGGTCCTAAAAAAGAGTTGATTCATTTGAAAAACGTGGTGTTTAACGTGAAGTATGAAGATCAAAAAAAACAGGGACTTGGTTTTTATTTTTATTTGAAAAGTCCGCTTATCTTAAAAAACAATTATATGTTTCCAAATAGACCTCTAAAAATAAGTGAATTTAAAGCGAACCTTGATATTCAAAAGGATAAAATACTCCTAAATATTCATAATATTAATATAGATAAAAATATTTTCAAGGTAAAAGCTTGCCTAGATATTCTTAAGAACAAGTTATTATTAGATGCAACCTTAGAGTCTACTGAAGATTTCAATGTACAGTATTTGAAACAGATTTGGCCAGATATAGTGGCAAAGGGTGCTCATAATTGGGTAAGTAAGAACTTAAAAAAAGGTATGATTCAAGGAGTATTGGGAAATCTTAAGTTTTCTATAGATGATAAAGAGCAGGTTCTAGATTTACTACTAGAGGGGCACTTTAAGTTTATAGATGGAGTTATTTCCTACTTGGGTGATTTGCCGCTTATTCAGGGTCTGCAAGCTGATGTAGTTTTTTCAGAAAAAGATCTTAGGATTTATATAAAGAAAGGAAAAATAGGTTCTGTTGATCTGACAAAGGGGAAAGTGCGTATTTATGATCTTGATAAAGACATACAGAATATAAAAATAGAAGCAAGCATGGGGGGAAAGCTTCCAGACTTTCTAAAAATTATCAATAAAACTCCTCTCAATTACATAGACAAGGTAGGTTTTGATATTGATAGAGTTACAGGGCAAACAGAAATGGATCTTGTATTTGATTTTTTGTTGCTAAAAGATTTGATGTTTAAAGACATTAGCTTATATATAAAAGGATCGATGCATGGCCTTGTTATCTCTAAGTTTCCAAAAGATTTGCCGTATGATTTGCGAGAAGCAGATATAGAGTACACAATTACTGAAAAAGAGTTAAGAATGCACGGCAAAGGTATAATAGAAAATATTAATGCAACTATTGAATTGAATTCAAATTTTGATGACTCCGTAGACATTATGAATCAGTTAACTATTAAGGGTAAAGGTCCTCTTAGTTTAGCTAATAAATTTAATGTAGATGTGAGTCGTTTTGTTAGCAGTACAGAACCTACAGATTTCAAGATTTTATACGAAGAATATATTAAGGCAGATTCAACGTTGAAAATCACTGTAAATGCAAAACCGTTAAAGGTAAGACTCCCCTGGATCTCTTTTATAAAACCTGCAAAAGAAGAGGCTGTTTTTAAGGGAACAATAGTTTTTGTAAAGGAAAAACCACTCTTCTTTAGAGATGTTTATTTTAAGGGAAAAGAAAAAGGAAAAGAATTTAAATTTCAGGGGAATATGAAGTTTGACGATGAAGGATTTTTGGAAAATTTAGAGATCTATGATACAAGTTATGCAAATAACAAAATTAAAAGAAGTTTTATTACTCGCTCAGAAAAAAATAAGTGGTTAGTAAAAATAGATGCTAAAACGCTAGATTTTACGCCGTATTGGCAGTATTATATTATTCACAATAAAAATTTAGTCGATAATAATTCTTCAGAAACATCTCTTAACCTAAAAATTAAAAGTGAAGCAGTTACTATAAACTCTCCTAAAGAACCTTTAAATAAAACGTACCTTAATTTTGTTATGGAAAAGGGAGTTCCTCAATCATTTGATTTTTATACTACTTTTTTGAAGGAAGAAAAAGTGGAAGCAAAAGGGAATGCTGAAATTAATTATAAATTTAATTCTTTAGCTAAAAAAGAAGCAGGAAAAGACTATGGGGAGGATAAAAAAGTAAAACCAAAAGGCATATTAACAGTTAAGGCTAAAGAGGCAGGATATTTATTAAAATTATTAGGTTTAATGGATAAGGCTGCAGGAGGTAATCTAAGGTTAGATGCAGAGCTTTCAATAGAGGGGCTATGGTCTGGAAAGGCAGAGCTAACTGACTTTAGGATTCTTAAAGCACCTATCATGGCGCGCATGCTTTCTGTAGCCTCTCTAGTCGGAATTCTAGACCTCTTAAATAATGAAGAAGGGCTATCATTTTCTTCTTTAAATATAGATTTTAAATATAAAGATAGTGTTCTGGACATATCTAAGGCGATTGCTTCTAGTATATCTATCGGTATTTCTACTCAAGGGCAGGTCCGTTTTATGCCAAAAAGAGTTATTAAAATGAAAGGGACACTTACGCCTATGAACTTCATAAACGGGACTATTTCCTATATTCCTATTATTGGATATATACTTGGTGGTGGCGAAGGAGAAGGTGTTTTTTCTTTCACTTTTAATGTTAAGGGAGACCTAGATAATCCAGAGATAGATGTGAACGCAGCTTCTATTTTGGCACCTGGTATTTTTAGAACAATACTTACAGACTTATAATGTTCATATTAAAAAAGGAAATGATGATATGGCAAAAAGTTTCCCCACACTTGTTTTAGTTGTTGGATTTTCAGGGACCACTTCTGGAGACAAAGAAGTACAGCAAGTAAAAAAATTTATTCAAGAAGATAAAATTCAAGGTGTTATTCTCTTTGATTATAATATAGAAAATCCTAGGCAGTTAAAAGAACTTACAACGTATTTGAAAGACGGTGCAGACAAGCTGCTTGTGACTGTGGATCAAGAAGGTGGGTTAGTTCAAAGGTTGCGCAAAAAAAATAGCTTCACAGATTATGCTACACCGCAATTTGTAGCAAAAACACTAGACTATGAAGGCGCAAAGCAACTCTATAGAAAAATGGCTTCAGAGTTAAATTATTTTGGTATTAACTATAATTTTGCACCGTGCATTGATATAAATCCAAAGCATGTGCCTCTGTCACCTATAATAGGAAGTCTAAAGCGTTCATATGGAACAGAAGAGAACGTTGCTTTATATGCAAAGGCATTTATAAAAGCGCATGAAGAAGAAGGTGTAGGAACTTGCCTAAAGCATTTTCCAGGACATGGGTCAGCTCAAGGAGACACGCATGACGGTTTTGTAGACACGTCTAAAGTGTGGAAAAAAGAAGAGATGAATGTATTCAAGACGCTTATTCAAGATACATCGGTAGAAGGAGTTATGACAGCTCATATCAGCCACGATGACTGGGGACATGAACCAGCTACATTTTCAAAAAGTTTGATAAATAAACTGAGGAAAGACTATAATTTTACAGGAACAATATTCTGTGATGATCTTCATATGGGGGCAATATTAAAGAAATATTCATTCAAAGAAGCTCTAGAAAAAACATACAATGCAGAAGTAAATGGTTTTATTTATTCATTCAATACAAAAACAATGGGTAGACAGTCTTTTCATACTTTGATAGATTTAGTAGAGGAGTTTTGGAAACTAATAAAAAAATTTAAAAACAAAAGGTGAGGCGAAATGTCTATAAAAAAAATGCTACTACTTTTAAGTATTATAATAGGTTTTTCAACTTTTCTAAATAGTAAAAATGTACAGGCAATCGATTTTGGTAGCGTAATTTCAGGGGCATTATCAGGCGCTGTGTCCGGTGTTGTAGCAGGATCAAATGCAAGTGTAGAATGTGGAGCAAAAAAAGTAGAGGCAGATCCAGAAGGGTGTTTTAAAAAAATAAAAACACCAGCTAAAGAGTATTTCACGAAAAGTTGTGGGTCCAACTGTCCTGGAGTTTTAGTTTGTGCACAACTTGCTGCTCTATATGGATGGGATTGTGTAAAAAAGAAAGCATCCAGTAAAAACAAAAAAAAGAGCGGTTCAGGTTTTGGAAAAGATTCTGGAGGTCTTGGTAAAAGCAGTGATGACGATGACGACGATGATGACGATGATGACGATGATGACGACGAGGATGACGACGACGATGATGATGATGAGGATGATGACGACGAGGATGATGAAGATGATGAAGATGATGACAGTAAAGCTGGAAAGAGCTCATCTGCTTCAAGTACTTCAGGTTTTGGAAGTGTTTCTGGAGGAATTGAAGGTTCGGGTAAGAAATCAGACAGTGAGAAATCATCATCTAAGAAATCAGACAGTAAGAAATCAGCATCTAAGAAATCAGATGACGACGATGATGACGACGATGATGACGACGATGATGACGATGATGATGACGACGATGACGACGACGATGACGACGACGATGATGACAACGATGATAAAAAGAAGTCTTAGCGCTGCTAAAGGAAGGAACAACTCTTCAGGTATTGGTTTTTTCTAGAAGGGGGATGTTTATCTAAGAACATAGAATCCTTCTAATAAAAAGCTTGAAAGGAGATTTTTTTTCTTGCTAAAAAACGCAAACTACTATTCAATAAAGATGTATTATTAATAAAATAAGAATAAAAACAGTGGATAGAATAATAATAAAAAGTTTCTTTGCTCTTATTTCGCTTCTTTTCTTAAGTAGTTGTTATATGAAAGAAATAAAACCAGACTACTTTTATTATGGAGCTCTTTTATCCGTTGGGAGCAAAAGTCGGTTCCTTGCAGAGAAAGATTGCAAATATTGTCTTTTTCAGGGGCTTTCTTTAGAAGGGGTAAATTTTTCTGGCCGGAGTGCAGAAGGGGCTTCCTTTTTTCAAGCAATATTAAAAGATATTAATTTTTCAAACTCTAACTTGGTATCTGCTACTTTTGTATATGCAACTTTAGAAAATGTTAATATGCAAGGTACTAAGTGCAATGGGACAAATTTTTCTTTTGCACTTCTAGTAGATACAAAACTCGATAAAACTATAGGCCCTGACATGAATTTTTCAGGAGCAAGTGGAAAAAACGTTTCTTTTTATAGGGCTCAAATGCCTTATAGTACATTTTATGGAGCAGTGTTAGGAAATTCTAACTTTGAAGAGGCTATCCTATCAGAAGCCATTTTTGAAAATGCCATTTTAAATGGTAGTAACTTTCGAAAAGCAAATTTAAAAGGAGCTAACTTCACAAAGGCTAAGTTGACTGGTGTGAATATGCAAGATGCTTTATTGGTTGGAGCAATATTTTTGGGGACATCATTAAATGGGGCTAACCTAATGGGTGCTAATATGGCAGACGTCTTTATGGAAAATGCTGATTTAACAGGTTCTTCTTTTTTTGAAGCAAAAGCTTTAGAATCGGTCACTGTTTGCAACTCTATCTGGCCAGATGGTGTTTTTCTTAGAGGCTGCTTGGGCCCAGGAGATGATAAAAAATTTACAGAAGTTTTAAATGGATATAGATCTGTACAGAAAAAAACGTTGGATAAAGAAAAAGCTCTTACTAGTTCTGGTAAATAGTAAAAAATTAGATTAATAGTAATTAAAAAGGCCAAAGAGTGATGAATAAAAATAAAAGTTTTCTCTTAACCCTTGTTGTTCTTATAATGCTAAATTCAGGTGCTAGTGCTTATGATCTAGCAATAGCAACGAGCCCTACTAATTCCATAGAGCTTAATTTGTTGCAAAAAATATGTAGTGCTATGATCAAGATTAGTAAGCGTAATATTTTGTGCAAAGTCCTTATAGATGGTAGTCTAGAAGAAAAAAAATATACGCTTAAACCTACTAATAACTATAGTTTTATTGTTCTCCCTGCTGATGCTTTTTATCACAGGAATTTTGATATGGCTACTGTTAAGAAAAGATTAAAAACAAATTTTGTTACGCAGCTTTATAGAAGGACCGCGTATCTATTGGCCAGCCCTACTTCAAAGATAGAAAAAATTCAAGATTTAAAAGGGAAAAAAGTAAATATTTTTAGTAGAGAAGCCTTTGATACCTTTAAAAAAGTATTAAGAGGGAATAATCTTAAATTTAATGATGTAAAATTAGTAGAGAGAAAGGCACAGTTAAGTTGGTATGATAATACATGCAACACTGAAGTAGATGCTATTTTCCATGTAGGGCTTCCAGATAACACAGTGGCTTATTATTTTGTGGAGGCTTGTGGCTATAAGCTAATACCTATTAAATTAACTCCAGAACTAAAAAAACAATATCCATATTATAAAAGTACTAAAATAATTACTAGTAATAGAGAAGAGACTCATGAAGGGGAAAATGATACTATTTCAAGTATAACAGTACCAATCGTTGCCCTCTCTAGCGCAAATACATCGAACTATATAGTAGCTTTTTTCTTAAAGACATTCTTTGAGGATCTTGTTTCTAAAAATAAAATTTTTCAAAACATAAAGGGACAGGCTCTTGATTATATGAAAAATGCCACGAGTTTACCTGTTCATTCAGCCGCAAAAAAAATTAAATTAGAAGAATTATTATCAAAGGAGAAAAATTAACAATGAAAGCCTTTTTGAGACAATCAATGGTTTCTATTTCAATTGCTTTTGTTTTGGCTGGATGTGAAACGACATCCCAGAAACAAGAGAAACTTTCTATGGCATCTATTTCAGTAAGTCATCCATTGAAGTCCCCCATAATGAAAGAGGGTATAAAGCAACTAAAAAAAGGAGATCTTGAAGTAGCTGCAAAAATGTTTAGGATGCAGATAAAGGTAGCACCAAGACACTCTTTAGCTCATTTTTTTAATGCTTATATATATCAATTGATGGCGAGAAATGGGGATGATCAATATCTGGATATGGCACAAGTTGGTTATGCATTAGCTGCAAAATTTGATCCCTCTAGTTCTATTGTTCATTACTATAAAGGAACAGTTGAATTGAACAAAAAAAACTATGCACAAGCACAAGGAAGTTTTTCTGCAGCGTTTTTATTGGATCCAAAATCTTCAAAAGCTCTGTATGGTTTGGCAGTTAGCTCATACTATCTACATGATCTTATAGTAGCGGTGGGTGCTATTGAAAAAGCTGTGGAAAAAAACGCAAAAAATCCTTTATATTTACGCACAGCAGCTATTGTTATGGCTGCAGCTAATAAAAAGAAAAAATCGCAAGGGTATTTGAATAGGTTAGTTGCTTTAAAAGGAAACTATTCGAAAGATATAGGATATATAAAAAACAGGATTAGTACATGGGGTGATATATACCAAGTTGTTCAGTCTAAAATTGATAGTGGTTTGAATACTGCATCAGATGTACCAAAGAGCGCTAAAAAAGATATAGGAAAAATTTCTGAAAAACCTCTAAAGTCTATCAATTCCAAGAAAAATACTGGTAAAAAAGAAACTAAAAAGCCTCCTTTATCGGTTTCTAATTATAGGGTGCCTGATATTGAGAATCCCTATAAAAATAGAAATGCTACAGTAGCTGCTGACTTATTAAAGGGTCCTGTAACGCAAGAGATAGTAACATACGCTTCGCAGCCAAAACCTCTTACTTTTAAAGGCCAAATGGTTCTTATTGATCTTGTAATTATGATTGCAGAAGAGTCATCTTCTCAGGCCTATGGGATGAATCTTTTAGAGGGTTTAACTATATCCTTGTCAGAGAGCCCAGCGGCAGCTCAGGGTCTATTCTCTTGGGGTCAGTCTATTAGCAAACAAACAGGAAATAAAACGATAACAGGAGGAAATTCTTTTACTGTATCAAATGCAACTGCATACTCTTTAAATATTGCAAATGTTATTGGAGAGAGAAATGAAATTATAGCGAGACCAACTTTAACAACATTAAGCGGAAAACAAGCTACATTTTCTTCAGGTAATGATATAGTTGTGGCTACCTCTGGTAATGGAGATAATAGCGTAGCAGGGCCTTATAATCTCGGTCTTAATATGATTGTAACACCTACTCTTTTAGGTGATGGAAGGGTGTCGATAGATATACAGGCAAATAGAAAAACTGTTAACGATTCAAGCGCTCCATCAGGATCAAACTTTAGTCAATCCTTATATTCGGGACATACCCAAATAACCTCAACGGTAGAAATGAATATTGGAGATACATTAATTCTAGGCGGTTTATCTCAGAGGTCAGATTCAAAGTCAACTAGTGCTTTTCCAGTTCTTGGTGATATACCTGGGTTGCAATATTTCTTTCAGAAAGACACTACAACTCAATCTCGTAAGTCTGTAATCTTCTTGATAACACCGCGTCAACCAGACTATACGTATGTCGGTGCTATTGGGGGACCTGATGCTGCAAAAAATTCCCCAATTGTTCAGGCTCTCTTTGAATTTAAAAATAGATATACTGATTGGTTTAAACCAGATCCAAATATTTCAGAGGCTTTTAAGCATTTTCAAAAAGTTGGAGTATATCGTGAATTTAGAAATGGGGATGCAATAGTAGAAAGTTGGAGTGATTTACCAGCCATCTTAGATGAAGTTTATGATAGCGCGAACTCAGCATCTTAAGAAAAAACAAAAAGGATTTGCAAATGGAAAAATTTTTTGGAGAATTGATTGCTATGCGACTACTCTTGGGGCGTGTTCTAGCAAACCAAGCACATGCATCTGGCAATGCAAAGCTTTTTATTGAAGATCAAATGGAACAGGCTAAGAAAGATCTAGAGTCTGTAAACATTGCAGCAAAAGACAAGGATCAGGAAGAAGTTATTCGAAAAATGGGTGATAGAGCTTTAGAAGATATTGCAAGGCGCATTAATTTTCCGGCCTAAAAAAGAGGAAAATTCTGATTTGTATTTAAAATTTAATATTTATTAGGATGTTAGAGTAAACTTAAGGGAAGGAAGTGGAATGAAAAAAATATCATCAAAGACATTTATTGCAGCAGCTATAACAGCAGCGCTTAGTGGCTGTAATGAAGATAAAGATGCTGACAAGAAACACTTAAAAGAAAAATGTTATGGTATAGTTAAGGCTGGCCAAAATGGTTGTGCTAGTGGAGGAAAAACTAGCTGCTCTGGCTCGGCTACTATAGATGGTGATCGCGCTGCATGGATGATTCTTCCTAAAGGTATATGTTCTCGTATTAATGGTGGAAACTTAGCGCCAAAAGAGGGTGTTAATAAGATTACTATTGAAAATACAGAAAAAGACTCTGCTTAGAAGGCTTATTACTCAGAGAAAATACAGAATCTTTCTGAGGATTGAAAAATAGGAGCCTGAGAAAATTGCAGAGTAGAAGTGAAACTTATGACTAAAAATCTTCAAAATCCGCCTCTTATTGGCGTGGGGCTTAATTTTAAGCATTTAGCTGATATATTAGAAAAAAAGCCAAAGGTAGATTTTTTTGAAGTTCATGCGGAAAATTGCATTGGGTCTACGGTTTTAAATAAATTAAGATGTATAAGAAATGACTATGATCTGAGCATCCACGGTGTTGGTCTCTCCTTGGGCAGTGCACAGCCAGTATGTGAGGATCATTTACAATTTCTCAAAGGGATAGTAGAAGAGCTAAATCCTTTTTTATTTTCAGAGCATATGAGCTGGAGTCAAATTGATGGTGTTTATACTAATGATTTGTTGCCAATACCATATACAGAGGAAGCTCTTACAGTGCTGTGTCAGAATATAGATAGAACACAGGATTTCTTAGGGAGGCAAATTATTCTTGAAAACGTTTCTACCTATTTATCTTTTAAGGAAAATACTTATGCGGAGCCAGAGTTTTTAGCTGAAGTTTGTAAAAAAACAGGGTGCGGTTTAATTCTGGATGTTAACAATGTCTTTGTTAGCAGTAAAAATCTTAGTTTTAATCCGTATGATTATATTCGTCGTATACCAGCATCTATAGTGCAGGAAATGCATTTGGCGGGCCATTGCACTATGAAAATTAAAGGAGAAACTTTATGCATAGATGATCATGGAAGTCACATTTCTTCAGATGTATGGAATTTATATGCATTTGCTTTAAAAAAGGTGGGGATTTGTCCAACTTTAATAGAGTGGGATAATAATATTCCTTCCCTAGAAAAGCTCGTAGAAGAAGCTGAAAAAATAAAAAAATATCAGGAAAATCAGCAAAAAAATAAAGAAGATGACCCAACGAGGACTTCGGCATTGCATGACTTACAAGCAATATTCTGTGATACTCTTTATAATGCTACGGAAAACAAGCAGCTTGAGTCTAAAGTATCATCTGTTTCAGACAAAAGCATACATTCAAGAGAGCGGCTTTGGGTGCACCATAATAATACATACTTAGGGATACAGAAATATTTAAAAAATACCTTTGAGGCTACGTACGAATTTTTAGGAGAAAAGGCATTTAAAAAATTTGCTTATGCGTATATTCAGACTTACCCATTAAAAACGCCTATCTTGTCAAAATATGGAGGACTATTTTCTCATTTTTTAAAGAGCCAAAAAGTAAGCTCAATAGCGGTTTTTTTGGCTTCTTTTGAATGGGCTATAGCAAAAGTATTCTATAGTACAAATAAGGAAGCTTTGCCATTTAAGAGTTTTGAAAAATCTTCTAAAGAAGATCTAGAAAATTTAATTTTGGATATTCAGCCATGCATTGTACTTCTTGAGGGGGACTATGATATAGGAGACTTATGGAAGAAATTAATAAGTAAAGATAACCCCAATAGTAAAGTTGTAAATACCATAAATAATACTGTGCAAGAAGTTAATTATTTTATTATTTTTAATAATAAAGAAAATTCAGAATATCAAAAAACAACAGGTGGGAGATTTTGTTTTTTGAGCGAGTTAATAAAAGGTTCTACGCTGCAAGAGGCTTTCCAAATGAGTCTTTCATGCAGCTCAACTTTTGATTTTCAAAAAGAATTGATAGCTATATTTGAAGCAGGGTTTGTTTATAACATAAGAAATAAAAAGATAGAAAATTAGTATGGATGCAATTAAAAAACTTTATAAGCTTTATATAAGTATACTTACATTGATAGGAGCTCCAATACTTTTACTTGTTATAAGAATATATATGGCTAATATATTTTGGAAATCGGGTGTTGTGAAAATAAGCAACTGGAACTCAACAGTATACTTATTTTTTCATGAATATAAGGTCCCATTTTTACCATCAGAAATAGCGGCATATTTAGCAACATCTATAGAGTTAATAGTACCTATATTTTTGATATTAGGAATTTTAACACGTTTAGCTGCTTTACCTGTCTTTATTATGGTCATTGTTATAGAGTTTACGTTTTTAGAGCTTGAAATACACTATTTTTGGATGATGGCTTTGGCAACTTTAATGGTTTTTGGAGGGGGTTCCATATCTTTAGATAGGGGAATTTTCTGGATTATAAATTTTTATAAAAAATATAAAAGACATGAAAAAGCATAGAATATGGAGATTGTAGGGAATGTGCATATTATATTTTTTGCTGTAATAGGGATTCTTTTTTTTATCCTTAGTCTCAAAATGTTTCCTATAGCCTATAAAAAGCTATTTATCCGCAGCATACCTCTTGCTGTATGGTTAACAACAAAAGAAGGAAAATTAATCAGCGTTTCTAAAAATGCTAAGAAACTTTTGGGTGAGATAACACCTCAAACTCTATGTACGATTGTTAATCCAAGGGATATTGTCTTATCTAATTACTTAGAAAAAATGCTAGTTCACGGTGTTCAGCGGGATGTTACCTTAACGCTTAAAGACAAAAACAAGCTTCGTATTTTTCAGGCAAGCTATGGAAAAAAGTTTGTTTTGTGGACATTTTACAAACGTATTAATTTTAGGGCCAGCACACCCCTTAATCAAAAAACACTCTTATTAAATAAAAACCCAGAGCATATTATTCAAGAATCCCCTATGGGAATTGTGTTGATTGATAAAAATGCTTTTATGCTAGATAGTAATACTACTTTTCAATTGTGGTTTAATAAAAATATATCTTTTAAGATGGAAAGTTATAGAAAACCGATAAGCTCATTTAAAAAATATTTAAAGGATATCCATGTGGAAATAGTGAATAGTTTTTTAGATGATTTAATGCATAATCGTTTAGCTGCTTTTAAGGCAAAGAGATATATTGCTACATTAAATAATAAAGGTGAAACACCAGTTGCTTTATGGGGGAAAAAATTACCCATAACAGATAAAAAAGATTTATATGTTGTGTATTGTCAGGATATATCTTGGGAAAAAAATATAGAGACGCAGTTTACTCATGCGCAGCGCATGCAGGCACTGGGGCAGCTTTCAGGGAGCATAGCTCATGATTTCAATAATATTTTAACAGGTATTGTAGGGTTTTCTGATATTTTACTTTCAAAATATTCACCAGGGCAGCGAGTTTTTTCAGAAGTTATGCAAATAAAGCAAAATGCGTATCGAGGAGCAAATCTTGTAAAGCAATTAATGTCTTTTTCTAAGAACCAACCAAGAGAGACTATGCCTGTAAATATTACTAATTTAGTTATGGATCTTGATCCTATATTTAAGCGACTTTTAGGGAATAACATTACACTTAATCTGAATCTAGGTCGTAATCTAGGTCTTATTAATGTAGATCCTAGCCAGTTTGAACAAATTCTTATGAACCTTGTTGTAAATGCAAGAGATGCTATTGATTGTATAGGATTGGTAAACATAAAAACAGAAAATCTTGAAGCTTCTATTCCTTTTTGGCATAAAAATAACCGGATTGAACCAGGAAAATATATTAGACTGGAGATTGAGGATACAGGCTGTGGGATCAAAGAAGATAAATTAGCAAAGGTGTTCGATCCCTTTTATACATCAAAGGAAGAGGGGCTTACTGTTGGGTCTGGTGCAGGTTTAGGCTTGGCAACAGCTTATAGTATTATACAGCAGGCTCAGGGATATATTTTTGTAGATAGTGAGCAGGGTAGAGGAACAAAGTTCACAGTTCTTTGGCCGCAATCAGAAGTTTCGGAGAACTCTGAATATTCTATTTCTGATACCCTTGACTTTGAAATTGATGAGGAAGATTATCAAAACTTACTTATTTCTTCTTTTTCTATTGAAGAACAAAAAATACTGCTAGTTGAAGATGATGAGATGGTTCGCAGCTTTAGTGAACAAGCTTTGAGAAAAAAAGGCTATTCAGTGGAATCATTTTCAGCAGCAGATATTTTTTTAGACTATTTAGAGAAAAACCCTAAGAAAACTATTGATTTATTAATTACAGATATTGTTATGCCAAGAATTAGTGGTACAGAATTAGCCTGTAAGCTATATAAAAAATTCCCATCTATGCAAATTATATTTATTTCTGGGTATTCAGATGTAAGTTTTGATGATTTGCCGATAGCTAAAAAGCGCATAGCCTTTTTGCAAAAACCCTATGATCTAAAAACATTAGTTGTAAAAGTACATGAGAAACTTGAAGAAGCTTTAAAGCAAAAAAAAATAAGGTTAAAGAAAGCTGATATTAAGAAAAAAATGTAGGTTAGGACTCTATGTTTTTGAAAAACGTTTGTATGCCTCATCTTCAAAAGAAGTCATCATATTAAAAAAGGCTTGTTGAAAAAAAGCCCCCATTAAACCATTAAGAATAGAAGTTTTAAATTCAAAATCTATATCAAAGCAAACCTTAGTATTACCACTTTCTCTCTCAATAAATTGCCATTTATTTTTTAGGTGTTTCAGTGGACCCTGCTTATAGTCTATTTGAATACTATGGGGAGAATCTAAAATAACATGAGATGTAAAGGTATCGTTTAATAGACCTTTTCCTACGGTTAACTTGGCTAATAAGTGAGATTTAGATTTTTCATAGATAGTTGCTTTTAAACACCAAGGGAGAAAAGACGGGTAGCTTTGAACATCAGATACTAAGCTAAAAATATCAAAAGGGGTATAGTCAAAAATTTTTTCTTCATAATGTTTTGGCATAGAGGCGGGCTTTATATTAATGATAGTATTTGTGTCTTAAAAGCTTGAAGTAGCTTTCTCTGAGCGAGCTGCTTTTAAACGCTTAAAATCAGCTCCTGCATGGTAAGAAGAACGTGTAAGAGGTGTGGCTGATACCATAAGAAATCCTTTTCCCCAGGCCATTTTTTCCAGGGCTTTAAAATTATCTGGTGTAATAAAATCAACAACAGGATGATGTTTTGGTGTTGGTTGAAGATATTGGCCAATAGTAATAAAATCTATGTCAGCACTGCGCATGTCATCCATTACTTGATAAACTTCTTTTTTATTTTCACCTAAACCAACCATAAGCCCAGATTTTGTAAAAATACTAGGGTCTAGCTTCTTTACCTGGCTAAGCAAGTGCATAGAATGGAAGTAGCGAGCACCAGGGCGCACAGAAGGATAAAGGCGAGGAACTGTTTCAACATTGTGATTGAAGACATCAGGTTTTGCTTTTACAATGATTTCTAGAGCGTGGTCTTTTCTTAGAAAATCAGGGGTTAAAACTTCAATAGTTGTTTTTGGGCTTATTAGACGAATTTTACGAATTACTTGAGAAAAATGTTGAGCTCCGCCATCATCTAGGTCATCACGGTCTACAGAAGTGATAACTACATGTTCTAGACCTAGCTTCATTGTTGCTTCTGCTACATGGTCAGGTTCATGAGGGTCTAGAAGATCAGGGCGCCCTGTTTTAATGTTGCAAAAAGCGCAGGCGCGGGTGCAGACACTTCCCAGAATCATAAAGGTAGCATGTTTTTTTGCCCAGCATTCACCAATATTTGGGCAAGCAGCTTCTTCACATACAGTGTTTAGTTTTAGCCCGCGCATTATGTTTTTTGTCTCGTTATATCCAGGACTTACAGGAGCTTTCACACGAATCCAATCGGGCTTGCGTTTATATTTTTTTTTTGGGTTTTCTAAAGAAGGCTCTTCAAATGGCCGTGCAGATACTATCATAAAATACTAAAGTCCTTATCAGTAAGTGTAAATATATAAACTTGACTCAGTCTAGCATTTAAGCAGGGATGTTTTCAAGGTTAAAGCGTTGAAGGGAGAGTTCTTTCCCCAGGACTTCCATTACTTCAAAAATACTGGGGGAAACTGTTGATCCTGTGAGTGCTGCTCGAAGTGTCTGAGAAAAATATCGCATTTTAATATTATTTTTTTCTACAAAAATACGTGCAGCTGCTAGAAGGCTATCATGTGACCATAGTATATTGTTTTCAGACAAATATAGAATAAAGATTTTAAGGGATTCAATGCTTTCTTTTTGTAGAAATTTTTGGGCTTTCTCATCATACCATAAAGGCAGTGGAGCTACATAAAACCATGCGTTTTCAGCTAAATCTAGAAGAGTTTTAGCACGGTCTTTCAGGCCAGTCATACCCTTAATTAAAGTGTCTATATCTTTCTCTGAAAGGGATTTTTTATGCTTTTTTTCTAAGATTGGCTTAATTGCCTGAACAAGCTCAATGGAAGATGCTTCTCTAATATAATGGCTATTGAGACTCAAGAGTTTGACTATATCAAAGCGGGCAGGGGATTTTCCAATAGAGTTTATATTGAACCACTCAATTGCTTGATTGGTAGAAATGATTTCATCATCTCCATGACTCCAGCCAAGGCGTAAAAGATAGTTTGTCATAGCTTTAGGCATAATTCCCATATTAGCATATCCACCCACGCTAGTAGAGCCATGTCTTTTAGAAAATTTTGTACCATCAGGACCATGAATTAGAGGAATATGTGCAAATTGAGGAGTCTTCCATCCAAGTGCTTTATAAATCTGCAGTTGGCGAAATGTGTTGGTTAAATGATCATCACCACGAATAACATGGGTGATATTCATATCATGATCATCAACAACAACAGCTAGCATGTAAGTGGGAGTACCATCGCTGCGTAATAAAATCATATCGTCCAGTTGTGCATTTTTAATTTCTACATGCCCTTGAACCAGATCTACAAGAGTAGTAATGCCTTTTTGCTGAGATTTTAATCGTACAGTTGGTTTTTGTCCATGAGGTGCCTCAGAACTGTCACGGTTACGCCAATGATTATCATAGCTTATAGGGTGACCTTTAATCTTAGCCAGGTCACGCATTTTTTGAAGATCTTCAGGTGAGGAGTAACAATAATAAGCTTTTCCTTCATCGAGAAGTTTCTGAGCTATTTCTCTATGACGATCCGCCTGTTTAAATTGAGAGATAATGGATCCATCATGCTCAATTCCAAGCCAAGAGAGACCATTTAAGATAGTATCTAAAGCTTCGGGTGTTGAACGTTTACGATCTGTATCTTCAATGCGCAGGAGATACTCTCCTCCATGATGCCTAGCAAAAAGCCAGTTAAAAAGGGCTGTTCGTGCGCTGCCTGGGTGTAAGTCTCCCGTAGGAGAAGGAGCGAAGCGAGTGCGAACTTTTTGAATTGAATCAGTCATAATGAGATGCCTAGTGTTATTAACTCTGTAGGCATAACTCTACAAAAACAAGAAAAAAAAGCAAGAGTGTTATAATGTATAAATATTTTAGTTAGCTTAGATACTTATATCTAAATAATATTTATAGAATTGATCTTGATGGACATATTGATTGTAGAAATAAAATTTTTATTTGAGTTTTATTAAAAGTATGGAAAAAGGGCTATAGTTATTATTAATTAGTAGAAGATTTTATCTATAGAGAGGAAAAAAAGAAAGGACCCAGTGCTTCAAATAGTTTAGAAATAAGGAAAAAATAACAAATGTATTTATTATGACTTAGAAAATAAAAACAGTTGCATTATAGAGAAATTCTGGGTAAAAGTACTGTACCCTTGCCGGTTCGCCGGCTCGATAGCGTGGGGAATCTCGTTGTGAGAAGCTCTGCTGTTGTATC
>JAJRRM010000113.1 GCA_024279475.1 Alphaproteobacteria bacterium | reverse complement strand
TCTATGGAATACACTAGGGAAATGGTAGAAACTTTTAGACCAAGTATGCCTGAAATAATACAAGAGGCTTTTAAAAAGATTGATGTTTCTAGTTGGCCACATGAATTACATAGGACTTATGTATATGACAGGTCAGATATGTATTTATATAGGGCTGGTATAGAAGATGCAAGAGCTGCAGGTATAGAAGATGCTAAAAAATCTGTAGAAAGAGAGATAGTAGAAAGAATGCTAACCATAGGTAAGCTCAAACCTTCTAAAATAGCACGTATTTTAAGCATTCCTCTTTCTGAGGTTAATAGTATACAAGAAAGTTTAGGTGTAGCTGAAGAAGCCTCTTCACAGGACCAGGGATCCTAGTAACTTGTGAATTAACATTAGTAAGTATATTTATACACTGCTCCTTTATAATAGTTCAGGTATTGTATGTAGGAAACTCTTCACTTTCTTTTTCTTAATTTTGATATTTTCAAGAGATATCTGCTGTCTATGTTTAGGCGTTAAAAAGCTTTTTACCTCTTTGAAAATACCTTTAGCAGTGTCAGGGATATTTTTTTGATTTAGTATCTTTCCAATATGATTGTAGCTACAAGCTTCTTCGTTACCATGCCATGCTGCTAAAAATTTGTATTGTAATCTCTTCTCTAAAGGATGGATGCTTTTTACTTGTTCATTTGCAACATAACTCATCAAATTTGCAACTTTCAAACAAGCATCAGAATCCCCTTGGTCAGCAGCCTCTTTATATTGCCCTATAACTGGATCTATTATCTCTGGAGTATAAGTAAAATACCCGCGAGCTTTTTTATGAAAAACTTCTCCCAATAAAACGTTATAGTGGGATAGGCCTAATGAAGCCATCTCCCTTAATTTTTCAGGAGCTTTTAGATCACTTTCATCTTTTAAATCAACAAAATCTTCAATGCCAGGCAACGAAATGAATATATGAAGGGCTTCTTGTCCTTCTTGTGAGGATAAAGAAAGTTTAACCAAGGAATGGTTCTGCCTGAAAAAACGATCATGTGTATCATCATAAAATCTGAGCGCCTCTGTTAAAAATAGACGAGCAAGAGGATGTTGAAGATGAGCTGCTGCTGTTAAAGCATAAAGAGCAGCTCTTCTACGAAGATAAGGGTGTGTTTGTATTATTTCATGGACTTTAGAAGTAGCTTCGGCATAAATATTTTCTAATCCTCCTTCTTTAAAAGACCAAGAAAGAAGAGTCCTTAGGACATTACGTAATAAGTTTTGGTGAGGAATATCAATAGCAGCATCTATAAAGCACTGTGCACCTACAGCAACTTTCCATGAACTTTGGGAAGGCCATTTTTCTATTGAAGGTTCAGATGCTATTTCTTCCCAAACGGATTCAGGTACTTCTAATTCATTAAAATCTTTTAAAAGACGCGGGTACGCATATGCCCCATGTTCCAGAGATGCTGTTTTAACTTTATCAGAAAAATCTAAATATGCAGAATTAGGTTTTGAGATAGTTGGTTTAGATAAAGTTTCTTCATCGCTATCGGAGCTTCCATCAGTTTTGCCAGCATTACTCTCTTGCACATATAAACATAAAAACAATAAAAAAATAAAACGATGCATATCTTTAATTTTCTTTTTAGCTATCTATTTAGAGCCCTCTGAATAAAATGAAAAACCTCTAGACAGCTGTGAATTTATGTTTAGATTATTTTAAATGTGGCCTGTTTTTTGTTATTTTCTGTCTTAAATCCTTCTTTTTTCAGGTTTTAGGCACACTTCACCTGTGGATT
>JAJRRM010000112.1 GCA_024279475.1 Alphaproteobacteria bacterium | reverse complement strand
TACAAATACAGGGCAAAAAGGAAAAGGGGCAAAAAAGGGCGGTACGCCTGAAAAGAAAAGGCTTGAAGTGAAAATTTTAAATATTAATAACTTTCTTTAAAATGGCTTAAAACAAGCTTTTGATAGTATTAATCTAATTCTGCTTTTGAAAATAAATTTTGTATAAGCGTATCATTTTCGCAGGCTTCTTTAAATGATAGTATAAAGTCTTTTAAAGCACCTATATCAGAAGAATAAGCACAAAACATACTGCTTTCTGGGTCAAACTTGACGATTTTTTTAAATTTTGGTTCTTTTTCTGTTATAAAGACTTTTGCCAAAGAAGCCCAATCATATCCATTGCCTTCAAAACCTTCTTCTTCTCTTGTTTTAAAAAGTTCTTTTTTATACTCTCCAACTTCTAAACATACAGAAACACTATTTGCGTGTTCTACCCAAAAAAAAGGTTTTATTGTTTTCTTAAAATTAGTGTCCATATTGTTCCAATTCTGTAAATAATTCATCTGCATTTTGCTTTATTCCTTCTCTAAATTTTGCAGGTATCTTTTTATTGCAACGCTCGTACCAATCATAAAAAGTTGACTTCCATTCTTGAACTTGGTCTTTTTTAACCATTGATACAGCTGAATCACAGAATTCTTTCCTAGAAAGATAAACCAAAATATCTATATGAGCCAAAACGGCTTGTACGGATTTATTTGAGGTTTTGAGCCACTCAATATTATCTTCAATTTGCTTAATTGCTAAGTTAAAATAACGTGCATTTTCCATATCTGCCATTTCATTGCCGTCAGGAGCTGTACTATATATTTTCATAATTCCATCTTGTTAACCACAGGATATTTTTCTTGGTTTTTTATAAACCTTGTCACTTAAGTCATCTAGCGGATTATCTGATGTCCAATTAGATTTAATTCTACCTCTATTTTTATTTTGTAATCCTGATTTTTTTAACCTTTCTTCAATAGAATCAACAACAGACCAATTACCACTTCTTTCTTTTAATCTATCTCTTATCAAATTCCCTTCAATAGACCTAGCTTGATCGTGACTAAGCCCATCAGCCAATATTTCCATATTAGAAAACACTTTACCATTTCCTGCGTGTTCTTTCATCCGTACTAAAGCATCTCTACTTGTAATTCCATAATAATTAACGTTACCATTAGCATCTAAAAGTTGATATACTATTTCACCCGATAGCCCCATAACGTCTATCCAAGTATTGCTATCGCTAACATAGGAATATAAGTTATTGCCACCCATCAATCCGATTGGATCTTTTGAAAGATATGTACCCGAGTCAGCAGAGTAATAACGGAACCGATTATAACAAAGCCCCGTCTCCACATCCTCATACTGCCCTTGAAACCTAAACGGCACAAAACCCTGCTCCCCCTCTACCGTCATCGCCTTGCCGTATATATCCAACGCACACTCCCATACCTTCTCCCCTGAAGAATCATACGCCTGTACGGGTGTACTGACCGATTGAGAGGCTTCTGTTTCTTGAATGGCGTTACCCTCCGCGCTAGCTACAGCATTACCTAGTGCAAAGGTTTGCAGGGATAGGAATAGTATGAGGAGTAGGTTTTTCACTTTATAAAATTGATTTAATGTGAAAGTACAAAATAATAACTAAAAGAAAAGAAAAAGCTACTTACCGCAGGCGAAATAAACGCTTGAATACTACAAATACAGG
>JAJRRM010000111.1 GCA_024279475.1 Alphaproteobacteria bacterium | reverse complement strand
CAAGCGCAGAAAAACAGAGCCCATTCCCACAGCAGATCTATCCATAAAGACAAAGCTGCGGGGCGGTTTTATTCCACCATGATAGCTTAGACTTTCTAGCACTTCTGCGGCTATTTTCTGGCCGTTTGTGCTAGGAAATTCTTCTGCTAAATCTACCACACGGTCTTCAAGCAGAGGGCCATAGAGAAACTTTGCCCATTTGTTTAAAATAGGCAGGACATCTTTTGGCAAGTCTTTAAAACCCCAAAGCATATAAGCATGATAGGTGCGTTCTTTATCATTATCTAAAATACCTCGATAGAGTTCTATTATACCTTGGATAACATCTGGAGAAAAGCGGCGTACACAGCCAAAGTCTAATAAATTTATGCAATGATTAGCTGTTACAGTATAGTTGCCTATATGAGGATCGCCATGTAATATACCATAACTATAAAGAGGCTTATACCATGCTTTAAACATTTTTTTTGCTAATATATTGCGTTCATTTTGAGAGATATTTTCATAGTTTGTGATGGGTTGTCCCTCCATCCAGTTCATAGTAAGAAGTCTATTTGTAGTTAGTTCTTTGAAGGGGCTAGGTACTAGAATATCAGGGTCTTCTCTAAAAATAGAACGATAGATAGTCATATTTTTGGCTTCATGATTATAGTCTAGCTCATAGGTAATATGCTCAGTGATTTCATCTAGAATTTCATCCGTATTTAGTGCTTTCTTGATAGACTGATATAAAGAAAGCATAAGGCGCAATTGTTTAAGATCTGCAGCCACAGTAGAAGGCATATCAGGATATTGAAGCTTACAGGCTACTTTAGAGCCATCTAACAGGGTGGCTTGATGAACCTGACCTAAAGAGGCTGCAAACCGTGCTTTTAGATTAAAACTCTGGAAGAATGACTGCCATTTAAGACCTAGTTCAGAGCGCATACGTCGTTTTACAAACAATATTCCCATAGGTGGCACATTAGCTTGAAGATTCATAAATTTTTCTTGATAGGCTGGTGGTAGAAAGTCTGGAATTGTGGGAAGAAGTTGAGGAATTTTTATCAAGGGGCCACGCAGAGAACTCAGTGCTTGGTACAATATCTCTGCACGTTGATTGGGGGGTGCATTTGGATCTAATTTATCTATTGCATAGCGGCGGGCTACATTGCTAACAGCTAAGCCGACTTTTGTATAGCGCCCAAGACGTTTAGTAAAAGTGTTTTTATCATCAAGTTCTTTCATAGAGGGAGTATACGCAGGATGCGGGCTAGTTGCAAATGCTCAGAGGAGAATTAAAGCTTAATACTTAAGAAAAAGGGCTCGGTTGCAAAAAAGGTTGTGGTGTAAACTTAAACAGTTCGTGATAGATTCGGTTTTTGATCTTTAAAAAACTGAATCTTAAATGGAGAAACTTTACTACTTTAGATACCAATATTTTCATTACCTGGTAATCCTACAATGCCTGCGTTGGTATTTACGTTATCCACTGAGTTATCGGAACCGAGTAGAGACCCTGGAGCAGTGTAGACGTAGCACACTCTGTGATTCTACATTGGATTCCAGCATTCGTCCATATTTGCCTAAGAAATACGCTACTATGCGC
This sequence comes from Alphaproteobacteria bacterium, assembly GCA_024279475.1. GTDB lineage: Bacteria > Pseudomonadota > Alphaproteobacteria > 16-39-46 > JAJRRM01 > JAJRRM01. The sequence goes on along the minus strand of JAJRRM010000111.1, from coordinate 21,161 downwards.
AGCCCAAAGGAGGTTCCTGGAGGAGTGGTGAGACCTATATTAAAGTTAAAGGAAAGAACAAATAGCTCTATCGAGTTATTGATAAATGGGGTGGGACCATTGACTTCCTCCTTACTCATAAACGGGATGCTAATACTGCCAAACGCTTTTTCCGAAAAGGCTTTAACTCACGCTGGCAGAAATCTCTATGTTATTAATACAGACAAGAACCCAGCTTATGGGATTGGAACCGAAGTTCCGCTGGCTTATTCTCCAAAATTAAAAGTAGATATTTTAAGGCATATTTTAAAAGTTGTAGTCTGCAGAAAACCTTAATTTTTTTGCAACAGAGTCCTATAAAAGCTCATTCATAATGTGTCCAAAGCTTTAAGATTTTAATAGTTCTTGAAGATTTGTATACCTGATAGACAAGTCTATGCTGAATATTAATTCGTCTTGAAAAGGCTCCCTCTAAGTCTCCTACAAGTTTTTCATATCTTGGGGGATTGGAAAAGGGATTTTCTTCTAGAATTTGAAGAAGTTTTTTTGTGTTTTCTTCTAAACCAGATTTCTTAATTTTTTTTGCATCTTTGAGTGCTTGTTTTGTATATACGATTTTCCAAGTCACCATTTAATCTCTTCTTCGCATTCTTCCAGAGGAGTTTGCAAGCCTTTTATAATAGACTCTCTCAGATCTGGTTGAGATAATAAATACATAGTTTCTTGAATGGCCAACCAATCATCTTCAGGTATAAGGACAGCATTACTTTTCTTACCTGTTATCAAAATAGGATCATGGGCTTCATGAGCCTTATTAATAAGAGAATACAAATTTTTTCTGGCTTCTGTTACATTTATTGTAGTCATGTGAACGCTCCTTTATGTATAAGATACGCAAAAACGTACATAATATCAAGGTAAAAATATTTCTAGGAAAAAAGAAGGATCAAAGAATTGTATATTCAGATATATCTATAGGTCCTAGTAATAAAAATGAAGCTCCTCTTTCTTTCAGTGATTCAAGTCATAACACAAAAAAGCTGCAAGCCTATTATAAACCATATAAGGCTCTGTTGCAAAAAATTAAATTGGAGAAGTGCGTTTTATTAATCAAACTTTTGGTATTTATACCAGCTAGACAACACTAAATAAGAGCACCTTTTTACCCAATTTAATTTTTTGCAACAGAGCCGAAAAGAGTCCATGGAAGCGCTTCGTCAATCGTTAATTTCTTAAAGAAAATGGCTAAAGTTTCTAAAAGGGATCCTTCTCTAAAAATAAATTTGTTTATTTTCTTGTAATTTATCTTTTTATACCTATATGTATATGGAAGGAGAAATGGATATATAAAAATATTAATTTCTCTGACATTGTAAAAACCGCAATTTATTTAATATATGGGATGGAATTATCATGACTAAAAATATTCAACTAAAATTATCTATAGCGCTTTTAGGGACAGTGCTTGTTTCTAATGCGCAAGCAACTCTTGAGCAGCAAATTAATGCTCAACGTGGATTTGAACGACGTGTTGCTCAACGTGTTTTATCACAAGATACAGCATATAGAGCAGCCATTACTCCAGAAGATGAAACAAATAAGGCAATAGGGGTAATACAGAAAAATATATACGATGCTAGAAGCGCAGTAGAAAATCCTTTTAGGGCAGAGGGAAAAATTTTGTATACTCAAATAAAAGAGGCAAGAAATCTTTTATCTCAAAACAAACGTCAAAAAAGGAAGGATATAGAAGATATATTCAAAAAAGAACACAAGGCAGTACGGGAAACAGCTGCTTTTAAAGAGGTGTTCAAAATTGAGCAGGATTTGCGAAACGTATTGAAAACTCTAACAAAAAAGTTAGCTACTACTTCTAAAAGCAGCGGTAGCCATTGGAGAGTATGTCAGGAGATAAGCACTAATCAATCTAGGCTCCGCGCAGAAAACGGAGCAATAAATAAAACAGAGGCTTTTTTTGAAGCTTGCGAATCAAACCGCATGATTAGATATGAGCAAATGGAAAAGGAACTAGCGCTTATGACAGCATCTATAGAGGACTTGCAAGGGCAGGCTTCTGAAGTGGAAAATAATAGGAAAGCAGCTCTTGAGATTTTTGAGGTATCGATTGGTGAACAGAAGAGTCAGATTCAAGCTCTTGTAGAAAGAGTTTCTGAGTCATATGGAGACATTGCTAACTTAAGACGTAGTTTTTATGTAGAAAATGGTCCCATTGATCAAGCAATTAATCAAGCGTTTCTAACGTTGTCAGCAGAAGGAGACGCTGAATAGTTTTTATTCTTTTGATAAAAAGTTTCTCACTGAGAAAGCCTAGGAAGTTCCTAGGCTTTTCTTTTTTAAACAGACGCTCTGCTTTTAATGCGAACAAACTGTCCCTGTTGCAAAAAATAAAATAGGATAAAGGTGTTGTTATTTAGTGTTGTCTAACTGGTATAAATATCAAAAGTTTGATTAATAAAACGTACTTTTCCAATGACGTTTTTTTCGTTCATCCATGCAAATAGTTGCCCCAGGGCCAGAAAAAATGCTTGTTTTAGGTTAATGTATCTAGATATGGTTTAACTTTCAAAAAAATATTGGAATTTTTTAATTATTCTATAAGGCTATAGATCGCTCTTGCACCTAGAGTTTGTATTGTGTAGATTGCTACCTGAAAGTAAATCTTAGAAAGAGAGAGTAGAGGATGACTATACCCTTAGAAACTGTAGAAAAAATAGCAAAATTAGCTCGCCTCAAGTTGCCAAAAGAGGTAGCACACCAAAAAAAATTGCAAAAAGAATTATCGGATATTTTGAGTTGGGTGCAGGAATTGTCAACCATAGATGTTACTGGCGTAGAACCTTTGATTAACCCTTCACAGTTGTTTAAAAAGAGCACACCTACTCGAGAAGATAAAGTAACGGATGGAGGTTTTGTTAGGGATGTGGTATCTAATGCTCCAGAAGAAGCTCATGATATGTTTGTTGTGCCAAAAGTTGTTGAATAAGAGATTAAAATGTCCAAAGAACTATTAAAATTTACCCTAAGCGAGGCTAAAGAAGCACTAAAAACTAAGCAGATTAGCCCTGTTGAGTTGACAGAAGCTTATTTAAAGCAGGCAGAAGACATTCGAGATTTAAATTCATATTTAGAAATTTGTCATGAATCAGCTAGAGAATCGGCTAGAAAAAGTGAAAAAAAATATGCCAATGGTACCGCCAGAGCCTTGGAAGGTTTACCTATTGCCCATAAAGATATATTTTGTACGAAAGGTATCCGTACGACGTCTTGTTCTCGTATCTTAAGTAATTTTGTGCCGCCATATGAATCTACAGTTTCGCAAAAGCTCAAGGATGCGGGTACTGTGATGCTAGGGAAGCTAAATATGGATGAATTTGCTATGGGATCGGCGAACCTTACAAGCTATTATAAGCCTTGCTATAATCCTTGGGGTTATAAAATAGGAGAAAAACATCTTATTCCTGGTGGTTCTTCAGGAGGATCTGCAGGGGCTGTAGCAGCACTAGCAGCGTTAGCAGCAACAGGAACAGATACAGGAGGCTCTATTCGTCAGCCAGCAGCATTTTGCGGTCTTGTAGGGATAAAACCAACGTATGGTCGCTGCTCACGTTTTGGTATTATGGCTTTTGCCTCATCTTTGGATCAACCAGGTCCTCTTACACGTACGGTAAAAGATGCCGCTATGATTTTACAAAATATAGCAGGGTATGATCCAAAAGAGTCTACATCCATAGATAAGCCTGTACCAAATTACCTTTCTACTTTAAATGATAGCATCAAGGGAAAGCGCGTAGGTATTCCAAAAGAATATAATCTGCCAGGGCTGGATAAAGAAGTGAATGCTTTGTGGAAAAAAACGCAGAAATGGTTGGAAGAAGAAGGTGCTATTGTGGAAGAAATTTCTTTGCCGCATACGGCGTATGCGTTACCAGTATACTATATTGTTTCCCCAGCAGAGGCTTCTTCTAATTTGGCACGATATGATGGTGTGCGTTATGGCCGCCGTGTGGAAGGCAAGACTCTGGATGAACTCTACGAACTTACGCGCGAAGAAGGCTTCGGAGAAGAGGTGCAACGCCGTATTTTGATGGGGACCCACATTCTTTCTGCAGGGTCCTATGATGAATACTATATCCAAGCCCTAAAAGTTCGCCGAATGATCTACCAAGATTTTGAAAAAGCTTTTGAAAAAATAGATATGATTCTTACGCCGTCCACAACATCAGCGGCTTTCACTCAGGAAAAAGCGCCAACAGACCCTCTGCAGATGTATTTGAATGATATATATACAGTAACGGCTAACCTTGCTGGTTTGCCAGGGATTTCTGTTCCAGTAGGTCTTACTAGTCAAGGATTGCCATTGGGGATGCAACTTGTGGCACCTGCTTTTGAAGAATCTTCTTTGCTAAATATGGCTCAACATATTGAGAACAAGGCAGGATTTCCTAACCTTTATGAAGCAGGTTTATGGAATTTAAGGGCTAATTAAGGTAGAAAACTAAACATGCTTTAGACTTTTTCGAAGGTAGTCATACCCTGAAGCAAGTGTTAGGATAGCGGCTATCCACAGGATAAAAATACCCAGCGTTACAATAAAATCTACACCGCTTAATAAGGCTAAAAGAGCTAGCATCTGTAATGTTGTTTTCCATTTAGCTAAGTAAGAAACGGGGATTTTTTGTTGAAAACCAGCAAGAAACTCGCGCAGACCCGATACAAGAATCTCTCTACATAAGATAACAACGGCAGGAATTAGATTTATGCCTGTAATGCGTCCTATACCAACGAGCATGAGCAAGATAGCAGCAACTAGAAGTTTATCTGCTAAAGGATCCAAAAAACGGCCTAAAGCACTGATTTGATCCCATTGCCTTGCAATAAAGCCATCTAGAAAATCAGTGATGGAGGCATAGGCAAATAAGCTAACTAAAACCCAGTTTGCATCCTTCGATGGCAAATAGAAAGCAGCGACCATTACAGGGATTAAAGCAATCCGACTTAAGGTAAGGATATTTGGTAGGTTAAGTCCTTTTAATTTAAGCCTTTTAGCCATTACCTTAATTCTCTTTATTTATCACTCTTTAGGAGCTAGATTTACGTGCGCTCACAGAATGAAATTTAGAGCATGTCTTGTCAAGCAGCTTTATAGGATTTTTTTAATTTAAGGATTTTTTCTTGAGAAGACAGATATTTTATTCAATTCATATTTCTATCCTCGTAAGAAGGGAAGTTAGAGCTATAATAAGCATCTTTTTCCTTGGCAAAAATATTAAATCTTTATAGGATATGTCTTAGTAGATCCCGTAGCTCAGTTGGATAGAGCGACTGCCTCCTAAGCAGTAGGCCAGAGGTTCGAATCCTCTCGGGATCACCATTTTTTTCTTGGCATTTGATGCCAACTGCGGTAGAAAAGCTAAAGCTTGGCGGTTCCTAATAAATATACTAGAAAGATATGTCTGCACTCATGATTAAAAGCAAGGAAAAAATGATTGTTTTAACAATGCCAGATGGTAAAAAACGTGAGTCTTTAAGAGGCATAACGGGTGATAAAATAGCTTCTAGCATCCATAAAAAACTAGCTAAAGAAGCGGTTGCTATCAAGATCAATGGTACACAGTGGGATTTAGATCGTCCTATAGAAGTAGATGCAGCTGTTGAAATTATAACTAAAAATTCAAAAGAAGGTTTAGAGATTCTTCGTCATGATACGGCACATTTATTAGCTCAGGCAGTGAAAGAGCTGTTCCCCGATGCACAGGTGACTATTGGCCCAGCGATTGAAAATGGGTTTTACTATGATTTTTTTCGAAAAATACCATTCTCTTCAGAAGATTTTTCAGCTATTGAAAAGCATATGAATAAAATTATAGATCGAAACGATGCTATTATACGTGATGTATGGTCTCGTGATAAAGCTATTGAGTATTTTAGGTCTATTGGTGAGGATTTTAAAGTTGAGCTCGTAGAATCTATTCCAGCTGAGGAAGATATTTCTATTTATACACAAGGCAAGTTCACTGACTTATGCCGAGGGCCGCATTTACCATCTACAGGTCGTTTAAGTAAGCACTTTAAATTGATGAAGTTAGCTGGCTCGTATTGGCGTGGTGATTCATCTAACCCTATGCTGCAGCGTATGTATGGCACAGCTTGGGCTACAGATCAGCAGTTGAAAGATTATTTAAAGCAGATAGAAGAGGCGGAAAAACGGGATCATCGAAAAATTGGTCGTGAAATGAATTTGTTTCATTTTCAAAAAGAAGCCCCTGGCAGCGTTTTTTGGCATCCAAACGGTTGGAAAATATATGTAGCTATTCAAGACTACCTGCGAGATGTATTAGATAGCCATGATTATAGGGAAGTTAATACGCCTATTTTAGTAGATAGTAAGCTTTGGAAAGATTCTGGACACTGGGAAAAATTCCGAGAAAGCATGTTTACCTTAGAGGCAGATGAGAAAATTTATGCTCTCAAACCTATGAACTGCCCATGCCATGTACAAATCTTTAATCAAGGAATAAAGAGCTATCGAGATTTACCATTAAGGCTGGCAGAATTTGGCTCTTGTCAACGGCATGAGGCATCAGGGGCCCTTCATGGATTAATGCGTGTTCGTGCTTTTGTGCAAGATGATGCACATATTTTTTGTAGAGAAAGTCAAATCATGCAGGAAAGTCTGGATTTTTGTGACTTACTTATGAAAGTATACAAAGATTTTGGTTTTGAAGATGTGTGTGTAAAATTTTCTGATAGACCAGAGGTAAGAGCGGGAAATGATGCCACTTGGGATAAAGCAGAGGAAGCCCTAAAAGATGCTATAGAAAAGTCAGGTTTACCATATACGTTAAATCCTGGTGAGGGTGCTTTTTATGGGCCAAAGTTAGAGTTTGTTCTGAGAGATGCTATTGGTCGTGATTGGCAGTTGGGTACATTACAGGTAGATTTTGTTTTGCCAGAGCGTTTAGGAGCAAATTATGTGGGAGAAGATGGAGAAAAACATATACCAGTAATGCTGCACCGTGCTATTTTTGGATCATTTGAGCGTTTTATTGGTGTTCTGATAGAAAATTATGCTGGAAAAATTCCTCTATGGTTGGCCCCTGAGCAAATAGCTATAGTTCCGGTTACCTCTGACTCTAATAGATATGGAGAAGAAGTACTTAAGGCTATAGAAAAAGCTGGATTGCGAGGAATTTTGGACATACGTAATGAGAATGTATCTTATAAAGTGCGAAAATATAGCCTAAAGAAAGTACCTTTTATCTTTGTAGTTGGTGATCGTGAGGCTAAAGACAAGCAAGTATGTATTCGTCAGCTTGGATCTCAAAAGCAAGAAATAGAGAGCTTAGATAAGGCTGTTGAAAAATTAAGAATTATGGCCAAACGGCCACAGGGTGCTATGAAAGAGTAAGTATTAAGGAGTTTTACCTTGTTCTTTTTATAATTTGGGATTAAAAGGGTAGATCTATTATTGCCATAACATAAAGGAGGAAACTATCAAAAGAGGATTCGGGAAGCCTACAAAAGAAAATCAAGCACGTATTAATGAAGAAATAAAGTCATTAGAAGTAAGAGTGATAGATCAAGAAGGGGAGGCACTGGGTATTATTTCTCTTGAAGAGGCCCTGCAAAAGGCTGAAGATGCAAACCTTGATCTTGTTGAGGTATCGCCTGATTCTAAACCGCCAGTATGCAAGATCCTTAATTATGGAAAATATCGTTATCAGCAGCAAAAACGTGTAGCTCAAGCGCGTAAAAATCAAAAAATTATTGAACTAAAAGAGGTTGTTCTGCGCCCTAGCATTGAGGAAAATGACTTCCAGATAAAGCTTCGAAATGTGCGTCGTTTTCTTAAGGATGGTAATAAAGTAAAAATTACATTACGTTTTCGAGGGCGTGAGTTAGCACATGTTGATCTTGGTCAAAAAGTTATCTTGCGTATAAAAGATATAGTGCTTGAAGAAGAAATAGGTAAAATTGACTATGAACCTAAGCGTGAAGGCCGAAATATGCTTATGATTATAAGTCCTATAATTGTGAAAAAATAGATTATATTTTTATTTTTTATACCAACGGAGCTTAGGATTTCTTGCTGTAGCGGCTTCGTTAAAGCGGCGGCGAGGAGTATAGAGAGGTGCTTTCTTAAAACGTTCTTTCATTTCTTCTGTTTTGGTACGTTCCATCCAATATTTAATGGTGTTAATGAATTGATCCAGCTGTTCTTTGCTTTCTGTTTCTGTCGGTTCTATAAGCATAGCTCCGCGTACAACTAGGGGAAAATATGTTGTCATAGGATGAAACCCCTCATCTTCTAAAATTTTTGCTAAATCTAAAGTTTCTAGACCATCCTTGCGCAGAGCTCCATCATCAAAGAGAACCTCATGCATACAGGGTTCTGTAGAAAAAAGACCTAGTATATCTTTTAGATGATGTTGAATATATGTGGCATTAAGAACAGCATCAGAAGAAACTTGTGTAAGTCCATCAATACCGTAGCTAAGCATATAAGATAGAGCGCGGATAAACATGCCCACTTGTCCATGAAATCCTTTGATACGGCCAAGGGATGAGGGGTTTTCTTCAACTAAAGAAAAAGTACCATCTTTAGCTTTTTTTACAAAAGGAAGGGGAGCGAAAGGAGCTAGCTCTTCTATCATGACAACAGGACCACTTCCAGGTCCACCACCACCATGAGGCGTGGAGAAAGTTTTGTGAAGATTTATATGCATAACATCAACGCCAAGATCTCCTGGCTTTACTTGCCCCAACAGTGCGTTAAAATTAGCACCGTCGCAATAATAATAAGCCCCGTTACTATGAAGAATATTTGCTATTTCAAGAGTATCTCGTTCAAATAATCCACAAGTGTTAGGATTGGTAAGCATAAGGCCTGCAGTTGTGTGGTCTGTGGCAGCTCTAAGAGCGTCTACATCTAAGAGACCGTTGTCTGCTGAAGGGATAGATTTAATCTGAAAGCCACATTGAGCCGCTGTTGCAGGATTTGTTCCATGAGCAGAATCGGGTATAAGAATAGTTGTCCGCTGCTTAAGTTCGCCACGAGCTTTAAAGGCTTCTTTTATTAGAAATAAACCGCACAATTCACCATGAGCTCCAGCTGCAGGTGTTAAATCTACAGCGGCCATACCTGTTAAGTCTTTTAACCATTCTGTTATATGCCAAAGAACACCAAGGGATCCTTGCACAGAAGATACTGGTTGTAGGGGGTGTGCTTGGGAAAAGCCTGGAAGTCGAGCTATTTTTTCATTCAAACGAGGGTTATGTTTCATTGTACAAGAGCCTAGAGGAAACATGCCTGTATCAATACCAAAATTTTTCTGACTAAGGCGCGTGAAATGGCGCACAGATTCTGGTTCACTGAGCCCAGGAAGTTCTGGAGCATCTTTGCGGGCAAATCCACCCAGAGAAGAGTCAACTTTTGGTGGTTCAGGCATATCTACACCAGACGCGTTAAGGGATCCTTTTTCAAATATGAGAGGTTCTTCTAATAGGAGTCCCGCATTTTTAGTAAAGGTATCTGGTTTCATTAAAAATCTCCTTCTAGAGCTGCAACTAGTATATTCATATCTTGTTCTGAGGTTAGTTCTGTACAGGCTACCAATAGTAGATTTTCAAGATTAGGCTGACCAGGGTAAAGTCGTGATACTGGTACGCCAGCTAGAATATTTTTTTCTAAAAGAGTATCTACAGCTTGTTGTGCTGAGAAGGGGAGCTTTATAACAAATTCATTGAAATAATGTTGAGGAAGTATTTCTATGTTTATTTTGCTATTTTTAAACTTTTGAGCCAACTGGCAAGTTTTTGCATGATTGAGCTTGGCTAGTTTATTTAGACCAGTGCCACCCAACAAAGTCATATGCATAGTGAAGGCTAGAGAGCACAAACCAGAGTTAGTACAAATATTGCTTGTAGCTTTTGCTCGCCGAATATGCTGCTCACGGGCAACGAGTGTCATTATAAAGCCGCGTTTATCATCAACATCTATAGATTCACCAACTAAACGACCTGGCATAGATCGTTTGTATGCATCGCGAGTGGCAAAGAGTCCCAAGTAAGGCCCTCCATAATTGAGAGAATTTCCAATAGATTGACCTTCTGCTACGACGATATCCGCCCCATTATTACCAGGGGGATAAAGAAGTCCCAATGCTATTATTTCTGTTATAACGCCAATATGTAAGGCTCCGTGTTCATGAGAGGCTTTAATAATTGGTATATAGTCGTAAACATGACCGAGGAAGCCAGGGCATTGTGTTACAACACAGGCAATAGAAGGATCTATGCGTTCAATAATAGCTTCTGTACCCTTTGAATCCAGTACGGGCGGAAGGACTTCAATGGTTAGATTCATCATAGACGCATAAGTTTTAATCACTTGAATATACTGAGGATGCAAGTGTCCAGATAGGAGGACCTTAGAGCGTCCAGTAATGCGTGTAGCCATTAATACAGCCTCCACGGTGGCTGTGGCGCCATCATAGAGACTAGCATTTGCTACCTCCATACCCGTAAGCATTGCTACTTGGGTTTGAAACTCAAATAGATACTGTAGGGTACCTTGAGATATTTCTGGTTGATAGGGCGTATAAGAAGTGAGAAATTCCCCTCGTTGAATGATATGATCAACACTGGCTGGTATATGGTGGCGATATGCCCCAGCACCGAGGAAAAAAGGTGCATTAGCAGCTGTTAAATTCTGAGTAGATAGCTCTTGCATAAATTTTTCTACTTCCCACTCTGATTTATGAGAGGGGAGATTGAAGATAGCTTTATCACGTGCCTCTTTTGGCAAATGCGCAAAGAGATCTTTTTCAGACTCTATACCAATATCTTGAAGCATTCTTTGGCGGTCTTTTTTTTGCAAGGGAAGATAACGCATATAACAAGCCTTTATTGAATATATTTGAAACTAAGTTTCAAGTGAAGTAATGTAGCTTTGATAAGTTTTTTCATCCATAAGAGCTGTTACTTCCTTAGGTGAGGAAAGCTGCACCTTTAGAAACCAAACAGAATTATCTTTGTTTACTGTAGCTGGAGAATCTTCAAGAGCTACATTTTTTTCAAGCACTTTTCCGCTCATAGGGGCATAAAGTTCACTTGCTGCTTTAACAGATTCAATAACAGCACATTCTTTTCCAGCTGAAATTTCTGTACCAGGGGATGGGAATTCTATAAAAACAACATCTCCAAGCTGCTCAATAGCATAGGATGTAATTCCTATCAAAGCCTCATTATTATCTTGTATTTCAATCCATTCATGTTCACGGGAAAAGTATTTTGTCATTTTTTTCTCTTTAATTTAAGTAGTTGAAGCTTGAAACATGTAGTTATCGTGCATAACCTGGGGCAATAAAAGGTAACTTTACAAGTTCTGCTTCCACGGGCTTTTCTCTGATAACAACATACACTTTTGTACCAATTTTGGCAAAGGTGGATTTCACATATCCTTGAGCTATAGGTTTTTTCAGAGTAGGGCTATAAGCTCCACTGGTAACTATACCAATAAGCACTTTTTTCTCATTAAGTATTTTATAGCCTTCTCTGGGGATAGATCTTTCTTTTATAATAAGCCCCACGCGTTTTTCTTCTATGGAGGATGAATCTTTTAACTGCCTATTTAAATACTCTTTTCCCAGGCAGTTAAGTTTTTCAGGTATAGGTTTTCCAACAAGCCAACGCATATTGGCCTCAAGAAAAGAACGATTAAGATTTAATTCGTGCCCATAAAGAGGCAATCCAGCTTCTAGACGAAGAGAATCTCTAGCGCCAAGTCCAATCAACGCGACTTCTTTGTGAGCTAAGAGTTTTTTAGCAAAGGTTTCAGCTAGAGCATTGGGTAAAGAAATTTCAAACCCATCTTCACCTGTATATCCAGAACGAGTAATCCATAGAGTAGATTCTTGCCACATAAAGAAAGATCCATGCATAAACTTTAGAGTATCAACACCAGGTATTAAGTTATTTAAAATACTTACTGCTTTGGGACCTTGGAGTGCAAAAAGAGACTTATGATTAATAAGTTCAAATGTGAGCTCAGGCAACATTTTTTTTAAGTGTGAAAGATCTATATGCTTCCTAGAGGCATTTAGGACAGCGAGAACTTCTTTCTCGCTTAAAACCTCTATGAGAAGGTCATCTATACAGCCGCCATTTTCATTGGTTAAGACAGTATATCGGCAGGAACCTGATTTTAAAGAAGAAAGAGGGGAGGGAACAAGTTTTTCCAAAAGCTCAAGTATTTTATTTGTGCCTTGTGGAGAAGTGATGAGGAGTTGACCCATATGGCTTACATCGAATAAACCAGCTTCTTTACGTGTGTGGATATGCTCTTCAAGCATACCAGTTTTGTAGTAAAGAGGCATATGATATTTAGCAAAATCCACTAAATGAGCGTCGTACTTTTTATGAAGAGCGTAAAGGGCTGTAGGATTCAATCCTTTAGGAATTCCTTGAGAGAAAAGTTTTTCTCTAGTATTTATAGGGTGAGCGTAAGTGAAGAGCTTTCTCCTTATTTTTTTTAAATTTTGTCGGATCTTTTATTTGAAAGCCTGTTAGAAATAATAGATCTTCCACTTTTACTTCTTTAGGAAGTGTGAAGTTTAAAGTTACAGCTTTATGAAAGCTAGAAAGCTCTTGGTGTTTTGTATCATAGTTAAGTGGATATATTTTCTTATCGTAGATTTTTTTTGTCTTAGCGTTGACGATACTAATAAAAAAAGGGGCGTGGATAAAGCTTGATCCTTTAGCTGAAGTTTTTTTAAAAGAAAAATAGAGAACAGCAGTATTTTTATATTTTTCTCTAACTTTTTTCAATGTGCAAAAAGTATTTTCAATAAGGGCAACGTACAGGGTATTACCCTTGTTGGGTATAACACGCTCACTTACAGGTGTTAGTTTTTTTAGGCTGCAATAGAGGATGCTTTCTTTGTTACTAGAAGAACAGCTCTCTAGAAAAAGCATTAAGAAAAAAGCAAACGTAGCGGCTATTATTTTAGGGTTAGAATTTTTATAAGCAGCCATGGGAGCCGTCACAAAAAGGGAGATCTTGGGAAAGTTTGCATCCACAAAAGGCTATAGGGCCAGACTCATTTGATTCAAACAAAGTTGGTTTGCATAGAGAGTTTCCTTTATGAGAGCCATCGCAAAAAGGCTGTTTTTTACTTAGTCCACAGGTGCAGAACCAGTATTTTTTTCCAGACTCTACTTTTGTTATGTAAGGACCTTTTTGTGCAATTTTTGGTTTTTCTAGCATAGGATCTCTTGTTCTAAGGTTTATTATTTGCTACATGTTAACATAGCAATTTTATCTAAAAACTCAAGCAACAAAAGTAGAAAATTTTCATGAAAAAAACTGTAGAGATTTATATTGATGGTGCTTGCAGTGGTAATCCAGGGCCTGGAGGTTGGGGTGCTTTGCTACGTTTTGGTAAAAAAGAGAAAGAGATAAGCGGATATGATTTAGATACTACTAACAACCGTATGGAAGTAATTGCTGCAATTGAAGCCTTAAAAACTTTGAAGATCTGTGCTTATCAAATAGAAATATATACAGATAGTAAATACCTGAAAGATGGTTTTAATTTATGGCTACCAGGTTGGAAGAAAAAGGGCTGGAAAAATGCTAAAGGTCAGCAGGTAAAGAACCAGGATCTTTGGGAGAAGCTGGATGAGATTGTGCAAGGAAAAGCTATAAATTGGTATTGGGTGAAAGGACATAGCGGACATATAGAAAATGAACATGTGGATATGCTAGCCAAAGCTGCTCTAAAAAGAGGACTTATGTTGAAGAATTAAATTTAAGATATTTTTTTCTCAGTCTTATTTTTTCTCTTTACAAAATAATGATATCCAGTCATAAGGGAATAATCAGAGTTTTTTATTCAACCCAAATAGAATATAGGTAGAGAAATGAGCAGTACTGCAGAACGTGTACAGAAAATCGTTGTTGAACAATTAGGTGTCGATGCTGGTAAAGTAACAGAAAATGCTAGTTTTATAGACGATTTAGGCGCTGATAGCCTTGATACGGTTGAGCTTGTTATGGCATTTGAAGAGGAATTTTCTTGCGAAATTCCTGATGATGCTGCTGAGAAGATTCTTACAGTTAAAAGCGCTATTGAATTTATCGATGCAAATGTTGAGTAAGGGGCTTATATTTAAATTTGATACAAACATAATAAGTTAAGAGAGGTTTTAGCCTCTCTTTAATTTTTATAGGAGCTTATAGTTATGGTACGTCGAGTAGTTGTTACAGGTATGGGGATCATATCTCCTTTGGGTGTAGGGGTTGATCATGTTTGGAAAAGATTGATTAAGGGCGATTCTGGTCTATCAAACATTACAAAATTTGATTCTGAAGGCATACCTTCTGATGTGGCTGGCCAAATACCATTAGAAGGAGAAGGGGCTTTTCTCCCTGAAAATCATGTGTCTATTAAAGAGATACGTAAAATGGAAGATTTTGTTATTTACGCTATTGCTGCCACTGACGAAGCATTGCTGGATGCTGGATGGAAGCCGGAATCAGATGAGGATAAAGAGCGTACAGGCGTGTTAATTGGATCAGGCATTGGGGGGCTTCAAGGCATTTATGAAAGCGCTATAACTATGAAAGAGCGAGGTCCACGTCGAGTATCTCCCTTTTTTATTCCTTCTTGCTTGATTAACTTAGCCTCAGGCTATGTGTCTATTAAAAATGGGTTAAAAGGCCCTAACTACTCTATTGTAACGGCTTGTGCTAGCGGTACGCATGCTATTGGTGATGCTAGCCGTTTGATTAGGGATGATGATGCTGATGTTATGGTAGCAGGTGGTACAGAATCTTCTGTTTGTGGTCTTGGTGTAAGCGGATTTTCTGCTATGAAAGCGTTATCTACAGCACATAATCAAGACCCTAAAAAATCTTCTCGCCCATGGGATAAGGGCCGTGATGGTTTTGTTATAGCAGAAGGAGCAGGTATTATTATCCTTGAAGAGATGGAGCATGCTAAAAAACGTGGGGCTAAGATATATGCTGAAATAAAAGGTTATGGGCTTTCAGGGGATGCTTACCACATAACAGCGCCAGCAGACGATGGAGATGGGGCGTATAGAGCAATGAGGGCTGCTGCTAGGAAAGCGAACCTTGATTCATATCAAATTGATTACATTAATGCTCATGGAACTTCTACTCCAAAAGGAGATGACATTGAACTTCGGGCAGTGCGTAAGTTTTTGAACAATAAAATCGATAATGTATCTATGAGTTCTACGAAGTCTTCTACAGGACATATGTTAGGAGCTGCAGGTGGTGTTGAAGCTATTTTTTCTATTAAGGCGCTTAATAAACAAATCGTACCAGCTACGCTAAATTTAGAAAACCCAACGCCAGAAGCAGAAGGATTTGATCTTGTACCAAATAAATCAAAAGAGAGAAAAATAGAATATGTTATGTCGAACTCTTTTGGGTTTGGTGGCACTAATGCCTCTATTATTTTTGGTAAAGCGGATTAAAGGCAGAGAATGCTAATAGTTTTTAAAGAGTTAGCGTTGAGCAAAAAAAAGGGGGCGATTATGGCCGCCTTTTTTATTAGCATTATGGGATTAATAATTGTAGGAAAGGGGATTTATACTTATACAGCCCCTATTTTGCCAAATCATCCAATGCTTATTTATATAAAAAAAGGTATAACACATCGTGCATTTGTGACTCTTTTAAAAGACAGGGACCTTATTAATGACACCTTTTCAGCTCGTTGTATTATGTGGATTTTGGGCATAAATTTAAAGCAAGGGGAATATGAATTACCGGCAAGGGGTTCTTTAAGAAATATTTTGATGTTAGTAGAAAAAAACAAATCATATCAAAGAGTTGTTACCTTTCCAGAAGGTGTCACATCTGTACAAATATGCGCTATATTAGAAAAAGCTACAGGATTAGCAGGAGCTTGCCCAGCAGAGCTTCTAGAGGGAAGTATTATAGCAAATACGTATGCGTATCATAGGGGAGAAAGTAAAATAGAATTAATTAGCCGTTGGCAAAAAGAAACAAAAAACAAGCTATTACAGCTTTGGGCCAAGCGACGTCCAGATACGCCTTTGAAAACCCCAGAAGAGATGGCCATTCTAGCATCTATTGTAGAGAAAGAAACTTCAAAATTAGAAGAAAGACCTCTTGTAGCTGCTGTTTTTTTAAATCGTTTAAAGAAAAAAATGCCTTTGCAAGCAGACCCTACGGTATTATATGGCCTGAATAAAAAAAAGCCTCGAGGGGGGGCTTTACAACAAAACCTTTCCAAAAAAGATCTCAAGACTAGCATAGAAGAAAACCCTTACAATACGTATAAAATTCGTGGTTTGCCACCTACAGCTATTGCACACCCTGGTATAGCAGCTTTAGAATCTGTTATCATGCCTGCTCAAGAAAAATATCTTTATTTTGTAGCGGATGGAACAGGAGGACATGTTTTTAGTACTACCTTAGTGTCTCATCAGGAAAATCATAAAAAATGGCGAAAGCGAAGAAAGAATTATAAAAAAAGTGAAAATTTATGAAAAAAACATTGATGCAACGCGGGTTTATGTTAGTTCTATCATCTCCATCTGGAGCAGGTAAAACGACGCTTTCACGAGCACTTCTTAAGAAAGATAAGCATCTTAAACTTTCTATATCAGCTACTACACGTGAGCCGCGTCCAGGAGAAAAAAATGGTAAAGATTACTTTTTTATAACAAGAGAAGTTTTTCAGGAAAAAATAAATCAAGGTATTTTTCTTGAGTATGCAGAGGTATTTGGCCATTTATATGGTACGCCTAAAAAGGCTGTTATAGAAAACTTAGAATCAGGAAAAGATGAGATTTTTGATATTGATTGGCAGGGCACTCAGCAGTTAGCACAAAAATCGAGCACTGAGTTAGTCAGTGTTTTTATTTTGCCTCCATCAAAAACGTTGCTTGAAAAAAGGTTGAGTTCTAGGGTGCAAGATAATGATGAAGAGGTATCGTATCGTATGAGTAAAGCTACATCAGAAATGAGCCATTGGGCAGAATATGATTATATTATCATAAATGATGATTTTAACATAGCGCTAGAGAAACTAAACTCCATTTTAAAGGCTGAAAGGCTTAAACGCCATCGTCAAGTGGGCTTGATAGATTTTGTTGGGAACTTGAGTAAAAAATAGCATATTTTCTGGAAATCCTTATTCACAAAAAATGTTCAAGTAAAAGTCAGAATAATTACCTAGATAAATCTTATGGATACTAAAAATTATTATGAACAAATTATATTTTATAGTATGTTTTATACCAGTCAATGAAGTTTTTAAGTCCTTCTTCTACAGGAGTTTTAGGATTATATCCTAACTCTTTTTGGCTTTGGGCTATGTCAGCACAAGTAGCCTTAACATCTCCCATTTGCATAGGCATGAATTTTTTTTGAGCTTTAATGCCAAGACTATCTTCCAGAAGTTCAACGTATTTCATAAGTTCTACTGTATGGCTATTACCGAGATTATATAAACGATAAGGGTTTTTCTTCAGATTTTCTCGCATAAGAGATGCGTAAATACCTGTTATGATATCGTCTATATAGGTAAAATCGCGTTGCATTTCACCATTGTTGAATATATGGATAGGTTCTTTTTTACGCATTTTATCTGCAAAGAGGAAAGCTGCTTGGTCAGGGCGCCCCCAAGGGCCATAAACAGTGAAAAAGCGAAGTCCTGTGGTGGGGAAATTATATAAATGTGTGTAGGTATGGGCTAAGAGTTCATCCATACGCTTGGTAGCTGCATATACAGAAATAGGAGTATCTACGCGATCCTCTACAGAAAAAGGGTGTTTATTATTTTTACCATAGACAGAGGATGAACTGGCATATACAAAATTTTCAAAGTTTTCCTGGAAACGAGCAAGCTCTAATAATACTAGGAGGCCTGTGACATTAGTTTTTATATATTCAAAAGGATTTATAAGAGAGTAGCGAACGCCAGCTTGAGCGGCCAAATTAACAATTTTTTTGAATTCATATTTATTCCACAAACTTTTCATCATTTTTTTATTAGAAATATCTGCTTCATAGAAAATGAAATTTGAATGGCCCTCTAATTGCTTGAGCCTGTCACGTTTGAGATCTACACTGTAGTATGGAGAGAGATTGTCTACCCCAACAACAGAAAACCCTTTCTTTAACAGAAAATTTGTTAAGTGGAATCCAATAAATCCAGCAGCGCCAGTTACTAAAATAGAGGTTTTTTTCATAAAGGTATATCCATGTAAATGTACTTGCACTATAGGTCTTTTGAGAATGTATATCAATGTTTGTTTGTAAGGCTTATACAAATATAATTTATATCAACTTATTAGATAAAATTTTTCCCTTGCCAGATTGTCAAAAGATAGCTATTTTCAGTCCATATTGGGGTGTAGCCAAGCGGTAAGGCAGCGGCTTTTGGTGCCGCCATGCGCAGGTTCGAATCCTGCCACCCCAGCCAATTTACCATTTTTAGTACTAATGTAGCTCTTATAACGTTTTTTATAGGGAAAAGTGTATAAAACTTACTGCATTACTAATATTTTTGTATGCTAAACTATATAATCTGATTTATGAATGCCTTAAAAAAAGGGAAATTACTTTATAGTAGTAGGATTTATTAAAATATCTGGGAGCAAAGAAAGGAAGGCTGTTTTATAAATAGAAAGCAGAGCAGTAGATATGCCTCTGTATTCCTAAAAGTATTAGGGACAGCAATGCTAAAATAAAGAATATTTACAAATAATCTAGTTTAAGTGCATGTCGTAGTTGAGATGAAAATAGAAGCATTAGATAATAAGGCTAACTTAATTGTATTTATTAGATGAATAGAGAATGTGAGGATCAGAGGGTAAGGGAATGGACTTGTGTATCTAGTTAAATCTTGACCTAGAGGGGGATTTATGAAAAAAATTAAGAGTTAAGGATGTGTAGACAATGAGAAAGAGGACTCAGTTAATGATAAGTTTGAGAAAAAGCATTTTATGAAAGAAGTATTTAGAGATGCCTGGCGCCTCATGGCTCCATATTGGAGTTCAGAGGAGAGATGGAAAGCCAGGGGGCTTTTAGTTGGTGTAGTTACTACTGTTTTAATAGGCATATATTTTCAAGTGCTTATAAACGAATGGTCGCGTATAACTTTTGATGCTTTTCAAAATTATAATGTTGACCTCTTTATTTCTCAATGGAAGTACTTTGCTTTATATTTGACAGGCTTTTTAGTAGCTTTTATGACTCAAGTTTATTTTAAAAATAAGCTAATTATTGCTTGGCGCCGTTGGATGACTAGTGATTTATTGGAAAAATGGCTAGAACATAAAGCTTATTATAAAATGTATTTGTATAAATTAGATACAGACAACCCAGACCAGCGTATTAGCCAAGATATAGATGAATTTGTCTCCTCTACAGAGACTGTTTTTATAAATTCTATAGATAATATTTTAACACTCATAACGTTTAGTTTTATTTTGTGGAATTTATCTGGTAATTTTCCTGTCCCAGATTTTGTGCCGCTCATTGGGGGAAAAGCCATACCAGGATTTTTGTTTTGGATAGCTGTTACGTATTCTTTAATAAGTACATATATTTCTTTTCGTTTTGGAAAAACCATTGTTGGTGTGATGTTTAATAAAGAAAAATTTGAGGCAAACTTTCGGTACAGTCTTATGCGAATTCGAGAAAACACAGAAAGTATTGCTCTTTATCATGCAGAAAAAGCAGAGAAAAAAAGAAGTATGTCTTTTTATAAAGATATTATAGGGAATATGTACAAAATGATGTATTGGAATATTCGTTATTTTCTTTGGACAAATTTTATTGTTAATATTTCAGGCAACCTTCCAATTTTGATTTCTGCACCTCTTTATTTTGCAAAAAAAATACAATTTGGAGGCGTTATGCAAATTGTGAATGCAATGTCTCTTGTGCAAAATAGTATTCTCCATTTTACACAAATTCTACCAAATTTAGCTAGCTTACGTGCAGCAACGAAACGTTTGGTTGGCTTTTTAAATGATATTGAAAGTATTGAAGAGAAAAATGAACAAGTTTCTCATATTTTACATGTGATTGATACAAAGGCTGAAAGTGTAGTAGTAAATTTAAATTTTATAAGTTTGCCTACAGGGCAAGATTTGGTAAAGGATATTTACATAACTCTTAAGAAAGGAGAGTCGGTTCTCTTTTCCGGTCCATCTGGTAGTGGGAAAAGTACATTTTTACGTGTACTATCAGGACTTTGGCCTCTTGGACAAGGATCTGTTACTATGCCTGATATGAAAGATATTCTATTTGTTCCTCAGCGACCATACATTCCTCTAGGAAATCTAAGGGATGTTTTACTTTATCCTTACCAGGATAATATTAATAAAGAGCACAAAATAGAAGATAAACAGATTAAGGATATACTAACGAAAGTGGGACTTTCTAAGTTTGTGAATAATCTGGAAGACGATTATGAGTGGCCTAAAATCTTATCTTTGGGAGAACAGCAGAAGATAAGCTTTTTTCGTATTTTGTTGCATAAACCAAAGTGGATATTTTTAGATGAGGTAACTTCCTCTTTGGATGAATTGGCAGAAAAAACTTTGTATAATCTTATTACAAAGGAAATTCCTGGTTTAACAAAAATCAGCGTGGGACATCGAAATACAGTCAAAGAATTTCATAATCGCTGTATTTACTTTAATACTATGGATGGTTCTACAGCTGTTTTGGAAGAGCGTAGTATAGCATGATGTTAGATAGGGAGAGAGAGTTACTTTATATTGTTAATCAACGCATAGTATGCTTGAACAAAGAATCAATCATTACTAAGTGGTACAATTGAAATAGCCCTGTTTCGAAAAATAAGATAATCTGATGAGATATATCTATGAGAGTATAAATGTAAGAGGATATCTTCATGAATGATTTTAAAGGGAAGCATTATCAAGGGAAACATCTTAATAATAGTATTGAATTAGATCATTTTATTTTTTGCAACAGGGCCCATTTTTCTTCTTTTATCATATTTGCGTTTACCTGTAAGAAGCTGAACTTTTCTATCACTAGAGGCCGATAGATCAACGATGTAACTATGAGATAGTTTTTCAACAACTCTTTGAAGAGGTTTTTCTTTCGGAGGAGGACT
>JAJRRM010000110.1 GCA_024279475.1 Alphaproteobacteria bacterium | reverse complement strand
CTCCCATTTTCATAACATAAACCTAATAAATACAGAGCTTCTAAATCTTCTCTATTACTTTCCACCCTTTCTTTATATATATCAAACATAAGTTGATTTTGTTCTTCAATATTATGTGATCCTGGATGAATAACCTCTTCTAATTGGTAGGTCACTGCCTTTATTGCTGAAGAAGATATACTAGATTTCTCTTCTTCTATATTAGGCATCCCTTCTTTAGAAGCAGCTAAAGTTGTTCCCATATAAAATAAATTTAATAATAAGCCTACTATAAAATATGTTGGATACTTTTTCATTACAATTACCTTTCTGTTGTAGCAAAGCTATATTTACAATGATTAGACGATTAATATTATTAAGCAACCTTTGTTTTTCTTTATAAGATTTAAAAATATTTTTTATTTTTGTAAAAAACAAGAAAGGGAAAATAGATATTTCTTAGATTTATAAGATTTAAACCCTGTTGCAAAAAATAAAACAATCTGTTAGGCTTACGTCTACGAGAGTAATTAAAAATATTATGGTTATGAGTTGTTTTAAGAGAAGAAAATATAAATGAAAAATAGAATAATACAATTTTTGTTAATTACATTACTAAATATGTCCTGTGTGGAAATATCTTTAGCTTCTTCTCATGGAAAAACTCCTGATCTAGAAGAACGCCCCTCAATTGCAACTGTAAAATCAGGAAGTGGAAATGATGTAGATATGGATGAGGCAGCCAAGGGATCAAAAGAGATTTTAAAAATAACTTCTCAAAATTGTTATCAGGAACAGTCTAGGTTTAAAAAATGCCTTGAGAGTTTGGTAGTTTATGCTGCGTTTCTCCGAGATGGAAGAGGTGGGCGTGGGTTTTATAAAAATACAAAGGGTGAAAAAATTTGAACAGCTTTGTTTCAAGTGTGCCATAGCTAAGCTGCACAAGAGATGGAGGCAGGTCCTCCAAGACGACTTTCAGGAGAGGGATCTTATTGAGTAAGACAAAATCTTAGTTACCTAGGAAGAAGTGTGAATAGAGAGGTTCACGCACCGTTTTGCGAGAAACTAGGCGGGGAAGTTCCGCTGGCTTACTCTCCAAAAAATCTCTAAGAGCTTATAAATAAAAAAAGGTTGCATAATAATATTAATCGTCTAATCATTGTAAATATAGCTTTGCTACAACAGAAAGGTAATTGTAATGAAAAAGTATCCAACATATTTTATAGTAGTCTTATCATTAAGTTTATTTCATATGGGAACAACTTTAGCTGCTTCTAAAGAAGGGATGCCTAATATAGAAGAAGGACAACCTATTATATCTTCGACAACAAGGGCAGTGACCTACCAATTAGAAGAGGTTGTTCATCCAGGATCACATAATATTGAAGAACAAAACCAGCTTATGTTTGATATATATAAAGAAAGGGTGGAAAGTAATAGAGAAGATTTAGAAACTCTGTATTTATTAGGTTTATGTTATGAAAATGGGAGAGGGACACATCTCAATCCGGCGGAAGCTGTAAAACACTACAAGGAGCTGGCAAAGAAAGGCCATCAGGACGCGAAGTTTACATTAGCCATGCATTACTATGTAGGTGGGGGATGTAAAAAAAATGTATCCGTCACATTATCCTTATTAACTTCTTTATCAAAAAAAGATAACCATACTATGGCTAAATGGTTCCTTGATAAAAACTTTAATTTTAGAAAGTATGAAGTATTAAATGAAGAAGTCTTTAAGGCATTTCAAGTAGCCGCTGAACAGAATAACACCTGGGCTCAAGTTTTTTTAGGAGAATTATATTGTAAAGAACAAGGTGTGGATAGTAGTTATGAAAAAGAGAGAGAAGCTTACGAGTTGGCAGCCAATCAAGGGAATGTTATAGCTCAATCCAATATAGGATATCTCTGTAGTATGGGACACGGAGTTGAGAAAGATTATGAGAAAGCGTTAGAATGGTACTATAAAGCGGCAAATCAAGGATATGCTCAAGCTCAGTCCAATATAGGGTATTTCTATGGTATGGGATACGGTGTTGAGCAAGATTATGAGAAAGCGTTGGAATGGTATCATAAAGCGGCAGATCAAGGGAATGCTCTAGCTCAATATAATATAGGGTATTTCTATGGTAAGGGATATGGGGTTGAGCAAGATTATGAGAAAGCGTTGGAATGGTATCATAAAGCGGCAGATCAAGGGAATGCTCTAGCTCAATATAATATAGGGTATTTCTATGGTAAGGGATATGGGGTTGAGAAAGATT
>JAJRRM010000109.1 GCA_024279475.1 Alphaproteobacteria bacterium | reverse complement strand
TCCGACCTAGAGTCCAAAGCGCTGCAAGAAAAGAGACAAAAAGACATAGAAATAGCCTCAAAACTCTATAAAGCTTCAAAACCAGCTGTCGGTACAATTGTGGAAAAATACCTTCAAAATAGAGGACTCACAGGGCCAATCGCCGAAGATGTCCGGTACGTATCTTCCAGAAAAGACTATACTTCACAGAAGGGCTTCCCTGCTATGGCAAGCTTTGCTCGGGATAACAAGGGAGAAATAACAGGATTTCAGGAGATTTATTTAGATAAAAGCACCGGAAATAAGGCTAAAGGGTTAGCTGTCGCCAAGCGATCTAAAGGTACCTGTAAAGGGAGTTTTGTAAATCTCAGGGCATCTTTAAATAATAAAGAACCGAAGGTTTTATTTTTAACCGAAGGAGTTGAAACTGGATTGTCTATTGCTAAGTCTCTTCCAAAAGGAACAGGTGAGATATCCGTAAAGGCAGGACTTGGTCGTTATAACTTCCGAAATATAGAAGCATCTAAAGACATAACGATTGTTCTGTGTGCTGACTGGGATGGAAAGAATGCAGACACACACACATTTATTAAAGAAGATGTGAAGAATCTAGAAGATAAAGGTTATGTATTACATGTGGTATGGCCTGAGACAAAAGGGGCTATAAAGAAAGACTTTAATGATCTGCTTCAAAAAAAAGGTCCGAGTAGAGTAGGGCAGGCTATTTTAAGTCAGCTTCCAGAAGAACTTAAAGAAAAATACATATATGATCCAATTGATCTGAATAAGATTACTTCTTCAGATAAGACAGAGACTTTTTCTATTAAAGAGAGGCCTTTTGAAAATTTATCTCATAAAATTGAAGACTATCTACAAGATAAAAAGAAACTTAAGAAAGATAATTTTATTAAGCAAACAAAAGCTAACGATGAAGTTATAAGCTCTGTTGCAAAAAGAGCTGCTGAGTGTCTTAAGGAGTCTGAAAAAAGAGAAAAGGTAAACTATAATGACCTTGAAATAGCTATTAAAAGATCTAAGTTTGAGCACTTGAGATTTAAGCCTATAAAAGAAGAGAGGACAGAGGAGCTTATACAAAGTATTAAGGATGGAGAAATGAGTTCTAAAGATTATGCATCCTATGTTCTTATGGGATCTCGTCGCCAAGCAGAACTAGAAGGTAGGTTCTTGGAAGAAGGTCTATATCAAAATAAGAAACTTCAAAATGATTATGAAAACAAAGCTCTTGAAGAAGTTAATAAAAATAACAAACAATTTGAAAGTACAATAGAGTACTTTAAAGAAAAATATAATCTTAATGAGACAACAGCTAAGTTTGCTACTTACCTTCATATACTTACAAAAGAAAGATCAGGAGAAAGTGTAAGTAAGCTAAGAGAAAATATTATTTGCGATATTTCCTCCAAAATAGTAAAAAGTGAACAAAACCTAGATGAAGATAGGGATATTAAAGATTATAGAAGGAGTCTATTGTCTAGAAGAGCAATGAGGGAATCTTTAAATAAAGAACATATCTCTAAGGATTGCTCCATAAGAAAACTTTCTCAGAACATACCGGATAAGCTATCTTTTGTTAAAGAAATAAAAATAGATATTGATGATAAGTGTTCCTCTATTAAGGAGAAAAATAGATCACGCGGTATTAGCAGATGAGTTTTTTCAACAGGGCCTTATTTTTCCAATACTATCATATAATAATCCATATATCCCAATTTATATGCCTTATAAATATTTCTACTCCAAGGAATGTCTTTAACCTGAAAAAACCATTTATCATTGCCCTTAAAAACATCTTCTCCAATAGTGTATAATTTTAATACCCTAAACCCTGCCTGTTTAAAAGCCTTAAGTACAGATTCAATAGGTTGTATCTGGTCAACATTTTCTTGAACAGTGGGGATTAAATCACTTAATTTTTCATGCCCTTCTTTGTTAGTTGAAAAATGAGCAGTTACTACCAATTTTCCTCCTTTCTTTAAAATTCGATAAGCTTCCCTAGAAAATTCTTCCATAGAAGGAAAATACTGCGCTGCTTCCACTGAGTATATTTTAGAAAATGACTCTTCCTTAAAACCTGTTTCTTGAGCACTTCTAACAAAAAAATAAACTTGACCTGGTTGAAATTTTTTATACTTATTTTTAGCTCTTTGAATTTGTTCTGGCGTAATATCTATGCATGTAACTTTTTTAGGGTGATATTTTAAAGTACTTATACAACCATTTCCCAAACCACAACCAACTTCAAGAACTGTATCACTTCTATTTATCTTAAGTTCATCAAAGACTAGTTGATAAAGCTGCTGTGAAGCTAGAATTCTATCTTGTGGTGTTAATTCTACTCCATCTAATTGTATGTTTTTCCAATAACCAAAATTAATATAACCTCCTTGAAAAGCAGGTTTTGCAGATAGGTTATATTTTCCATAAGTTTCTTTAATCTTTGAATATATTTTTGAGCTTTTAGATATATCCTCTGCATAAATTCCCTGAAAACTAAACATTAACCCTGATAATATTAATATAAAAAACCCCACTTTTTTCTCCTGTTTTTTTTATTCAATTGACGTTCAATAACTTGATATATTTCTCAATTCTTATTTATTGAGTCATTAATACTATTTCCTATATTTACATAAATAAGAGGTTTTTTTAAAGCAATAGATGTTATTTTTGGAAGTTCATCTAAATAATATCCCTTTTCTATTTTCCAAATATCGTAAAGGTTTTTCCAGGATAAAAATCTATAATTTGAGAACCTGATAAATAGTAAATATATATCAAAACTGGAAATTCTTCTAAAAAAAACTGAGAATATAAACTCAGCTTATGAATAAATTCTTCACTATTTCTAGAAAAATTCAGGATAGCAGATTTAGAT
>JAJRRM010000108.1 GCA_024279475.1 Alphaproteobacteria bacterium | reverse complement strand
TTTATGCACATAGCAAAAGAATTTTCAGCACTAAGACCCAATAAAATCCAAGAGCTTATGATGCATTGTAAAGTCCTCCTTCTTAAGAGGCTTATATTAATGGCGGGGGAATATTATAAGCATCCTTGGTATTTAAAACTTAATTTGAATCTTATCAAGTTAGAGAAAACTTCTAACTAACTTTCTATACTCCAAACGTCTAGCCCTTTTTGAAGGGCTATTTTCCTAAATTCAGCATCACAAGAAATACTTTGTTTAACATCCACTAGAGCTCCAAGGAGGGTTGCAACCTCTTCTTTTAGATTTTCATCTTGCTGAAGATCATCTCCCATAGATATATTGAGGTAGGGAAGTATACCAGATTTTTCTATGAGTCCTCCAAGTTGAATGAGAGTCCTTGTTCTTGCTTTTCTGAGGGAGGAGGGTGATGAGTTTCTTTTCATAATTCTATAGGATTCAGCTTCTAATATCTTTAGTTGCGAGCTTATTTTTTTTAGCTTTTTTTCGTTTTCTACTTTGAAAGGAACTGGCTGATTTCTTCCAGCCCTCCTTAGTTTCTTCGTTTGAGGTTTCCCATGTGTCTGAAATGATAGAAAGAACGAGCTCTGGGGCAAAGTCTTTGCCTAGTTTTTTGCTTAATTCTGTATAGAGAGACAAAGAGACGCGTTGAGTTAAAGTTTCTTTCTGCTTCTTTAGCTTTGCAATTCTCTCATCAATAGAAGTAATGTTTCTCATGTAATCATATCCTGTATTTATTTAATAGAAATATACCATATACCCATTCAATTGCCAAGGTATTTTAGCTTTATGTGTAGATAATATTCTTCTTTTTGAGATATATAAAAATATAAGTAATATCCATGTGTCCGAATAACTTGTTAGAGGCGCACTTATATGTTATATAAATATATAACTATGTGCTTTGCCGCAAGCGGCTGGTATTGGCGTATTATAAAGGTTAATTAGGGGAAAAATAGTAATGGCAATCTTTCATTTATCTATGAAGGTAATAGGGCGTTCTTCAAGGAACACTGTAGCAGCTTCTGCTTATCGTTCAGGTGTGTCTTTGAAAGATGGGATTACGGGAAAAAGCTTCAATTACTCTTCTAAGATCGTAGAACATGTAGCTTTGTATGTGCCGGAGGGAAGTACAACCTGGGCATCTAAGCTGCAAGAAGCTATTATCTCTGACCGTGAAAGTGGCGTTCAGTACTTAAGTGATTTGTGTGAGGGTGCAGAGAAAAGAAAAGACGCACAGGTTTATAGAGAAGTTGAAATGTCGCTTCCCAAAGAACTGAGCTTTGAGAAACGCATAGAAATTGTAAAAGCATTTTCAAAAGAGATTTGTGATGAGTATGGCATTATGGTGTTGGCAAATCATCATGATGAAGTAGGTAATCCTCATGTGCATATGATGCTTACAACACGGAGGGTGGAAGAAAAGGGGCTCTCTAAAGATAAAGCTTTAGAACTTAACAGCAGAGACTTTCTTAAGCATTGCAGAGAAAAGGCAGCTCTTCATATTAATAATGAGCTTGTAATGGCAGGCTATATGCCTGTTAGTGAGAAGTCCTTTATAGATAGGGGTATTGGTATAGATCCAGGTGTTAAGCTTGGGTATTCTACATCTGTATATAAGGCCCTTATGAGGGAAGGGAAGACGCCGGAAGAAGCTCTTCGTATTATAGAAGAGAGCGATCTTGCACAGTTTGGATTTCGGAGTAAGTTTAGTTATCACAGAGCCGCACTCAAAGAGTTTTTAGAGGTAAAGGTTATAAATCAATACAAGGTAGCAAGGCGTCCTGAAGTTGTGCTGGATATACTAACTGAGAGGAAGGCTGTCTTTACATCAAGTGATATACAAGAAACTTTACAGCAGTATATTTATGATAAAGATTTATGGAAGAAGGTAGAGAGTAGGCTTTTTAGATCTGGGGAATTGGTAGAGCTTGGTAGTCTTGGCGATCATGTTAGAGGGGCCGATCGTCTTGTAAGTTCTAGAGACTCTGTGTTGGAGGATAGAGTATATACGACAAAGGCTATGTTGGCTTTGGAAGAGAAGGTAGTAGAGTCCTCTAAGGTGATATCTTCTACTAGATCTCATAGAGTTAAGAAAGATAGTGTAGATGCTGTTATAGAGAGTTTTAATAAGAAATATGAAGCTGGGCTTGCAGATGATCAAAAAGCAGCTATTAGGAGTGTTACAAAAGGTAGGCAGCTGTCGTGTATTGTGGGTCCAGCAGGATCTGGAAAGTCTACTATACTGCAGGCTGCACAAGAAATATGGAGGGAGAGTGGATATAGGGTTGTAGGTCTTGCACCTACGAACCAGGCAAAGGAATCTTTGAGGCAGGCAGGCATTGAATCTTTCACTGTTCATAAACTGCTGGGATTGGTAAGCAAGGGGCGAAGTTTATATGACCACAAGACGGTATTGATGGTAGATGAAGCGGGAATGATGGATGTTAAGATCTTTTCTAAGCTTCTATCTTATGTAGAGAAGCAGAATGTTAAGGTAGTATTTATAGGGGATACGCATCAGTTGGGTTCTGTAGGAGCCGGAAGGGCTTTTGAGTCTGTTCTTAGTTCGGTGGATACGACGTCTTCTTTAACAACAATTGTACGTCAGAAGGAAGCGTGGCAGCGGGAGGCAACAAGAGATTTTGCTACAGGGCAGGCAGTGAGAGCTATTAGAGCTTATCAGGACAAAGGACATGTATCTATTATAAAGGAAAGATTGTTGGATGTTAAATCTTTTGATTTTAAAAGCAGTTCAAAAAGTCAATCACAGCATATAGAGCTTATAAAGCAGTATAATTTAAGCACTCGTGTAAGTGGCGTCCTGTATAATGATATGCTAAGTGACGTGAAGGCCTTTTATCCAAATGAAGAAAAACCAGAACAGTTTGTAAAAGAGCATAAGAACTATGGAGTATATAAAGAGCATCTTGAAAGAAAGACTCTTTGTGCAGATATTATTTATAAGAATCTTGATGATTGTAAGTCTCTTTTTAAGCCTCTTGGAGTTGATGCTATTTTACTTTTAAAAAATAAGATTGGGAGATCTGAAAGCTATTTGGGATCTGGAAAAGAAGCTGAGGGATGCTATACAAGTTATGCGATTTCTTTAGCTAAACAATATGGTATAGATGTTAATAAACCATCTGTAGCACCTGCATATGATATAAATCATTATACACGGCAGGCGTTGGCTAAAGATTTTATAAACAATCTAAAAGAAACCCTACATAGTAGCTATCTTATCATGGCTAAAACACAGCGAGATCAAGCAGCTCTTACAGATACACTTCGTGTTGGGTTGAAGAG
>JAJRRM010000107.1 GCA_024279475.1 Alphaproteobacteria bacterium | reverse complement strand
TGTAGTTGCTTTTTCAGAAAATGGTGAACGTTTGGTAGGGCAACCTGCAAAGCGTCAGGCTGTAACAAACCCAGAAAATACAATTTTTGCGGTTAAGCGTTTAATAGGTCGTCGTTATAATGACCCTATTACAAAGGAAGATCAAAAACTTGTACCGTATAAAATCATTGATTCTAAAAGTGGTGATGCTTGGGTAGAAGCTAGAAAAAAACCTTATAGCCCAAGCCAAATAAGCGCTTTTATTTTGCAAAAAATGAAGGAAACAGCGGAAGCATACTTAGGTGAAACTGTTGAACAAGCCGTTATTACAGTTCCTGCTTATTTTAATGATGCTCAACGTCAGGCAACTAAAGACGCCGGGAAGATAGCAGGCCTTGAAGTTATGCGTATTATTAATGAGCCTACAGCTGCAGCACTTTCTTATGGGTTAGATAAAAAAGGATCTGGTATAGTTGCGGTTTATGATCTTGGTGGTGGTACGTTTGATGTATCTATTCTTGAAATGGGTGATGGTGTTTTTGAGGTGAAATCAACAAATGGAGATACATTCCTTGGTGGTGAAGACTTTGATAATAAAATCATTAATTATTTAGCAAATGAGTTTAAAAAAGAGCAAGGAATCGATTTGCGTGGTGATAAATTAGCCTTACAACGGTTAAAGGAAGCTGCTGAAAAAGCAAAAATTGAACTTTCAAGCACACAACAAACAGAGGTGAATTTACCATTTATTACAGCAGATGCATCAGGTCCTAAGCATTTGAACGTAAAATTTACGCGGGCAAAACTGGAAAGTCTTGTGCAAGAACTTATAAAGCGCACAGTTGGTCCATGCAAAGCAGCTTTAAAAGATGCAGGCCTTACAGCTGATAAGATAGATGAAGTTATTCTTGTTGGTGGGCAAACACGCATGCCAAAGATTTTTGAAACTGTAAAAGAAATTTTTGGTAAAGAACCTCATCGTGGAGTTAATCCTGATGAAGTTGTAGCGATTGGTGCAGCAATTCAAGGAGGTGTTTTGCAAGGAGATGTAAAAGATGTTCTTCTTTTGGATGTAACCCCACTTTCTTTGGGTATTGAAACTCTGGGTGGAGTTTTTACACGCTTGATTGATCGTAATACGACTGTTCCTACGTCAAAAAGTCAGGTATTTTCTACAGCTGAAGATAATCAGACAGCTGTGACTATCCGTGTTTTCCAAGGAGAGCGTGAGATGGCTGTAGATAATAAAGTACTTGGACAGTTTGATTTAGTGGGTATTCCAGCAGCTTCACGTGGCATGCCACAAATCGAAGTGACTTTTGATATTGATGCTAATGGTATAGTGAATGTATCAGCTAAAGATAAGGGTACAGGAAAAGAACAAAAAATTAGCATTCAAGCTAGCGGTGGGTTAAGTGAAGAAGAGATAGATAAAATGGTTAAAAATGCTGAAGAAAATGCAGATGAAGACAAAAAACGTCGAGAATCTGTTGAGGTCAACAACCAAGCAGAAGCATTGATTAATACAACAGAAACAAATTTGAAAGAGCATGGTGACAAGCTTGAGACAGCAGATAAAGAGTCTATTGAAAAAGCTCTGGAAGATTTAAAAGAAACGGCAAAAGGGGATGATATAGATGCTCTTCGCAAGTCTCTGGAAGAATTTTCTCAAAAAACAATGAAGTTGGGAGAAGCTATATACAAAGAACAGGAAAAAGATGGTGCAGCAGGAGATTCTGCTGAGACAGATACTGATTCTAAGAGTGCAGAGGCTGAAGCTGAAGTTGTAGATGCTGATTTTGAAGAAGTAGATGATGACAAGCAAGAAAAATCTACTTAATTTTATATAAAGGGTGCCCCCAAGGGGCTCCCTCTATCATTTTTATAGGTAAAAAATATGTCTAAACGTGATTACTATGAGATTTTAAGTGTAACTAGAGAAGTCTCTGATTCTGAGCTAAAAAAATCCTATCGGAAACTTGCTATGAAGTATCATCCTGATCGGAACTCAGATGATACAGAAAAGGCAGAAAAAAAATTTAAGGAATTAAATGAAGCTTATGAGGTTTTAAAAGATCCACAAAAACGCTCAGCTTATGATCAGTTTGGTCATAATGCTTTTAATCAAAGTGGTGGTGGATTTGGAGGATTCAGTGGAGCTTCTAATGGATTTGATTTCTCTGATATGTTTAGTTCTATCTTTGAGGAATTTAGTGGGGATCAAGGTTCTGTGCAAGGGCGTCGCCGCCGCCAATCGTCTATGAAAGCTCAAGGAGAAGATTTAAGATTCGATTTAGAGATAGCATTAGAGGATGCTTTTAATGGCACAAAGCCTGAGATTAAATACTCTACGTATATGGGATGCACTGATTGTAGTAATAGTGGTATAGGGCCAGAAGGAAAAATTTTAGAATGCGTAGCTTGCCAGGGAGCAGGAGTTGTACGCCAGCAAAAAGGATTTTTTTTAATGGAGCAGCCTTGTGTTTCGTGCCAAGGATGTGGACAAACAATTCAAAACTCATGCAGTTCATGTTCTGGACAAGGGAGGTTGCGTAAGCAGCGATCGATTTCAGTCAATATACCAGTTGGTGTAGATGATGGCATGCGTATCCGTTTGAATGGTGAAGGTGAAGCAGGACTTCGAGGGGGATCTTCTGGAGATTTGTATATATTTATTCATGTTTTGCCGCATGAAATTTTCCAACGAGAGGATAAAAATCTTTTTATTAAGGCTAAAATTCCTATGATAACAGCCATTCTAGGAGGAACGGTAGATGTACCAACTATTGAAAACAAACCTGTAGAGTTAGTAATTCCTGCAGGTACGCAGTATGGCAAGAGTTTTTGTATTGATCGAAAAGGAATATCGTCTATAAAGGGTGGAAAACGAGGTGATTTGATTGTAGAGATGCACATAGATATTCCTCAAAATATTCTACATGAACAAAAAGAAATTTTAGAGAAATTTGAAGAGTTAGAAATATCACGCAAATCTCTTGATGAAGATCAGGATAATAAACCACCAAAAGGAAAATCAGGGAGCAGTAAAAAAGGCAAAAGAAAAAAGAAAAGTAGTTTGTTTAATCGGTCAAAAAAAGTGTGGGGCGCTGCGCGTACGGGTATTGACTGGATGAATGCTTTAATTTTTAGGATGCATCCTATTTTTAATAGAATAAATGAATAAAGATACGCGTAAATTTTTTTTTGAGAAACTAGATAAATACTTTCCTTCACCAGAGACAGAGTTAGACTTTGTAAATACTTATACCTTGCTTGTGGCAGTGGTTTTATCTGCGCAGTCTACAGATAGGGGAGTTAATAAAGCTACGAAGAATTTATTTGAAGTGGTGCAAAACCCCCAAAAAATGATAGAATTGGGAGAAGAAAAGCTCAAATCTTATATAAAAACTATAGGCTTATATAAAACAAAAGCGAGAAATATTGTAGCATTGTCTCGCTTATTAATAGATAAATATGAAGCACAGGTGCCTGCTACAAGAGAAGAACTTATGGAATTGTCTGGTGTAGGCCGTAAGACGGCTAATGTAGTTCTAAATGTTGCTTTTGGAGAGCCAACTATGCCAGTGGATACACATGTTTTTCGCTTAAGTAATCGAACAGGATTAGCTAAAGGAAAATCACCTGAAGAAATAGAGCATAAACTTCTAAAGGTTGTTCCAAAGAAATTTGGTAAGGATGCACACCATTTACTTATTTTGCTGGGGCGGTATATTTGCATGGCTCGAAAACCAAAGTGCTCTATATGTCCAGTGAGTAAAGAATGCTCTTTTAAATATAAAACAGCCTAGGTATGAAGGAAAATCCTTAGACAGCTAAAATCTCTAAATTGTATCCTTGTTATTTTATGGGAGCATAGTTCAGTGTTACAAGTTTAGCTATAAGCACAACTATTTTGTCCAGCATCCAATCTATTGGCTCTATACTGGCACATTAGTATGTTAGGACATCCAAATAATTTGTTATTACACTCTACAGCTTCTGTGCAAAATAAAGATAAAAAAT
The DNA here is from genome assembly GCA_024279475.1 of Alphaproteobacteria bacterium. GTDB lineage: Bacteria > Pseudomonadota > Alphaproteobacteria > 16-39-46 > JAJRRM01 > JAJRRM01. The sequence goes on along the minus strand of JAJRRM010000107.1, from coordinate 449 downwards.
ATGGATAATAGGAAGAAAAAAAATCATATAAAGTAGAGGGAGACAAGACCAGAAGAGAGAGAAACAAAAATAGATACACCTTTTATATAAGAATAAGAATTTCTTAACATATAAAAAGGGCCTTTAAGGCCCTTTTTAGGATAGAGGTATAACTTTTAGAAAGATATTTTTATACCAGTGATAAAGATACCACCTTTGTTGTTTCCTTTTCCTGTTTTACCATTTGTTGTAACCGTACGAGCAACAGCTGTTGGATTTGTTCTTAAGTTAACCAAATCAGCTTCAGCATAGATACCTAAACCTGGAGCCACTGTATAGTCACCTGTGACGGATAAAACTTCCCCTTTTGCTTTTGGTAAGCCAGATTGAATGGTTGTAATAGATCTTTGGTAACCAACACCAACTTTACAGCTGCCAAAATTATATCCTAGAGCAGTACTATAAGATTT
>JAJRRM010000106.1 GCA_024279475.1 Alphaproteobacteria bacterium | reverse complement strand
GTTAAACAGCAAGTGCATTTCGACCTGTTTGCCATGGCCTATAATATCAAGGCGTGCTGAGAGTATTTTAAGGTAACCCACAGATGAAGTGTGCCTAAATCCTGAAAAATCAGGCTTTAGGATAGAAAATAACAAGAAATAAGGTGCATTTAGACTCCGATAGACTTAGATCCAGGACTTGTCAGATCTTTTTGACTTTACTCAGAGTGCTCTTATTAATAAAATAAACATAACTTTCTTCATATATTTTTTCACCTCATCTCTCCTTATTTAGGATATATAATTTTACTATAAATAACTCTCTTATCCTTTTTTTACAAATTAACATATCTATAAAAAATAGCTCGGAAAATTTTTAGTGTCTGACAAATAGTATTTATACTCATCTCATGGTTCTTATGCATATTCTTTGCCATCTGAACCTTAGGGTCTTTTGACAATAGCTTCTTACGGCTACCTAATCTCCCTCGCATACGAGCTGATTATAAGGCCTGCTCTTATTCTCTCTTGGATAAGGCTCCTCTCAAACTATGAAAGAGAAGAAAATATATTAAATATTAATTTTCCTGAGGTTGTAGCCGTATCAATTGTTCCATCACACAAAGACCTAAAACCTATTCCTTCCCCCCCTAATTTTTTAAGCGCATCAACATGAAGTTGCCCTTCCTGATTTTGACTGCTTAATCTCGCATAACCAAATAACTTCCCCATTTTTCTCATTTTCTTCTAAAAAGTTGAGTTTTAAAGACAAAGACTTTGTTTCTTGATATAGCCAGATGATACATTTTTTGCTTGGTTTTAGCTCATTATTTTACTGTTTTATAAAATGATCCTTTGTTGAGATTTTTTTTAATATGCATCACCAGATATTTAATTTCTTATTTTTCTTTTCGACGAGTTTATTGATGGGCATTCTTAGCGTCAAATAACGTATTGGCTTAATATACTTAGCTTATCTGTTAGATAACGCGTGGAGCTGGATTATTGCCTAATAAGCGCGTTAGAAAGCGAATATCTGCTTTCTTATTTCTACGTTTTTGAAGAAGAATATCTATTTCATTCCCAGGGGCATCAACAGCTCTCCATAACACAAAAGGAGATCCATTGAGCTTTATTGTCATTTCATCAAGAGGCCATTTATCTGATGGATAAACCTCTCTTTTCTTTATAACTCCTCTACAATTGCAACGTGTAAAACCCTAACATACCTAAATATAAACTCAACACTCTACTTTAACTTGACGGTGCCGTTTATATCTGCATAAATCTCAAATATCTTGGCGATGCGATTGAAGGATGTTATGGTATTATCTACTCTAAATATAAGCAGGATTACGACTACATGAAAAACATTACTTCTATAGATGAGAGAATTGAAAAACTTAACAAACAAAAAGAGGAGTTAACCAGGAAGGTTTCTCTATCTCTTTACACTGAGTTAAGCAAAAATAAGTGCCATATTCTAAACAATATGGATACCATATTTTATTAGTTATAGACTCAGAGATTATCCAAAGTTGCTTGTCTTTTTTTTGAGGGACAAAAAATAGAAATGATATAATATTAGGGATAAAAAATGTTTAGAATATTTTTCTGCGGGATTTTTTTTCTGGGGGTAGATTTTCTCTCTCATGCTGTAAATGGTATTGTAGAGAGATCTGAGTATACAAGTCAACGCTCTCCTATTTTATCACGTAGTATAGAAGTATTGCCCAATGAAAACACAGAAGAGGCTATAGAAGTCCCTGGAATAGAACTCCCTATGCTTAAACAGCGAGAATTACCTCTTGAAGCATTAAATTTTATATTTGAAAATATGAGAAATGGCAGTTTAAAGGAACTTACTCAAGATAGACTATTTTATCATTTTCGAGAGGAAATAAATAGAAACTGGATTAAGAATAGTTGTTATACTTATTTCTCTAATGGATTTGAGTTTCTCCATAAATCAACTCTAGCGGCGAGTTCTTTCTGCTTCACTTGCTTAGTATTTACTCCTGACTTAAAGTTAGCCATTTGGGGAATAAGAATGCTTATTTTATCCGTAGGATGCAAGTTTTTAGCTTGCTCTTCAAGTACAGCAGCAAAGTATTATCAAGATAAAATAAGTTCCAGAGTTGTAGAACTAATATCTGGCCCCAAAATACCCTACTTGCCATAGGATGTTGAGGATTTTTCAAAACACTCTAAGGACCTATACTTTTTTGGGATCTGCTACAAAAAATTAAAATGGGGGGCGTTGAAGGTAGTGGTGCGAATATGAGGCTTGAGATCTGCTGAAAGGTTACCGTATTAATCTAGGTAAGAGTTACCCATAGTTAAAATGCTGAAGAGTTTTTGAATGAATGGGCACCGTCAAGTGATGCCAAGCTTGCAATAGCAAATTTTTTACAAGGCCTGATACTTCATATCCCTTGGGTCCATAGCCTCTCCGATCTAGCTTACCTACTATTTTACGAACTTCTTTCCAGTTCACTAATTCTTCTACTATCTTCAAGGTACTCTTTTTAAACCGTCTCTCCGCTTCCAGCATTAAAAAACTCATGGGGGATGTCCTCTTTTTATTTTTATATTTCTGAGTGGAATACTTCCTCTTTACTTCGCAATACCTTTTTACCTACTTATGCATCGGTCTCATAGCTTCTTAATTTATATACTCCGAAGTATATTTCATCAAATTATGAGATTTTTTGCAACAGGGTCGAAAGTACTACTAAATTAGCAACATTGCGTACTACAAATAATTCGCCTGGATCGCCACCAGTAAGAATAGCAGGATCAACTCGTGAATCACAGCAAGCAACTACCAATACTTTCGGCTTTTGGCCATATTGGACTAGACTATCAAAAGCCTTTGATTATTCATAATGCTTTAACTTAAATTGCCTATAGCCATCAATTAAAGAAGGAATGGTAGAATTAGTAAGACAATTTGTGCTCATCATATGTGGTGTCATGTTTTGTACTTCTTTTTTAGTTAAGGCCCTGTGACTTGCTCCCCATATATGTACCAATTAAACTTATTTTGTTAACAGTCTCATATAAACTCTATCCCGTGGATATGCACACGTGCTACAAAGGCCGCCCCCCCCGAAGGGTTTAGGGGAGAGGTTCCCCCAGAGTGGACAACCCCTATACAGAATCACTATGGCTCATAGTAGAGAGTGTATGCAGGAGGAGGGGAGGAATATATTTATTTTTTATATTATGAGAATATAAAGTATCTGCTTCTTTATATCCAGAGAGAAAATTATTGCCAAAAGTCGTTACGTTTGATAAAGGAGATAAATCTATTTCAGTAATATTATAACAATTAAAGAGAAAACTATTACCCACAGTAGCTACGTTAGATAAAGGAGATAAATCTATTTCAGTAAGACCACTACAGCCAGAGAGAAAACTACTACCAAAAGTCGTTACGTTAGATAAAGGAGATAAATCTATTTCAGTAAGACCACTACAGCCAGAGAGAAAACAATACTCAACCCTAGTTAGATTAGATAAAGGGGATAAATTTACTGCAGTAAGACCACTACAGCCAGAGAGAAAATGACTATTAACAGTAACTACGCTAAATAAAGGGGATAAATCTATCTCAGTAAGACCGCTGCAGTTATCGAGAAAATGACTATCAACAGTTGTTACGTTAGATAAAGGAAATAAATCTATTGCAGGAAGACCTTGACAGCCAGAGAGAAAACTATTACCAACAGTCGTTACGTTAGATAAAGGAGATAAATCTATTTCAGGAAGACCTTGACAGCCAGAGAGAAAACTATTACCAACAGTCGTTACGTTAGATAAAGGAGATAAATCTATTTCAGTAAGACCTCTACATCCAGAGAGAAAATGATTATTAACAGTCGTTACGTTAGATAAAGGAGATAAATCTATTTCAGTAAGATCTCTACATCTAGAAAGGAAGTTACTACCAACAGTCGTTACGTTATGTAATGTATTTGAAAAGACCAGATGAGCAACCTGTGCAGGAATAGCTGAGCCTCTTATATTAAGTGTTTCGCTACGTGTATCTATAAGAAGTGTTTTCCCTGGGTGTGTTTCAAAGAAATCCCCAAGAGCTGTTCTGTTTTCTGCCAGTCTTTCTTGCTCTATTACGATGTATTGAGCATTTGTATGTATATCTGCCTCTTCAAAGAGAGTGTACTCTTGTAAAATAGTTGATTGTAACAAAGAAAAGTTTTCTCTTAAAAGAGTGGATCTCAATGCTTCAATCTGTGCAGGGGATCCAAATACACTATAGCGTGCATATTTATGATGAAGGCCTGGCAAAAAAGCTGCATTACCTACTTCAAATTCTGTTGGTAGAAAATCTGCAAAAGAACACTGTACAAGACCTATTCTAACCCTTGATACATCTACGAGTGTCTTATAAAAGTCTCCCTTTATAGAAGCTATTGTTAGTTTTCCTGTTAGTGTCATTGACAAGGCCATTTCCATCATCTCAGTGCGTGTTAGATGTGCTGTATGATGTAAATAATCATGACCCCCGGTACCAAAAATCACTGTCTGCTCTATACTCATTACGTTTGTTAAACAGGAGATAGAAGAAAATATAGTTTCCCCCGGTCTTTCTCCACGCATTAAATACTCTTTAAGAGAACTTTTTTCTGTTAGGTGCATAGCAGCATGATTGTCTCTAGATATTCCCGCTAGATGTGCTCCTTGACGAGTTTCAAGAAAGCTAGCTATCTTTCCTTTAAGGGCCTTTAGCTTTATCTTAGCTCTTTTATATCCTTGATCTGCCGCTTTATGGTACCATTCTAACGCTTTCTCATAATCTTTCTCAACTCCGTGTCCCATACTATAGAGATACCCTATATTGGATTGAGCTAGAACATTCCCTTGATTGGCTGCCAACTCGTAAGATTCCCTCTCTTTTTCACAACTACTATCCACACCTTGTCCTTTACAATAAAATTCTCCTAAAAAAACTTGAGCCCAGGTGTTATTCTGTTCAGCGGCTACTTGAAATGTCTTAAAGACTTCTTCATTTAATACTTCATACTTTTTAAAATTAAAGTTTTTATTAAGAAACCATTTAGCCATAGTATGGTTATCTTTTTTTGATAAAGAAGTTAATAAGGATAATGTGACAGATACATTTTTTTCACACCCCCCACCTACATAGTAATGCATGGCTAATGTAAACTTCGCGTCCTGATGGTCTTTCCTTGCCAGTTCCTTGTAGTACTTTACAGCTTCCGCCGGATTGAGACGTGTCCCTCTCCCATTTTCATAACATAAACCTAATAAATACAGAGCTTCTAAATCTTCTCTATTACTTTCCACCCTTTCTTTATATATATCAAACATAAGCTGGTTTTGTTCTTCAATATTATGTGATCCTGGATGAACAACCTCTTCTAATTGGTAGGTCACTGCCCTTGTTGTCG